>DATKFJ010000237.1:0-13683 GCA_035511435.1 Acetobacteraceae bacterium | reverse complement strand
TTTATCGCCGCTACACCGGTTGCCACGCTGAACGGTGCCGGGCACGTTCCTGACCCTGCATGAGCATCAGCCGGTCGCGTCCTTCCTGGAGGCGGTTGGCGCGCTCCAGCATGAAGATGACAGTCACGGAAGAATGCCGATCCACGTGGCGCTTTCGTCGTCAATCCGCGCGCATCTGTGGATCTGTCGGACACGTGCTGCTGCCCGGCTGTCTTGACATGATACGCTAGGCGTGTCGTGTCGCGCATGTGATGCGATCGTGGAGGGACACCGCCACACGGCGCTTCGCCGAAAGCGGCAAAGGGAAGGGTCGGGCATGGATCAGCAATGAGCTTGGCTGCGCCTGGGTCAATTGGATGCCGCGAATACACTCGACGACCTGCGCCATTTGCGCAGCGTCGGGCTGCATAAGCTGAGCGGTGGTCGGTCGGGTCATTGGGCCATAGCCATCAACGGTCCGCGGCGCCTGGTCTTTCGCTTCCACGCCGGCGACGCGCATGACGTTGAAATCGTCGACTACCACTGAGAGGCGGCAGGATGCAGTTCCATGAAATCCATCCAGGCGTGACGTTGTAGGAGGAGTTGGAGGCGCGTGGCATCTCCCCGGCCGCTGCCGCTCTCAAACTTCGCGTACCGCCACAGCGTTTGCATGAAATCGTCCGGGGCGAGCGCGCCATCACGCCAGACACGGCGCTCCGGCTCAGCCGGTTCTTTGGCACTTCAGCCGAGTTCTGGCTGACATTGCAAACAAACTACGACCTCGCGCTGGCGCGAAAGGAACGGGGGCGAGGATTGAGGCCGAGGTCGAAGTCGCGGCATGACAGCCAGGGCGGCACTGCCAGCGTAGCGCATCAAAGGAATCGTGGATGGATGCGGAATACTTCAGCGTCCATCCACGTTCATCTGCGGTTGAACTCCTGTCCGATCAGGTTCCAATCCCACCCAACGCGAGGTACTTGATCTCCAGATAATCCTCGATCCCGTACTTCGATCCCTCGCGTCCCAATCCCGACGACTTCATGCCGCCGAACGGCGCCACCTCGGTCGAGATGATCCCCTCGTTGATGCCGATGATGCCGTATTCCAGCGCCTCGGCCACGCGGAAGATCCGCCCGACGTCGCGCGAATAGAAATACGATGCCAGTCCGAATTCGGTGTCGTTGGCGAGCTTGATCGCTTCTTCCTCGGTCTTGAAACGGAACAGCGGCGCGACCGGGCCGAAGGTTTCTTCACGGAAGATCATCGCATCGTTCGGCACGTTGGCGAGGATCGTCGGTTCGAAGAACGTGCCGCCCAGCTTGTGCCGGTGTCCGCCCGTCACCACCGTGGCGCCGCGCTTCACCGCGTCGGCGATGTGTTCTTCAACCTTCTTCACCGCGTCGGCGTTGATCAGCGGGCCTTGCGACACGCCGGCCTCCATGCCGTTGCCGACTTTCATTGCCTCGACCGCCGTTTTGAGCTTGGCGGAGAACGCGTCGTACACGCCGTCCTGCACCAGCAGGCGGTTGGCGCACACGCAGGTTTGTCCGGTGTTGCGGTACTTGCTGGCCATCGCACCGGCGACCGCGGCATCGAGGTCCGCGTCGTCGAACACGATGAACGGCGCATTGCCGCCGAGTTCCATGCTGGTCTTCTTGATGGTCGGCGCGCATTGCGCCAGCAGCTTCGCACCGACCTCGGTAGAACCGGTGAAGGTCAGCTTACGCACCAGCGGGTTCGATGTGAGTTCGGCGCCGGTTTCGCCCGATGGTCCGGTGATGACGTTGCACACGCCTGGCGGCATGCCGGCTCGTTCGGCCAGCACGGCGAGCGCGAGCGCGGAGAACGGGGTCTGGCTGGCGGGACGGATCACGCCGGTGCAGCCGGCGGCCCAGCCGGGGCCCGCTTTGCGGGTGATCATCGCGGCCGGGAAGTTCCATGGCGTGATCGCGGCGAACACACCGATCGGTTCCTTCAGCACCAGGATGCGGCGGCCCTTGGCGTTCTGCGGGATGGTGTCGCCATAGATCCGTTTTCCTTCTTCGGCGAACCACTCGATGAAGCTGGCGGCGTAGGCGATCTCGCCCTTGCTTTCGGACAGCGGCTTGCCCTGCTCGGCGGTCATGATCACCGCCAGGTCTTCGGTGTTCTCCAGCATCAGGTCGTTCAGCTTGCGCAGGATCGCGGCGCGGTCCTTCGCCAGCATGGCGCGCCAGGGACCCTGCGCGCGATGGGCGGCCTCGATCGCGCGGCGGGTTTCGGCGGCACCGAGGGCGGGGACTTCGCCGATTGCCTCGCCGGTGGCGGGGTTTTTGACCACGAGCGTGCGGCCACTGTCGGCCTGGACCCATTTGCCGCCGATGCAGTTGGCCTGGCGGAACAGCGTGGGGTCCTTCAGGGGCAGCGGAGATGTGGGGTTCAGCATGGCGGGGTCCTCCTTGCCTGGGTTTAACCGGAAGCCTGGGTTTAACCGGAAGATAGGGCGGTCGGGGCA
The DNA here is from genome assembly GCA_035511435.1 of Acetobacteraceae bacterium. Classification (GTDB taxonomy): domain Bacteria; phylum Pseudomonadota; class Alphaproteobacteria; order Acetobacterales; family Acetobacteraceae; genus JAMXLO01. The sequence continues at coordinate 11,210 of DATKFJ010000237.1, read as the reverse complement.
GAGTGTCAGGGTGGCGGGTTGCAGGGGCCTCTGATTGTAGCTACATTCTGCTGGTGATGGTGTGCAATTCGAATGGGACGAGGCGAAGCGGTTTGGCAATCTGCGCAAGCATGGCGTGGATTTCGCGCGGGTGGAGGCGTTTGAGTGGAATACCGTTGTCGAAGTCCAGGATCTGCGGAGGCCATACGGCGAGACGAGATGGCAGGCGCTCGGCGTGATCGACGAGCGTTTACACATGCTGATCTACACCAAGCGTAATGGCCGGATACGCGTGATCAGCCTTCGAAAAGCCAGTGATATGGAGATCGCCGCTTATGAAAACAAAACTCAGGCGGAACACTCCTGAGGAGGAGGCCGCCATCCAACGGGGGATTGCACTGGATCCGGACAATCCGGAACTGACCGAGGAGGACTTCGCGCGAGCGCGTCCGGCTAGCGAGGCACACCCCGATATCGTCGAGGACTGGCTGCGCCGGAAACGTGGCGCGCAGAAGAAGGCGACCAAGGTCCTGGTGTCACTGCGACTGGAGCGCGATGTGGTGGAGCGGCTGCGCGCATCCGGTCGCGGCTGGCAGAGCCGGGCGAACGATATGCTGCGCAAGGCGGTGCTGGGGTCGTGACGCGCGGTCAGCGATGGAGCGCGACCGCGACGTCGGTCGAACCCTCCCAGATCATTGAGCCCGCTACATAGAGCACGATCAGCAGGCCGGCCCAGGCGATCCAGCGCTGGCGTTCCAGCACGTTGGCCAGCAGGTTCGCCGCCACACCCATCAGTACCACCGACAGCAACAGGCCCAGCATCAGCACCCAGGTGCTGCCGTTGGCCGCGCCGGCTACCGCCAGCACATTGTCGAGGCTCATCGATATGTCGGCCAGCACGATCTGGGTCATCGCCTGGGCCAGAGTCTTGTGGCCTCGGTCCGGCCGGCCGTGCGCGCGCCTGCCACGGAGCTCGCGGAACATCTTCCAGCAGACCCACAGCAGCAGCAGTCCGCCGGCGAGCAGCAGTCCGATGATCGCCAGCAATTGCAGCGCGATGGCGCCCAGTGCGATGCGGATTACCGTGGCGCCGGCGATGCCCAGCAGGATGGCGGGGCGCTTCTGTGCGGCGGGCAGGCCGGCGACCGCCATGCCGACGACGATCGCGTTGTCGCCGGCCAGCGTGATGTCGATCAGCACGACCTGCGCCAGGGCGGCGAGATCATGGGTCAGGGCGATGTGATCCATGCGATGGCGCGGTCTCGGTGGGTTGCGTATCCGGCACTTGTCAGGAACCGGCGCGGCGTTCTAGCTGACATCCCACCAGGACGGGACACGACAGCAATGGTTCCCCGTTACACCAGACCCGAGATGGATGCCATCTGGGCGCCGGCCAACCGCTTTCGCATCTGGTTCGAGGTCGAGGCGCTGGCGGCCGAAGCGATGGCGGAGTTGGGTACGATCCCCATCAGCGCGGCGCGGGCGATCCGCGAGCGCGGCGGCGCGAAGATCAAGGCGATCAGCCAGGCGGATATCGACCGGATCGACGCGCTCGAACGGGAGACACGGCACGACGTGATCGCGTTCCTGACGTGGCTGGCCGAGGCGGTGGGCGAGGACAGCCGGTTCGTGCATCAGGGCATGACGAGTTCGGATGTGCTGGACACGTGCTTCTCGGTGCAGCTTACCGAGGCGGCTGATCTGCTGTTGGCCGATCTGGATGCGGTGTTGGCGGCGCTGAAGGCTCGGGCGTTCGAGCACAAGTACACCCTGACGATCGGGCGCAGCCATGGGATCCATGCGGAGCCGACGACGTTCGGCCTGAAGCTGGCGGGGCATTATGCCGAGTTTGCGCGCGATCGCGCTCGGTTGGTGGCGGCTCGGGCCGAGGTGGCGGTGGCGGCAATATCGGGGGCGGTGGGGACGTTCGCACACATTGATCCTCGGGTGGAGGAGTTCGTTGCGGCGAAGCTGGGGTTGGCGGTCGAGCCGGTTTCGACGCAGGTGATCCCGCGGGATCGGCATGCGGTGTTCTTTGCCACGTTGGGGGTGATCGCATCGGGCATCGAGCGGCTGGCGACAGAGGTGCGGCACCTGCAACGCAGCGAGGTGCGCGAGGCGGAGGAGTTCTTCCATCCCGGGCAGAAGGGTTCCTCGGCGATGCCGCATAAGCGGAACCCGGTGCTGAGCGAGAATTTGGTTGGATTGGCGCGGGTGGTGCGGGCGGCAGTTGTGCCGGCCTTGGAGAACGTGGCGCTTTGGCACGAGCGCGACATTTCGCATTCGAGCGTGGAGCGGGTGATCGCGCCGGATGCGACGCTGGCGCTGGATTTCGCGCTGATGCGGCTGGCGGGGATGATGCAGCGGCTGGTTGTCCATCCGGAGCGGATGGCGGCGAACCTGGAGAGCCTTGGTGGGGTGGTGCACTCGGGCGAGGTGCTGCTGGCGCTGACGCGGGCGGGGATTTCCCGGGAAGATGCGTACGCCATCGTGCAGCGGTGTGCGATGGCGACGTGGGAGAGGTTAGGGACGGCGGAGGGGCGGGGGTTTCGCGACAACCTGCTGGGAGATAGGGAGGTGGCGCGGCGGGTTTCGGCGGCGGAACTGGATGCGGCGATGGATGCTTCGATGCATTTGAAGCAGGTGGACCGGATTTTCGGGCGGGTGTTTGGCGCGAACGCCTAGCCAGGCTGTGCTTTGGCGCAGTCAAGTGGTCGAACGCTTGGCCGCCCTGCGGGCCGAGCGTAAGCAATGCGCCGAGCCCAAGCGATGCGCCGAGCGTAAGCGATGCATGGTCGTTCGCCCGAGCCGAGCCGCCAAAGACCAGCCGCCAAAGATCATATGTGCACCGTCGTCCTGCTGATTCGCCCCGGCCATGCCTGGCCACTGATCCTTGCGGCCAACCGCGACGAGATGCTGGCCCGCGCCTGGGACCTGCCCGCCGCCTACTGGCACGACCAGCCCGGCGTCATTGCCGGCCGGGACCGCTCAGGCGGCGGCACCTGGATGGGGGTCAATCGCCATGGGGTGGCGGCGGCGGTGCTGAACCGGCAGGGCAGCCTGGGACCGGCTGCCGGCAAGCGCAGCCGAGGGGAACTGCCGCTGCTCGCCCTGGCGCATCGGTCGGCCAGTGAAGCCGCCGCGGCGCTCGTGGCCCAGGACGCCGCCGGGTGGCGCAGGTTCAACCTGGTGGTGGCGGATCGGCACGGTGCGTATTTCGTCCGCGGCCTCGGCAATGGCCATCCGGACACGCAGCAGCTGGCGTCCGGTTGCCATATGGTCACAGCGCACGACCCGGACGATCCGGACAGTCCGCGCGTCGCCCGCCATCTGGCGCGCTTTCGGGCTGCGCCGTTCCCGGCGCCAGGCGACTGGCGCGCCTGGCAGGACATCCTGGCCGATCGCACCGGGGCGGCCGGCGAGCAGATCAATGTCGTGCCGCACGGTGGCTTTGGCACGATCTGTTCCTCGTTGCTGGCCCTGCCGCGGGCCGGGCCGCCGGTTTGGCTGTTTGCCGCTGGACCGCCGCACGAGGCACCGTTTCAGCCCGTGACACTGGGCAACTGACCCCTGGGTGGGGCGTGGCGGTGCGGGCCATGCGCTGCTATACCCGACGCGCCATCCCCGCCCGGCCGGCCGGGACGGTGAACCGCCCAAAGGGGATCGTGATGGCACGCCGCCGCCAGCTCTATGAGGGGAAAGCGAAAATCCTGTTCGAGGGACCGGAACCCGGTACCCTCGTGCAGTATTTCAAGGACGATGCCACCGCGTTCAACGCCCAGAAGAAGGGCGTGATCACCGGCAAGGGCGTGCTGAACAACCGCATCAGCGAGTATTTGATGCTGCGGCTGGCGGAGATCGGCGTGCCAACGCATTTCGTTCGCCGGTTGAACATGCGCGAGCAGTTGATCCGGGAGGTTGAGATCATTCCGCTGGAGGTTGTGGTGCGGAACGTCGCCGCGGGCAGCTTGTCGAAGCGGCTGGGGATTCCGGAGGGGACGCGGCTGCCTCGGTCGATCATCGAGTACTACTACAAGAACGACGCGCTGGAGGATCCGATGGTGTCGGAGGAGCACATCACGTGCTTCGGCTGGGCCAATACCGCTGATCTGGACGACATCGTGGCTCTGACGCTGCGGATCAACGATTTTCTGACCGGTCTGTTCCTGGGGGTCGGCATTACGCTGGTGGACTTCAAGCTGGAATTCGGCCGGCTGTGGGAGAACGAGGAGATGCGCATTGTTCTGGCTGACGAGATCAGCCCGGACAATTGCCGTCTGTGGGACTCCAAAACGAATGAGAAGATGGACAAGGACCGCTTCCGCCGGGACCTGGGCAAGGTGGAGGAAGCGTATCAGGAGGTTGCCAAGCGGCTGGGTATTCTTCCGGAAGCCGGGGTGCGCGACATGAAGGGCCCGGAGCTGATGCAGTGAAGGCCACGGTGACGGTGATGTTGAAGTCGGGGGTGCTCGATCCGCAGGGCAAGGCGATCGGGCATGCGCTGCATACGCTGGGTTTTGCCGGGGTGGGCGAGGTGCGCGCCGGCAAGGTTTTCGAATTCGAGCTGGCGGAGACCGACCCCGATCGCGCGCGCGCGGCGGCCGAGGAGATGGCGCGGCGGCTGCTGGCGAATACGGTGATCGAGAGTTATCAGGTGTCGGTTGATGGTTGATTTTGCGGGTGATTTTGCGGGTGATTTGGCCCTGGCGTATGCTCCCTCCGGTCATGCGAGAGGGGCAGCGGGCGTCCCCAGGTTTGCAATTGCGATGCTGTCCCCTCTCCACAACCCTCCCCCACAAGGGGAGAGGGAGTCTGTTTTGTTGTGCGCGTCATGAAAGCCGGCATCGTGGTGTTTCCCGGCATCAACCGCGAGCGCGACATGGCGATCGCGTTGACGCGTTCGGGTGCGCCGCCGCGCATGATCTGGCACCAGGAGACTGATCTGTCGGGCTTGGACCTGGTGGTGATCCCTGGGGGGTTCTCGCACGGCGATTATCTGCGCTGCGGTGCGATGGCCGCGCATTCGCCTGTGATGACCGCGGTACGCGAGCACGTGGCGCGCGGCGGCTATCTGCTGGGTGTGTGCAACGGCTTCCAGATCCTGACCGAGGCCGGCATTCTGCCTGGCGCGCTGCTGCGCAACGCCTCGCTGCGGTTCCTCTCGATGGATTGCCATCTGCGCGTCGAACGCGCCGACACGCTGTTCACAGGCCATTACCAGCGTGGCCAGGTGTTCCGCGCAGTGATGGCGCATGGCGACGGCAATTACTTCGCCGATGACGCGACGCTGGATCGGCTGGAAGGCGAGGGGCTGGTGGCACTGCGCTATGCCACTCCGGGCGGCGAGATCACAGCGGAGGCCAACCGCAACGGCAGTGCGCGCAATATTGCTGGAATCCTTGGTCCCGGTCATCGCGTTCTGGGGCTGATGCCGCATCCGGAGGATCTGGTCGATCCGTTGATGGGTGGCATCGACGGCAAGCCGTTGTTCGACGCGTTAGCCGCTGCGTGATGCAGCGTGAAGTCAACCAGGAGCTCGCCCGCGAATTCGGCCTGAGTGCCGACGAGTACGCCCGGGTTCTGGAGATCATGAGCCGGACGCCGACACTGACCGAACTCGGTGTGTTCAGTGTGATGTGGTCGGAGCATTGCAGCTACAAGTCGTCTCGCGTCTGGCTGCGTCAGTTGCCGACGAAGGCGCCGTGGGTGATTCACGGACCTGGCGAGAACGCGGGCGTGGTGGATATCGGCGACGGGCTGGCCGCCGTGTTCAAGATGGAATCGCACAACCATCCCAGTTTCATCGAGCCGTATCAGGGCGCGGCGACCGGCGTTGGCGGCATTCTCCGGGACGTGTTCACCATGGGGGCGCGGCCGATCGCCAATCTGAACGCGCTGCGTTTCGGGCGGCCGGACAATCCGATGACGAAACGCATTGTCGATGGCGTGGTGCGCGGCATCGGCGGCTACGGCAATTGCGTCGGCGTGCCGACCGTTGGCGGCGAGATCAATTTTCATGCCGCTTATGACAGCAATCCGCTGGTCAATGCGATGACGGTCGGCATTGCACCGCGCGACCGCATTTTTCTGTCCGCCGCTGCCGGTGTCGGCAATCCGGTGGTGTATGTCGGATCGAAGACCGGGCGGGACGGTATCCATGGCGCCACAATGGCGTCGGCTGAATTCGCCGCGGATGCGGAAGAGAAACGGCCCACCGTGCAGGTCGGCGATCCGTTCACCGAGAAATTGTTGATCGAGGCGTGCCTGGAACTGATGGCGACCGATGCGATTGTCGCGATCCAGGACATGGGCGCCGCCGGCCTGACCAGCTCGTCTGTCGAGATGGCAGCCAAGGGTGGTGTCGGCATCGAGCTCGATCTGGACCAGGTGCCCGCGCGCGAAACCGGCATGACGGCGTACGAGTTCATGCTGTCGGAAAGCCAGGAGCGCATGCTGATGGTGCTGCGCCCCGAGCGCGAGGCCGAGGCGCGCGCGATCTTCGACAAATGGGAACTGGATTTTGCCGTCATCGGCCACCTGACCGACACCGGGCGCATCACCGTGCGCCATCATGGGATAGTCGAGGCCGACATTCCTCTGGCGCCGCTGAACGAGCAGGCGCCGCTGTATACCCGGCCCACGGTGGAGACGCAGAAGCTGCCGCAGATCAATCCGGCAAAGGTGGAGGACCGTGTCGGGTTGACGGCGGCATTGTGGAAGCTGATGGCCTGTCCCGATCTGGCGTCACGCGCCTGGGTCTGGGATCAGTACGACAGCACGGTGGGTGGCCAGACGGTGAAGCGGCCCGGTGCCGCCGATGCGGCGGTGGTGAAGCTGGAAGGGCTGACGCGCGCGCTGGCGCTGACCACCGACTGCACGCCGCGGTACTGCGCCGCTGATCCGGAAGCCGGCGGCGCCCAGGCGGTGGCCGAGGCGTGGCGGAATCTGACGGCGGTGGGCGCTCGGCCGTTGGCGCTGACCGACAACATGAATTTCGGCAACCCGGAGCGGCCGGAGATCATGGGCCAGTTTGCGGCGGCGATCCGCGGCATGGCGGCAGCGTGCGAAGCGCTGGATTTCCCGGTCGTGTCCGGCAATGTCAGCCTGTACAACGAAACGCGTGACCCTTCGGGCGTGGTGCGCGCCATTTTGCCTACGCCGGCGATCGGCGGTCTTGGGGTGCTGGACGACGCAGCAACCGCGGTCGGGATCGCGATCGGGCCGTGGCTCGATATCGTGCTGGTCGGCACAACCAGGGGCTGGCTTGGCCAGTCGCTGTGGCTGCGCGAGATTGCCGGACGGGAGGAGGGGGCGCCGCCGTCGGTGGACCTTGCCGCTGAGCGTGCGACGGGGGATTTCGTGCGGGCGCAGATCCTCGCCGGCCATGTTCGCGCCTGCCACGATGTATCCGATGGCGGGGTGATGGTGGCAGTGGCGGAGATGGCGATGGCCGGCATGACCGGCGTGCGGCTGTCCACCAGCCCGCGGGAAATCCCCAGCCATGCCTACTGGTACGGCGAGGACCAGGGCCGCTACGTGCTGGCGGTGCCGGATTCCGGCTCGCTGATCCGCATGGCCGAGTCGGCGGGGCTGGCGGCGGTGCGGATCGGCACATCCGGCGGACAGGATTTGACACTGCCCGACGGTGGCACAATATCAGTCCGAGCGTTGCGCGCGGCGCATGAACGCTTCTTCCCGTCCTGGATGGACGGCGCCTGAACCGCGGGGGATTTGTATGGCGATGGCGGCGAGCGAGATCGAGGCGCTGATCAAGGCAGCGATCCCAGATGCGCGCATCACCGTGGAAGACCTCGCGGGCGATGGCGACCACTACGCAGCAACCGTGGTGTCCGAGCAGTTCCGCGGCATCCCGCGGGTGAAGCAGCACCAGATCGTCTACGCCGCGTTGCGTGGCAGAATGGGGGGCGAGCTGCACGCCCTCGCGCTGCAAACGTCCGCCCCAGATTCGTAATCCTGCCAGGAGTTCCGACGATGGCCAACGAAGTGTTCGACCGCATCCAGAGTGAGATCAACGATGCGCCGGTGATGCTCTACATGAAGGGCAACGCGATGTTCCCGCAATGCGGGTTCTCGGCGCGCGTGGTGCAGATCCTTACGCACATGGGCGTGCCGTTCAAGACGGCGAATGTGCTGGAAGACGAGGAATTGCGGGAGGGGATCAAGCAGTTCTCGCAGTGGCCGACGGTGCCGCAGCTTTATGTGAAGGGCGAGTTCGTCGGTGGCTGCGACATCGTGACGGAAATGTTCCAGTCGGGTGAGCTGGAGACGCTGTTGGCCGAGAAGGGCGTCGAGCACAAGACCGAGGCGTAAGCCGGCGCCGGCACCCGCCGGCTGTTAACCAATTGTTGGTATCCGATGCGCGAGCTTGTGCCATGCGCATCGGGATCGTGGTTCCGGCATTCAACGCAGCACCGTGGATCGGTGACGCGATTGCTTCGGTGATCGCACAGACGCATCGCGACTGGACGCTGGTCGTGGTGGATGACGGGTCTGTCGACACGACCGTCAATGTGGTCGCGCGGTTCGACGATCCACGGATACGGGTGATCCGCCAGGCGAACGCCGGTGTTTCGGCGGCGCGCAACCGCGGTATCGCGGCGTTGTCCGGCAGAAATGATGCGCTGCTGTTGCTTGACGCCGACGACTGGCTGGCACACGACGCGCTGTCGCGTCTGGCCAATTCGCTGGCGGCCTCGCCTGGCGCGGTGGCGGCGGTGGGTGCCTACACATTCGTAGATACTGGCCGGTGGCGTCGGCCGCCCGCGGGTGACCTGCTGGAACGGCTGCTGGTGCGCAACCTGTTTGCCAATGGCGGGCATCTGCTGCTGCGCACCACTGCCGTGCTTGCCGCGGGCGGGTTCCTGACCGGCCTTACCTACGGCGAGGACTGGGAGTACTGGATCCGTATCGCGCGGCAGGGTGCATTTGTCGCGACGCCGATGGCGAGACCGGTACTGTTCGTGCGGCAGCATCCTGGCGGTGCGTATCACCGCCTGGCGTCCGATCCATCCGCATTCGTCCCCTGCATGGCCGCGATATTCGCCAATCCCGTGTTGCTGGCGCGTTTCGGCGCTGATCGGCTTGCAGCCATCCGCTGTCGCACGGAAGCCGAGAACGCGTGGATTATCGGTCGCGAGCTGATCCGCCATGGCGAAGCGGCCGATGGTCGCGCCTGGCTGCGCCGTTCGGTCCGGGCGTGCCCCACCGCCAAACGTGCCGCGCTCTTCGCCGTCGCTTGTATGTTGCCGGTGTTGCCATCCGTGCTGCGCGGACCGTTCCGATCGTATCGTCCGCTTGCCGGTCTTTCGCAGGGCAAACGCGGGGGCGTTGTGCACCGCGTGATCGCCGCGTCGTCGCGCGGTTCGCAATGACTGGAAAACACGCAACGCACTGCTGACAAGATCGACGCCAGCTTCGGAAAATCTCGCTCTGCCTACGGGCCCGTATCGTCGCTTCGTGATGGGGACGAGCGGGAAGCGCAAAGACGCTCCTGGTTTTGTTTGGCGGGACGAGGCTTATCGGGTCGGATCATCTTTCACTCGAAGATGCGGACGTGGCCGTCCACCCTGGGTTGTGACGGCCACCCTATTGAGATGATACAACAGTTAGTGAGCAGCTATGATGCGACCACGCATCGCTGCGTCGGTAATTCCGTAAAGAGAATGACGTTGCCATATCAGAACCATATGGGATTCAGCAACGGTTATAGGTCTGGTCTGGCGATTCATCATAAACGTCGGGCGTGCCGGAACGGAATGCATGTTCCTCCGCATCGGTTTCGTGAGGAGCTACCGATCATGGCTGGCCCACTGCGTGACCGTCAAACAGGTAGACGCCGCACCGCTCCGGAAAATAAAACTGAGTGTAACGAGCGCGCGTAGCCCCTCCAGGAGCTTCCCCATGAATGATCATACCGGCGTCAGCGGCCAGCCAATGGACCGGACCGAGGCAACCGCTGCGGACGCCATCCATGCGGAGGCGGGGCTGAACGGCGGGGGCGCGGAACACCTCAACGGGGGAACCAACGGCCAGCTGAACGGCCACTCCTTCGGCATGCACGAGTTGCTGCACGCCTTGCAGGCGATGCGGATCGGCGATTTCACGGTGCGTCTGCCGAGTGACCAGACCGGGCTTGAGGGCAAGATCGCCGATACGTTCAACGAGATCGTCGCCGCCAATGAACGGATGGCCTCGGAACTGGCGCACGTCGGGCTGGTGGTGGGTCGCGAGGGCAAGACCCGCACCCGTGTGAAGTTTGGGCTGCAGAGCGGTTCGTGGGGGTCCATGGAGACCTCGGTCAACGACCTGATCGACGATCTGCTGTGGCCGACCACGGCGGTGACGCACGCCATCACCGCGGTGGCGCAGGGCGACCTGCTGCAGACCGTGCGGCTGGATGTGGACGGGCGTCCGTTGCAGGGCGAATTCCTGCGACTGGCGACCATTGTGAACACGATGATCAAGCAGCTTTCGGTGTTCACGTCCGAAGTGACGCGCGTTGCGCGCGAAGTCGGCACCGACGGCAAGCTGGGCGGTCAGGCGCAGGTGCGCGAGGTGACCGGCGTGTGGAAGGACCTGACGGAATCGGTGAACTCCATGGCGTCGAACCTGACGGCGCAGGTGCGCAACATCGCCGATGTGACGATCGCGGTGGCGAACGGCGACTTGTCGAAGAAGATCACCGTGGATGTGCGGGGCGAGATCCTGCAGCTCAAGGAAGCCATCAACACGATGGTGGATCAGTTGCGTTCGTTCGCCTCGGAGGTGACGCGCGTTGCGCGCGAGGTGGGCACCGAAGGCAAGCTGGGAGGACAGGCGGTGGTGCCTGGCGTGGCGGGCACGTGGAAGGACCTGACTGACTCGGTGAACGCGATGTGCGGCAACCTGACCGACCAGGTGCGCAACATCGCGCAGGTGACGACGGCGGTGGCGCGCGGCGACCTGTCGCGGAAGATCACGGTGGACGTGCGTGGCGAAATCCTGGAGCTGAAGGAGACCATCAACACGATGGTGGATCAGCTCAATGCATTTGCATCGGAAGTGACGCGCGTGGCGCGCGAGGTTGGCACCGACGGCAAGCTGGGTGGCCAGGCGATGGTGCCCGGCGTGGGCGGCACGTGGAAGGATTTGACTGACAACGTGAATTCGATGGCGTCGAACCTTACGGCACAGGTGCGCAACATTGCCGAGGTGGCGACGGCGATCGCGGG
>DATKFJ010000236.1:0-2512 GCA_035511435.1 Acetobacteraceae bacterium | reverse complement strand
CTCATCCGCGCGCGGGTTCGGCATCAGGATCTGGGTCGGGCACTGTTCGACGATCGAATGGGCAATCGGGCTGTTCAGCGCATCGCGCGGGCTCTGTGTCGCCAGGATCAGCACGCCGTTCCTCTTGCGAATGGTCTTGAGCTTGTCGTTGACCATGTCGCGGAAGGCCGGATCCGCCAGCGCCCGCCAGAATTCATCGATGGCGACTACGAGCCGGCGGCCATCCACGAGTGCCTCGACGCGATGAAACAGATACGCCATCGCCGGCCCGCGGACATCGGCGTCATCCAGCAGCGCGGTCATGTCGAAGCCGAGAAATGGCGCGTCCAGGTTGAGATTGTCCTCCGGGCCGTCGAACGCCCACCCGAGTGAGGCACCCCAACACCAGCGTTCGAGATGGGCGCCCGCGCCGGCGGCGTCGCGCTGTCCCAGGAACGCGCGGAGTTCGGATAAAGACCGATGCTGTGGTGGCAGACGCAGCAAGGCTGAGACGCCTTGGGCAATCCGGCGGGTATCGTCCGGCTTGACCCGGTAGCCGCCCGCGGTGATCAGATTGGTCACCCACCCGATGAGGAATTCCGTGTCGCCCGGCGATGCGGTCAGCGCCCGCAGTGGTGCAAGGCCGGTTGGCCGGCCTGACGGCAGCACGAGATAGATGCCACCGAGCGCGCGGCAGAGAATCTCCCCACCGCGGTCCTTGTCGAAGAACACCGTCTGCACGCCGAGCTTCTCGGCCTGCGCCAGCAGGAACAGCAACAAGGTCGTCTTGCCGCTGCCAGTCGGGCCGAACATGACGATATTGCCGATGTCGCCGACGTGAAAATGAAGAAGGTAGAGTGTGCCGCCGGTGGTGCGGAACAACGCCACCGGCGCTCCCCAGTACCCCCGGGCCATGCCGCCCGGGTAACCATGGAGCGGCGCCATGCCGGACCAGTTGCGGCTGCTGATCACGCCGGGCCGGGTCCGGAGCCGCGCGTTGCCTGGCAGCTGTGACCAGAAGGCTGCTTCCAGCCCAAGATCCTCGCGCGCCACGACGGCGCCGCTGTCAGCGAGGTCGCTGCGGGCCTGCGCGACCACGGCGGCGAGCGCCGGGATCGAATCAGCGAACACGGTCAAAACCAGGTGGTGCGAGCCCATGACGAAATCGTTCGAGGCCAGGCGGTCCGCCGCTTCGACCAATCCCGTCACCTGGCTGTGCGCCTTGTCGCTCGCAGCCACCATCTGGTTCTGCTTGCGCGTCATCACCCCGTGCGCGTCGGACTTCGAAAGAAACCCGAAGCTCTGCGACAGGCTGAAAAAGTATGGCGCCTTCAGCAGCAGATCGAATTGGCCGGGCCAGGTGTCTGCCGGATACTCCCGCAATCCCAGGCAGGCGGCGAAGGTGGATGCGCGATCGCCGCGTATCTCCGCGGTTTCACGCCCGAAGATGATGCGGTTGGTATGGATGGCCCGCCCGAGCCGGCCGGTCACCAACGGGATGCGCGCCGCTTGTCCGGTCAGGATCATCGCTAGCGCCTCGGCGATCTCGCTGAACAGGATGCGGCCCTCGCGCCGCAGCCCGAGCCGGGTCAGCCCATAGGGCGCCAGATCGGCCTGGAGTATGCGGACCACCTCCTCGAGCTGTTGCAGCCGTTGCGGCGCGGATTCCGATAGGGGACGCCGCTTGCGCGCGAGCCAGGCGCCGAGCCGGTCTCCGGTCACGGCGGGTGGCCGCATCAGCACGGCCAGGAACATCTCATTGCGGTAGAGCTGCGGCAGCACCGCTGCGCGGTAGGTGCGATCAAGACGGGCGGCGAAGGCGCTGCGGAACACGCCGTCCGGGTAGGCACTGTCGCCCGCAGGCATGCGCACCAGATGCGTGGTGATCATCAGTCGGTCGAAGGCGATGTTCCGCGCGAGGACATTCCGCTGGCTGTACCAGGCGGCGACCTCATCCGGATCGGCCGTCTCCCAGCCGCGGCCACGGACATGCAGCACCGCCAGGTAAGACCAATCGTCGAGCAGCAGCACGCCGGGCGCTACGTGCTGGACGTAGGGCACATAGAGGTCGGCGCTCACCTCGGCCTTGATCACCGCGTCACGCAAGGAAGGTGATCTCCCGTGCGTCGCGCGTGGGCCGCAGCGGCGAGGGGGATGCGGACGATCCACCCCAGAAGGTCGCGTTGCGTGACGCGCGTCCCTTTGTCGTGAGCCAAAGGAACAGAATGCCGAAGATGTTGTGGTCGATCGCGGTCAGGACGCGGCAGACGGCGTACGAGCCGAGGGCGAGAGCGGCGCACCAGACGAGGCGCCAGACGCTGTGCGTGGCAAGCCCGCTGAGCACGAACACTTCGCCGCATCCGATGATCAGCACGCCGAAGGCCTGGATCGGGATGCCAAGGAACATCGCCGGCCGGGTGCAGGCCAGGAACAGGGTATCGGTCTCTCTGGCCGGCATGGCTCAGCCCGATACCAGCAGCGGCGCGAGCGTCGCAGCCGCGCCAACGACCGCGATGCCGAGCACCACGCTCGC
>DATKFJ010000235.1:0-13696 GCA_035511435.1 Acetobacteraceae bacterium | reverse complement strand
CAGGCCCTGTTGGAAATTCGTGCCGTCCTGCCGGTGAATACAGTGATACTCACCGGCGCCGGCTGGGGCAGCATAGCCGGTCTGCTGGCGCTGGTGCCGGAACCCGATCCGAACGTGGTCTATAGCTTCCACTTGTACGATCCGGCGGAGCTGACCGCGCTGGGCTCCTACCGCGCGGGACTGGATGCCGCGGCGATGGCGCGCCTGCCATTTCCGTACACCGATGGTGTCGACTGCGAGGCCGCGGCGGCGACCACCAACGATGCGCCGACCGCGGCACTGATGCGCTTTTACTGCGCGCAACACTGGGACGTTGCCAAACTGGCGGCGACGATCGCAACGGCCGGCGATTGGGGACGCCGCAATCACGCGGCGGTGCTGGCTGGAGAATTCGGTGCCGCGCAACGGTTGAACGCGCCGGCGCGATTGGCCTGGCTGGGCGCGGTGCGGGAAGCTTGCGAACAGCAGTCGATCGGCTGGGCACTGTGGGGCTACGACGATTCGATGGGATTTGCGTTGCGACCGCCTGGCGGACCGCGGCGACTTGATCCGGAGGTGCTGCGCGCGCTTGGGCTGCACGATGCAGCAGGCGACAAGTAGTCCGGAAGCATTCGAAAAGGGACTTGCCAGTCCCGCATCCGGGCGTCATCGCGCCGTCAAAAACGAGCTAAAGAAAAAGCCCCCGGTCAGTGACCGGGGGCAAGTAAACAGGGAGGCTTCACGTCTGGGAGACGCAGGGGCCATAGACCCCCTTCCGACTCATACAAGCCGGAAAACTGGCAGCACCGCCGCCGTATTCGATGACAACACATTAAAACCGCGTCGGTGTGTTTGCCAATCACCAAAAGCCGGAAGCCGCCATGTGCTTGCTGCATGCCCGGGCGCGCATGTAACGGCTGGACACATTGGTCGGCCTTGCAAACGCAAAGGACCGGACAAAAACTGGAGTACTCGATCACGGAGACGCGAGCGCAGCAGTGCCACAAGATCCTGGAGTCGTGGCCCGGCGCGAGGCGCGACGATGGCGCTGCGCCAGCGCCTAATGCCGCTCCACCAACCGCGCCAGCAGGAAGTCGCGGAATACCGCAACTCGTTTCGAATTGCGTAATTCCTCGGGATAAACGAAGTACACGTCAACCTTCGGTCCCTTCAGCTCCGGCAGAATCTGCACCAGGTCCGAACTCTCGTCGACGACGTAATCCGACAATGCACCGATCCCGAGGCCCGAGCGAATCGCCAGCAACACTGCATGGACACTGTTCACTTCCAGCAGCGCGCGGCGCGGATTGCCCGGCCGTCGCCCAACCTCCGCCAGCCAGTTGATGTCGGGCACCGGCGGATGATGACTGCCGAACAGGATCAGCCTGTGCGCGTCCAGGTCTTCCGGCCGCTGCGGCACGCCGTGCTGCTTCAGATATTCCGGCGACGCGCAGATGTGCCACTGCTGGGTCATCAGATGGCGCTGCACCAGGTCGGGTTGCTTTGGCGGATGCATGCGGATCGCGACATCGGCCTCCCGCATCGCCAGATCGAGTTCCGCATCGTCCAGCAGCAGCGAAACGGAGATATCCGGATACATCGCCAGGAATTCGTGCAGCCGAGGGGCCAGCCAGGTGGAGCCGAAGCCCATCGTGGTGGTGACCTTCAGGCGCCCGGCCGGCTTGTCCTTGCTTTCGGTCAGCAGGGCCTCGGTGATCGCCAGCTTGGCGAAGACCTCGCGCACCGTGCGGTTCAGCGCCTCGCCCTGCTCGGTCAGGATCAGGCCGCGCGCGTGGCGGTGGAAAAGCGGCACCTGAAGCGCCTCCTCGAGCGCCGAAATCTGCCGCGAAACGGCTGATTGGCTGAGGTTCAGCGTGTCGCCGGCATGCGTGAAGCTGCCTGCCTCGGCCACGGCGTGGAAGACGCGCAGCTTGTCCCAGTCGATCACTCGGCTTCTCCCATCCGCCGGACCAGGGTCCCGGCGGTGTCCATGAAACCTGCCCTGACGTCGTGTCCTGGCCGCTCGTTACTGGCCCGGCCTAGGACATCCTAAACAGACTTCCACGATTCCGGCGAATGCGCTTGGACCTTTTTGCGTTTCCCTGGCTAGTCCGCGGCAAGCGCGGGCGCGACCGAGTGGCCCGCAAGCCACTTTTCCGCTTCCAGCGCCGCCATGCAGCCGGTCCCCGCGGCGGTGACCGCCTGACGAAAAATCTTGTCCTGCACATCGCCGGCGGCGAACACGCCGTCGACCGTGGTACGCGTGCTTCCCGGCCGGGTCTGGATGTATCCTTCGCTGTCCATGGCGACCTGTCCAGCGAAGATCGCCGTGTTCGGCGTATGGCCGATGGCGATGAACACGCCGTCAACCGACAGGGTCTCCATCCGGCCGGTCTTCACGTTGAGCAACCGGATGCCCGTGACGACTTCGGGGTGGCCGCCGCCCACGATCTCCTCAACCACGCTGTCCCAGATCACCTTGATCTTGGGATTTGCGAACAGCCTGGCCTGCAGGATCTTCTCCGCCCGCAATGCGTCGCGGCGATGGATCAGCGTGACGCTGTCAGCGTGGTGGGTCAGGTAGAGCGCCTCTTCCACCGCGGTGTTGCCGCCACCGACCACCGCCACGCTCTTGCCGCGATAGAAGAACCCGTCGCAGGTGGCACAGGCCGATACGCCGCGGCCTTGCAGCCGCTGTTCCGACTCGATGTCGAGCCAGCGGGCCTGCGCGCCGGTCGCGATCACCACGGAATCGGCCACGAAGACATCGCCCGAGTCGGCGACGCAGTGGAACGGATGGGTGGCGAAATCAACCCGCGTGATCAGGTCGTGGACGATGCGCGTGCCGACGTGTTCGGCCTGCCCCGCCATCTGTTCCATCAGCCACGGGCCCTGGATGACCTCGGCGAACCCGGGGTAGTTCTCTACGTCGGTGGTGATCATCAGTTGGCCGCCGGGTTCCAGGCCGGCGACCAGGGTCGGCGACAGGCCGGCGCGCGCGGCATAGATCGCGGCGGTATAGCCGGCCGGACCGGCGCCAATGATCAGGACACGGGTGCGGTGCGTCTCAGACATGGTTCCGTCCATTGCAAGAAGGGGTGAACATATCGGTGTCCGGCGTCGGCAGACAAGGAAGCCGGTCGGCGTGGTGGGCGTCTCGTGGGCGCTGGATGACGGGACCGATGGGTAGCGCGTCAGCGAAACCCGTCACCGATGTGCGCCATCGCCAAGCAGGCGGAGGCGGAGCGCGACCGGCGCGCCAAGATCATTCATGCGGAAGCCGAGTTCCAGGCCTCGCAGACCTGGTCAACGCGGCCACGATTCTGTCGAGCATTCCGGTCTGTCGAGCATTCCGGCCGCCATGCAGTTGCGCCACTTGCAAACGCTGACCGAGATCGGCGCCGAGCAGAATTCCACCATCGTGTTTCCGATGCCGATCGACGTCATCGAGCCATTCCTCGATTTGATGAAGAAGACCGGCTGATGGAGAAGACCGGCTGATGGAGAAGACCGGCAATCCGGCCGGCGCCAACGGCGATGCTCGTGTCCCGCTCGCGCGCGGAGCCGCCCCGGTTGCGTAAGGCGGGATAACGCATGTCACAGAGAGTGATCGGCAATCCAGCCACGCGTCGCTGCGCCGCTCGCAATGACAGGGAGCCGAGACAGTCCGTCGTTCACCCGATGCATGCTGTGCCACCTTCTCGGTGGCCCTCGGTGTGAGTCCCTGCCTGCTTCACTTGATTGATGCCGCCCCGCCACTGCAGGTCGTACAGCCCTTGCGGGCAGCGCGCCGTGCAATATTATTGCGCTATCCAGCCGCCTTCGGAAACGTCACAATCAAACCTAACGCCCAGCGTCCGGTATCATGCGCGAATGAAAAGCCCTCTCGGCGACCCGCCCATCCTGGACGCAATCGATCGCCGTATCCTGGCCGAGCTCCAGGCCGACGGCAGGATGACCAACGTCGAACTGGCCCGCCGCGCCGGCATCTCCGCGCCACCCTGCCTGCGTCGCGTCCGCCGACTCGAGGAGGCGGGCATCATCCTCGGCTATCACGCCGATTCGGACCCGCAGAAACTCGGTTGGGAGATCACATTCTTCGCCATCGTCGGCCTCGACAGCCAGAAGGAAGCCGTGTTGTCCGCCTTCGAGCAACTTGTCGGCGGCTGGCCGGAAGTCCGCGAGTGCCACATGATCCGGGGCGGCGGCGATTTCCTGCTGAAACTGGTGGCGCGGGATACCTCGCATGAGAATCAACTCACCCAACGGCTGACCGGCTCGCCCACCGTCAGCCGCGTGCAGACCTTGCAGACCATCCGCACCAGCCGCCATCTGGCGGGCGTGCCATTGTAGCGGGTCTTGACCTCACCATCCCGGCCGCTATCAGGCTGGACTGGTGAATGAACGCAGCCCATGCCCGAACCGACCTCGCTGATTGAACTGCCCGTGTCGGTGCCAGCGCCCGTGCCCGCGATGACACGCGGCGCACCGACGCTGACCATTGTGGTGCCCTGCTACAACGAGCGGCCGAACGTCGCGCCGCTGATCGCCAAGCTCGACGCCGCACTGTTCGGCATCGCGTGGGAGGCAGTGTTTGTCGACGACAACAGCCCCGACGGCACGACGGCCGAAGTCCGCCGCATCGCGCAGACCGATCCGCGCGTGCGCTGCATTCGCCGCATTGGCCGGCGCGGCCTGTCATCGGCGGTGATCGAGGGCGCGCTGTCGTCCTCGGCGCAATTCGTCGCAGTGATCGACGGCGACCTGCAACACGACGAGACCAAGCTGCCGGATATGCTCGCGGCGCTGAAGAGCGGCCGATACGACCTGGCCGTCGGCAGCCGTCATGTCGCGGGCGGCGATGACTCCGGTCTGGCCGGTCGCTGGCGCCACCTGCTGTCGGATGGCGGCATCCGGCTGGCACGCCTGTTCCTTCCGGTGCAGCTCAACGATCCCCTGAGCGGCTTTTTCATGCTGCCCCGCCCGCTGTTCGAGCAATTGGCTACAATGCTCACCGGCCAGGGGTTCAAGATACTGGTCGACCTGGCGTTGAGTTCGCCGGCGCCGTTGCGGGTCATCGAAATCCCCGCCGTGTTCCATGAACGCGTCGCCGGCGAGAGCAAGCTGGATGCGCTGGTGCTGATGCAATTCGCCGGGCTGCTGCTGGACAAGGTGTTCGGCGGCCTGCTGCCGTTGCGATTCATCTCCTTCGCACTGGTCGGCGCGATCGGCATATTCGTGCATCTGGCGGTGCTGACGATCGGGCTGAAATGGGGAGGCCTGGGGTTCGAACCCGCGCAGGCGGTCGCCACAGTTGTCGCAATGATGTTCAACTTCCAGCTCAACAACGAGATCACCTACCGCGACCAGCGCCTGCGCGGCCCGCGCCTGTGGCGAGGGTTGCTGCTGTTCATGCTGGTGTGCGGCGTCGGCGGCATCGCCAATGTCGGCATCGCCAAGGCGCTGTACGACAGTCACACCGCATGGAGCATCGCCGGCGCTATCGGCGCGATGATCGGCGTGGTGTGGAACTACGCGGTCTCGGCCACGCTGGTGTGGCGCACCCGCTGACTCGCAACCGCCCATGACGCTGGCTGGGCGTTGCGCATTTGGTCCCGGCCGATGGCCGACCGGCCCTGCATGAAACCGGAGTTGGTGCGCTGAATGGCGCGACGCGATCGGGCGATAGAGCTTCCCCACGCACCCCCGCCTCCTGCCCTCGAGCGGAGGGGGAGAATGTGGCGCTGCCGGTGACGGGGGAAGCGGCGGCGCGCGACGGTTTCGTGCAGGGACAATCGGCCCGCGGTCGGGACGAAACTCGCAATGACCGCCGCTGGGCCGCCGCCCTGGTCGTGCTGACGCTGCTGCGCCTGGTGATGGCCGCGACGACGCCGCTGTCACCGGATGAAGCGTACTACTGGGTGTGGTCCCACGCGCTGGCTGCCGGCTTTCCGGACCATCCGCCGATGGTGGCGCTGTGGATCCATCTCGGCACGGCGCTGGCCGGCGAAGGCGCATTGGGCGTCCGGCTGTTGGGTCCGCTGTCAGTGGCTGCCGCCTCGCTGCTGCTGGTCGATGCCGGAGAATGCCTGCTGCCCGGACGCCGCGCCGGACTGCGCGCCGCGGCGCTGCTGAACGCCACGCTGCTGTTCGGCGTCGGCACGGTGATCATGACGCCCGACACGCCGCTGCTGTTCTTCTGGACATGCTGCCTGTGGGCGACGGCGCGGCTATTGCGCAGCGACAATCCGCGGTGGTGGCTGGCTGTCGGCCTGTTCGCCGGGCTGGCAATGGACAGCAAATACACTGCCGGTCTGCTGTGGTTCGGCATTGGCGTTTGGCTGCTGGCGACACCATCCGTGCGGTGCTGGCTGCAACGACCGGCGCCGTGGCTTGGTGCGGTGTTCGGCGTGGCGGTGTTCATGCCGGTGGTGCTGTGGAATGCCGATCATGGCTGGACGAGTTTCGCCAGACAGGGCGGCCGCATCGATGCGTGGCATCCGGCCAACGCCGTTCGTTTCCTGGCCGAGTTGATCGTTGGCCAATGCGGTCTGATCACACCGCTGGTGTTCGTTCTGTGCGTCGCCGGCATTGCGGTGGCGGTGCGGCGAGCCTGGAGCACGCGCGACGCGGCGTGCTCACTGCTGGCGGCGCTGACACTGCCCGCGGTGGTGCTGTTCGTGCAGCATGCATTCGGCGACAGGGTGCAGGGCAATTGGCCCGCCATCATCTATCCCGCCGCTGCGATCGCTGCTGGCGGTTTGTCGGCACCAGCGTGGCGACGGCTGCATGTACCCGCGCTGGCATTGGGTCTGGGCATCACGCTGGTGGTGTATCTGCACGCGGGTCTCGGCGTGCTGCCAATTCCCGTGCGCATCGATCCGATCGCGCTGCGCATGGCGGGCTGGCATGGGCTTGCCGTCGAGGTGAATGCGGTGCGGCAGCAAGCCGGCGCCAGCTTCGTGGCAGCCGACCAGTATGGCATCGCCGCCGAATTCGCGCGCGAACTCCCCGCGGGCGTTGCGGCGGTTGGCATCCAGCCTCGCTGGGCATTGTTCGATCTACCGGCCGCGCCGGTGGCGGGTCGCGTCGGTATTCTGGTGCGCAGCACGCGCCGCGGCGATCAGGTCGATCGGACACCGTGGTCGAGCCTGACGGAGATCGGCCAAGCCGACCGCAAACAGGGCACGACAACGGTGGAGGCGTTCCGGCTTTATCGTGTGGTCGGTGCGGCGGACACGCCGGATGCGGTGCTGTTGCCGTCACCCGCGCAATCCAGGCCCGGACGCTGAGCCGTTGTATGTTCGATACATCGTGCCGTCGTGCGGTGGACGGTCATTCCCGCGAAAGGTACACACACACCGGCGCCGATCGCCCTGAGTCGCGGTTTCACGTGGCCTGCGACACACGAGGCCTACCACACACGGGGCGGCGGAATGCGTTGCGCCATCCCGCCGTTTTATCCCGGTCAGCGCGTGTATAACTCCCTACGCCGCTAGGCTGGTGCCTACGCCGCTACGACGCTGGCTGGGACGCCCTCCGGATCCAGCCGGTAGCCGCCGCCCTCGGTGACCAGCAGGCGCGCATTCGCCGGATCGGGCTCGATCTTCTGGCGCAGGCGGTAGATATGCGTCTCCAGCGTGTGGGTCGTTACTGCGGCGTTGTAGCCCCAGACCTCGTTCAGCAGCACCTGCCTCGCCACCGCGCGCGTGCCGGCGCGATACAGGAACTTGAGGATTGCCGCTTCCTTCTCGGTCAGCCGGATGCGGCGGTTCTTCACCAGGTCCTGCAGCAGCTTCGCTGACGGGCGAAACGTGTAGGGGCCGATGGTGAAGACCGCGTCCTCGCTGTTCTCGAAGATGCGAAGCTGGGCGCGCAGCCTGGCCAGCAGTTCGTTCAGGCGGAACGGCTTGGCGATGTAGTCGTTGGCGCCGGAATCGAGCCCGCGCACCACATCGGTTTCCGCGTCGGAGCCGGTCAACATGATGATCGGCATCTTCTGCCCCTGCTTGCGCAGCTTGTTGCAGAGGTCTCGCCCATCGCCGTCAGGCAGCCCCACATCGAGGATCACCGCATCGAAGCGGGCATCCTTCGCGGTCAGCTTTTGCTCCGCCTCGCCGATCGAGCCTGCTGAAACGGCGGTGAACTCCCCGTCGACCTCGAGTTGGTCAGCCAGGGTATCGCGCAGAGCATCGTCATCGTCGACGATCAGAATCGGGCGTTCAGCCGACATCTTCGTATTCCCCTCGCTACTGCTGGGCGCGCTGCGCCCAAACGCTCCTACGCCGACTCACAGAGGCCGTTAACAGGTGCCTTCCTTACTACCGGCCAACACCACACGATCCTGTCATTGCGAATCCGAGTGTCGCAAGCGCCTCACATTACCGTGAGCTTGGTCAAGACAATTCAGTCGCTCCGCCATATAGTCGTTCGCGGCGGCATCACACAGCGGGAAGTGTGGCTCCGTCTGTTAGTCCGGGGGCAGACTCATCGTGAATCGTGACCAAAATGGGCCGCCATTGTTTCATTTTCTTGTAATGCGATGAAACACGTGCGCCGACACGACGACGTGCGTGTGGCAGACCCCGCTGCCAGTGTTCCGGCCGCCGCGCCGGATCCCGATGTGCTGCGGCTGCGGATGCTGCACCGGGCGGCAGCGGAATTGCGCCGCGGGACGCCGGTTCTGCTGACCGGGGAAGCGCCGCTGATCCTGCTGGCAGCCGAGACGGCGGGGCCGCGCGGCCTGATCGAGTTTGCCGCGTTGGCAGCCGAACCGCCGGTGCTGCTGCTGGCGCCGGTGCGGGCCGCCGCAGTGCTGCATCGGCCACTGGAGCCGGGGGCGCCGGTGATGGCGCTGCAGCTGACTGCCGAATTGCTGGCGCCGGCGCCGTTGCGCGGCCTGGCCGACCCTACGATCGAGGAGTTGCTGCCGGCGCAGCCGGAGCCGGCGCCGGTGCCGACCCTGGCGCTGCAAGCGCTGACATTGGCCAAATTGGGCCGGCTGCTGCCCGCCGTGGTGGCGGCATCCGTGCGTCCCGACGCAGCGGCCCAGGCGGCAAGCCTGGGGCTGCTGAGTATCCCGGCTGCCGACCTTCTCAACTATCCGGTTGCGGCCGCGGCCGGCCTGCGTCAGATCGCCTCGGCGCGCGTGCCGCTGGAGAATGCCGCTGACTCGCGGGTGATCGCATTCCGGACCGAGGGGTCGGCGTTAGAGCATCTGGCCATCGTGGTGGGCCATCCGGAGAAGTCCCCCGCGCCGCTGGTGCGCATCCATTCCGAATGCTTCACCGGCGACCTGCTGGGCAGCCTGCGCTGCGACTGCGGCCCACAACTGCGCGGCGCGATCGCCCGGATGGCGGAAGAGGGTTCGGGCGTGCTGCTGTATCTTGCCCAGGAGGGACGCAATATCGGGCTGGTCAACAAGCTGCGAGCCTACACGTTGCAGGATCGCGGGCTGGACACGCTCGACGCGAACCGCGCTCTGGGCTGGGGGGCAGACGAACGCAACTTCCTGATCGCCGCTACGATGCTGGAGGCTCTTGGCATCTCGCGCATCCGGCTGCTGACCAATAATCCCGACAAACTGGCAGCGCTGGTGGCCTGCGGTATAGAGGTGGTCGGGCGCGAGTCGCACGCCTTCGCGCCGAATGGCGAGAACGACCATTACCTGGCGACCAAGGCGGAACGTTTCGGCCACCTGCTGGACTGACCGAACATGCAGGCGCTGGTGCATCCGAATGGACGGTTGGTGCTGGGCGGTCTGGTGTTTCGCGCCGCATTGGGGCTGGGCGGCGTGCGGCGCGACAAGCAGGAGGGCGATGGCGCCACCCCGGTGGGGCTGCTGCCGCTGCGTCGCGTGCTGTATCGCGCCGATCGGGTGCCGCCCACCGAGTGCGTGGTGCCAATCGAGCCGATCGTTCCGACGGATGGCTGGTGCGACGATCCGGCGCAGGCTGATTACAACCGGATGATCCGGCTGCCGCATGAGGGCAGCTATGAGGAGTTGTGGCGCCAGGACGAACTGTATGACCTGGTTGGCGTGCTGGGCTGGAACGACGCGCCCGTGCAGCGCGGGCGGGGCTCGGCGATTTTCCTGCATGTGGCGCGGCCGGATTATGCGCCGACGGAAGGCTGCATTGCGTTGGCCCTCGGCGATCTGCGCCGTTTGTTGGCGGCCGGGCTGACCGAGGTGATGGTGCTGCCGTCGGGGTGATCCGGTGGCCGCGGATGGGCGGCGCGGCTACGGGTCGGTGGTTGTACGCACTTCCCCCAGGTGAGGGGGAGAACTTGTTTGGCTTTTACGCCCCCTGTTCCTTTCCCTCCCGCAAGGGATGCGGGCGTTATGGTTCGCGGCTCAGGCCACGGGCATCCAGCGCCGCGAGATACGCCTGCCAGCGGCGGTCCTGCTCGCGGCCGAGTTCGTGCAGGTATTCCCAGGAGAAGATGCCGGTGTCGTGCAGGTCGTCGAACACCAGGCGCACCGCGTAGTTGCCCACCGGCTCGATCGCCGTGATGCCGACGTGACGCCGGCCAGGCACGATCTGCTTCTGGCTCGGTGAGTGGCCCTGGACCTCGGCACTGGGACTTTCCACCCGCAGGTATTCCGCCGGGTAGGTGAAGTGCGTGCCGTCGTCGAACGCGACGTCCAGCACACGCCGCGCCTTGTTGAAGCGGATCTCGGTTGCGATGGGCATCACGCTGTCCTCTGCATCGGCTCGGTCTCGCAGGCATCACGATAAATCGGCCGGCAGCAAGCGAACATCCGATCGGTTCCGCTCGCAGAACCCCGAAGCCGAGCGACTAAAGCGGATTCGATCGCACCCTTGAGCAGCCCTGGATCACTCGTCCAGCTTGCGGGCTTCCTCGGGGAGCATGATCGGGATGCCGTCACGCACCGGATAGGCGAGGCCGGCCTTGCGGCTGATCAGTTCACTGGCCTCGCGGTCGTATTCGAGCGGGCCCTTGGTCAGCGGACAGACCAGGATCTCCAGCAGCCGCGAATCGATCGGCGCCTGGCGCTTGGTTTCGGCGGGTTCGTCCATGGCTCCCTCCGTACCGTTCAGCTTACGCTGCGGCCGCCTGGCGTGTCCTGCTGCATGGCGCCCATCTGTAGCAGAGCCAGCAAAGTGGCGGCGCGTTCCGCATCGCTGGGGGCTTCCAGCAGCGCCTGCTTCTCGGCCGGTTCGAACGGGCAGACCATGCCGAGGGTGATGACCAGCATGTCGTCCGGCAGGCGCTTGATTGCGTCCCAATTGGCATCGAAGCCGCGATGGGCGAAGTAGCCGCGCAGCGCCGCAACCAGCGTATCGCGTTCGATACCGATGGGTCGCTCTTCAAGGTTCATGTCCGCGCGATATGGCGAGAAATCGCCGCGCACGCGACGATAGCCACGGTGGGTGGGCAGCTCCTGCGCGATCGCGAAGCGGATGACACCGGTCAGCGTGATCAGGTAGCGGCCGTCTTCCGTTTCGCTGAATGACGACAGCCGCCCCAGGCAACCGACGTGGAACAGCGCCGGACCGTTCGCGGTTTCCGGCAGGTTGGTGTCCGGCTGGATCATGCCGAACATGCGGCCGTGGCCAAGCGCGTCGTCGGTCATCGCGAGGTAGCGCGGCTCGAAGATATTCAGCGGCAGCTTGCCGCGCGGCAGCAGCAGTGCGCCCGGCAGCGGGAAGACCGGGAACTCGCCCGGCAGATCCTCCACCCTGGGGTGGAAATGGGCCATCTAGCTGAACAGGACGGAGGACAGCTTGCGGCGCGCTGCCATGGTGGCCGGATCATCGAAGCCCCAGGCCTCGAAGAATTTCAACAGTTGCAGCCGGGCGGCGTCCTCGTTCCAGGCGCGGTTGCGGCGGATGATCTCGAGCAGGGCGTCCGCGGCCTGATCGCGTTCGTCGCTGGCGTTCAGCGCGGTGGCGAGATCGTAGCGCGCCTGGTAGTCCGTGGGATCGGCGGCCAGCCGCGCCTGGAAGGTTTGCAACTGGTCCTTCGCCTTGCGACCTTCCTCGGCCAGCGTCAGCGCACTGCGGGCACCGGAGATTTCGGCATGGTCGGCGATCTTTGCCGGCACCTGATCGAGCGCCTCGCGCGCCTGGTCCTCCTGGCCGAGTGCCATAAGGGTGCGGATCAGGCCACCCCAGGCGTCGGGGTTTTCCGGCTCCTGCTGGAGCAGTTCGCTGAACAGCGCGCCGGCGTGCTGGTGGTCGCCGGCTTCCACCGCGGCCTTGGCCTCGGCCAGCAGATCGGCGGTGGGCATCGAGCCGCCGGCCACTTTCAGCAGGCTCTCGACGAAGCGCTTCACCTCCGATTCCGGCAGCGCGCCCTGAAAGATGTCGGCGATCTGGCCTTGCCAGAATGCGGCCACCGTGGGCACCGACTGCATCGGCAAACCAAGCTGGGCGAGCTGCTGCACCAGCGAGCGGTTCTGGTCGATGTCGATCTTCACCATCTTCACCCGGCCGCCGGCGGAGCGGACGATCTTTTCCAGGGTGGGGGTGAGCTGCTTGCAGGGGCCGCACCAGGTCGCCCAGAAATCGACGAGTACGGGGATGGTGCGCGAGGCTTCGATGACGTCCTGCATGAACGTCTTCTGATCGCCGTCGACGATTAGGACGGCGGCGTTGTCGCCGCCCTGCGCGGATGGGGTCTGGCCGATAATGTGGTCGTCCATGGTTCCTGGCCTTCGAGCCTGTCGGGGCATAAATGTCGGGGCATAGATGTAGCGTGTTGCCGCGCCAGACAAGCGCGTGTTGTTGTCGCGGCGGACCATGCCGTTCCTGGGGTCTGACGTCCAGAGCGGGGTAGGACCGAGGCAGTAAGGCGGCGCCCCCGCGGATGTTCGATTCAGGCCGCTACCGACGCCGCTGGGCCGGCATCTTGCCGGAGTTCCGGGGGGTCCCGCGGTGCCGGCACAGCCGCCGTTCAGTGGGGCGCCCTGCCCGTCCGGCTTGGACGACCGAGCCATTTCCACAACCCCGCACTGATTAAATGGGCTGCACTGATCAAATGGGGGGAAATCTCCGGTTCATGTGCCGAGGGTCTTGCGCATGAAAATGCGCTCGACGCCTGGCATGCTGGCGACGCGGCCAAATTCCTCCCAGCCGTGGCGGGCGTAGAATTCGGGCGCCTGAATGTTGATGGTGACCAGCGCGGCGGAGCGACAGCCGCGGCGGATTGCTTCCTGTTCCGCCATGCGCAGCGCCTGGGTGCCGATACCGGAGCGCCGAAGATGTTCCGGCAGGTAGAACAGGTCGAGGAAGAACAGCCCCAGCGTGGTGCGTCCGAGCACGCCGCCGATCGGTGCGCCGGTGTTGGGGTCGCGCACCTCCACTGCCAGGGGACGGCCGTCGCGCACGCCGGTCTTTTCTTCGTTGTAGTCGGCGAGGCCGGTCTCCAGGACATCGCTCAGGCGCGGGTCCGGGTTGTCGGTCAGGGTGAGCATGCGGCTGCCTCCGGACGCGTGGGGAACCAGACGTAATGCGGTTGCTGCCGACAGCGTCCTGTCAGTTGGATCGGGCCGGCCGAATCAGCGGCGGTTATTCGGGAACAGGTAGCCGGTTGTCATGAACAACGCGGGCACGAAGATCGCGCTGCCAACGAGGCCGCCGACCCACGATCCGATACTCAACGTGGCAACGACCATCCAGCCGGAGGCCACCAGGGCGGCGGCGTGCAGGCAGAAGCCTACCCATTCCGGCATGCTGCTGGCGTTCTCCTG
>DATKFJ010000234.1:0-2065 GCA_035511435.1 Acetobacteraceae bacterium | reverse complement strand
TCCCCGATGCACGCCAGCAGTGCTTCGCTTGCGCCCACCGAGGCCACGGGCACGATCTCCAAGGTGCCGCGATCCAGGATTCCGATCCACGCCATGGCGAAGCCGCCCGCTTCGACGGCGATGCCGCAGGCCTCCTTGAACAGATCGGCACGGTCACGAGCCCGAACGATGAGCGTGTTGATGCCGCTCAGCATGGCTTGAACCCGATTGAGCTGAGCAATGCGATGTTCGGCGTGCTTTCGGTCGGTGACGTCGCGCAGCATCGAAATGATGGTCCAGCGGCCTTCCAGGAGCAGCGCCTGGCGCCGCCTTTCCAGCCAGTAAGGGGATCCGTCGGCTCTCTGGCGCATAAATTCCATGGGCTTGTCGACCAGTCCCCCGGCGATCAGCTGATCGTAGGCGTTCTCGAGTTCGCCACGCGAAACTCCGAGAAAGGCGAGAATCCCTCCCGCGAAGATCTCTTCCCGCGTCTGGTTCTGCAGCCGGCAGGCGGCATCGTTGAAGTGGACGAACTGCATGGTGGCGCGATCGATCAGGTAGATGGCATCCAGGGTGGCGTCCATGGCCGCACCAAACCGCAGCAAGGATTGTTCGCTGCGCTTCTCGGCGGTGATATCGACATGCATCACGACCGCGCCCTGGGGACGATGCTCGTCGAGCGGCGTCACCGTCAGCAGGAACCAGGACATTCCGCCCGGCATCTGGCAGGGATATTCGAGGGAAAAGCGCTTGTTGCCGCCGGTCAATACCGAGCGGATGCCGGCGGCGACCGCGTGGGCAGTCGGTGCATCCGGTCCCGATGCGCCATCGCAGACGGCCAGGTAATCCACACCGATGCCGTGGGCCGCGTCCATCAGGACATTTGCCTCGGCGAGCCGCCGCCATGCGTCGTTGACCGAGACGATCACGCCGCTCGTATCCAGTAATACGATATGCGCCGGCAGCGCGTTGAGGATGGCGGCCTGTCGAGCCGCTTCGTTATAGCGCAGTTCGTTCTGGGCGCGACGCAGCATGTACGACCGGCCGTCGCGGTCGGTGACCGTGTCCACCTCACCGGCGGTCAATTCCTCCAAGCGCAGATCGGTCACTCGCAGAGTCTTGATCAACACCGAGATTTCGGTGTCGTCCTCGCTCTGCGGCGGCGTCTTGGAGGTCATGCAGCGGTGACTTCCATCCCCAGTGCCAACAGGACGCTCCGTGATTGATTCAACGCGCCCACGATCCTGCAGGGCGGCGCAGGCGACAATTTGATGAGCGTCGGCGTCATGCGAATGCCATCCGCCCGGGCGCGCTCCGGCTGGCGGAACACGTCGACGACTTCGATTTCATGCCGGTCCGGCAGATGCAACCGGCACAGCGCGGTGAGATTGGCGAGCGCTTGCGCCGAGTTTTGCGTTCCGTCCGCGGTATAGAGCCTGAATTTGAACACGCTTCGCCGGTTCATGACGGGCTCCTCACCGGGGTTCCGGCGTGTTCAAGTCTCCGCCGCGAAGTTGCCTGAGCCGCCGGCGGCCCTTGGTCACCTGGCCCTTTTTGCTGGCGGTGGTGCGGGCCAACAACGTCTTCTCCACCTGCTTTGCCACCAACTCGGTTTGCAGCGATTTCAGGCGCACCTGCAGTTCGCCCTCTTCGGCGGCCAGCGTGACGCGCCGCAGCTTACCCTCCACCTCGGCGACCTCGCTGGCGAGACGCTCGGCGCCCTCCTTTTCCCACCGCAGCGTACCCATCAGCACGTCGCCGCCCGCGGTATAGATGTCGGCCAGAGTTACACCCGACTCGCTGAGAATCAGTTCGCGCACCTGGTTCGAGTGCGACGTCCCGCGGGACTTGATGATGGACAGCCCGCGATTCCTCTCACCGGCCTGAACCAGATAGTTCAGATGAATCCAGGTATCGGCAAGCGACGATATCTGAAGCGGCGCATTGATCGCTTTCCCATTGGAGGGTTCATCGATCAAGCTGGTACATACCAGTGTGATGCCGTCCGCCTTGGCCCAGTCGACCAATCGATCCACCACTCCATGGGCGGTCACCTCATTGCCGGCAGTGGAAAGTGCGGAGATGG
>DATKFJ010000233.1:0-8118 GCA_035511435.1 Acetobacteraceae bacterium | reverse complement strand
GATCCCGGCGTCTGCGACGATTTCGGCAAGTCGCATGTTCTCGACCCCGTGCACGGCGTGGATCACATCGAGTTCCGCATCGCGGTAGCCGCTGTCAGCGGTTGGATCGGTCCGATCGGCGAACATGTGTACCTCGAAGCGCGTGCGGTCATGGTGATTGATCAGGCCCCAGACCGGTTTCATCCAGTTGCGCGATCCGAAGTACGCCGAGACATAGCCGATGCGCAGCTTCGTTCCGTGGTGCGCGGCGGAACGGCGTGGTGAGGTCGATCGCGGTGCCCAATCGCGGCGTGCGGCCAGCACCGCGCGATGATCGGCCTGCGGCGCGCCGGGGATGATGATCGCGATGCTGCGCAATGCGGCTTCGCGCAGCGCCGCATCATCGGCGCGGGTTGCGCGGCGGAACGACTCAACGGCCGCATCGACATGGCCGAGTGCGAACAGCGATCTGCCCATGTCGTGATCCAGCACACCAGGATCGGTGGTGAGTGTCGCCGCCTGGCGCAGTGCCGCGAGCGCCGCGCCATATTCGCCTCGCTCCAGGTAGCGACGGCCGAGGTCGTGCCATGCCTCGGCCGCCTGGACCAGGGAAGAATACGACATTGATTGCTCCGTTGGGGGATACTCCGTCGGCTCCGATCACAGCATAGCGCGTGATCCCCGACGCGTATTGCGCTAGGGAGAGGTGTCACAGACGGAGGTCGCCATGCCCGCCTACGAGTTTGTC
The DNA here is from genome assembly GCA_035511435.1 of Acetobacteraceae bacterium. Lineage (GTDB taxonomy): Bacteria > Pseudomonadota > Alphaproteobacteria > Acetobacterales > Acetobacteraceae > JAMXLO01. The sequence goes on along the minus strand of DATKFJ010000233.1, from coordinate 7,391 downwards.
ACGGTCGATGTGTTCACCGAACGCCGCTTTGGCGGCAACCCGCTCGCGGTGTTTCCCGATGCTCGCGGGTTGACGGACGACCAGATGCAGGCGCTGGCAGCGGAGTTCAACCTGTCGGAAACGACGTTCGTTCTGCCAGCCGACAATCCGCAGAACCATGCGAAGGTGCGGATATTCACCACGCGGCAGGAGTTGCCGTTTGCCGGCCATCCGAATGTCGGCACCGGCTATGTGCTGGCGCGAAGGATGGACAACCCGCCGGAGCATCTGGTGTTCGAAGAGATCGCCGGTTTGGTGCGCGTGCATCTGCTGCGCGATGCGGACGGGGCGACCACTGGCACGCGCATCTCGGCGCCGCGCGCATTGTCGATCGATATCGCCATTCCGGAGGAGTTGGTGGCCGCGTGTGCTGGATTGGAACGCGAGGACCTTGCGACCAATGCGCACACACCATTGGTTGCATCAGTCGGCATTCCGTTCGTGATCGCCGAGGTTGCGAGTGTGGAGACATTATCGCGTGCCAACCCGGATCTTGCCTCATTCCGGTCCGCGGCGGAGCAGTTTCCGGATCTGGCGGGGCACTTCGCATTGCATCTCTATGCCTGGCGCGACGGCGACCCGATGCGACTGCGTGCCCGCATGTTCGCCCCACTCGGCGGCATGCTGGAGGATCCCGCAACCGGCAGTGCCAACGCAGCACTTGCCGCGTTGTTGACGTCACTGGCGCCAGGTGAAAATGCTGATCTCACCTACGAAATTGAGCAAGGGGTTGAGATGGGACGGTCCAGCCAGATCGTCGCTGCGGCGCGCAAGACGGCGGAGGGGCCGGTGCTGGCGACCGTTGCAGGAAGCTGCGTTCCGGTGATGCGAGGAGTGGTGGAACTGTAAGGGACCAATGCGACTGGTTTGCCATCGTGGGCGATGGCGAATTGTCCACCGGTTTGACCGCGCGGATGCAGCGGTCGAATAGGTGATTGGTGTCGCGGAGGGTCAGTGTCTTCGTCACGTGAGCTGCGGTGCACTTTGCTGGCCGCTCGCTGTTCGCCCAGCTGACCACGAGTCAGTGACAAGCCTGTGTCACAGTCATGCGCTTATTCCGTTTGCCGTGGCCGTCCCAGCCAGCTCGCCCCGCTACTCCACCGTCACCGACTTCGCCAGATTCCGCGGCTGATCCACATCGGTGCCCTTCAGCACCGCCACGTGATACGCCAGCAACTGCACCGGGATCGCGTACAAGATCGGCGCCACGAACGGATCCACCGCCGGCATCACGATCGTTTCCGCTGCAATTCCCCGCAGCTTCGCCGCGCCCACGGCGTCGCTGAACACGATCACCTGCCCCCCGCGCGCCGCGGCCTCCTGCAAGTTCGAAGCGGTCTTCTCGAACAATGGCCCAGATGGCGCAATGGCTATCACCGGTACTGCCGGATCGATCAGCGCGATCGGACCATGCTTCATCTCGCCGGCCGCATAACCCTCCGCGTGGATGTAGCTGATCTCCTTCAACTTCAACGCGCCTTCCATCGCGATCGGAAAGCAATTCCCCCGTCCGAGATACAGCACGTCGCGCGCCTGCGCGATGCGATGGGCCAGCGCCTGGATCTCGTCATGCCGATCCAAAACCTCCGCTGCCCGACTGGGAACTTCCAGCAGCGCATCGGTCATCGTTGCCTCCTGCGCCGCATCGATTGCGCCGCGCGCACGCGCGGCACCCAGTGCAAGACATGCCAGTGCCGCCAACTGCGCGGTGAATGCCTTGGTGCTGGCGACTCCGATCTCTGGTCCCGCCACGGTCTCTAGCACCGCGTCGCTCTCGCGCGCCATGCTGCTCTCTGGCACGTTCAACACCGACAGTACATGCTGGCGCTGCTCACGCATGTAGCGCAGTGCCGCCAATGTGTCGGCGGTTTCGCCGGACTGCGACACCAGCAACCCAAGCCCGCCGTCCGACATGGGCGGCGTGCGATAGCGGAATTCGCTGGCAACATCGATGTCGGTGGGAATGCGCGCGATCGCTTCGAACCACCACCGTGCCACCAGACCGGCATAGTACGCGCTGCCGCAGGCGCTGATGGTGATGCGCGGCAGCGTGGCGAAATCGAATGGCAGGTCGGGCAGGGCGACCGCGCGGGTCGCCGGGTTGACCATGCGATGCAGCGTGTCGCCGATCACCGCGGGATGCTCGTGCAACTCCTTTTCCATGAAGTGACGAAAATTGCCCTTGCCGATTGCGGCACCGGTCAGCCGCGTAAGCTTCACCTCGCGCTGCACTACCTCGCCGTCGACGCCGTAGAATTTCGCGCCTCGCCGGTCCACCACTGTCCAGTCGCCATCACGCAAATAGGCGATGCGCTGCGTCAACGGCGCCAGCGCCAGGCCATCGGACCCGACGAACATTTCATCCTCGCCGAAACCGACCGCCAACGGCGCGCCATGCTGCGCGCCGACAATCAGCTCGGGATGACCGGAGAATATCATCGCCAGCGCATAGGCGCCTTCCAGCCGCCGGAATGCCGCACCCGCCGCCGCGATAGGATCCATGCCGCGCTGCAGGTTCAGATCGACAAGTTGCGCCACCGTCTCGGTATCCGTTTCGGTAGTGAATTCCTGCCCGGCGGCTTCCAGCTCGGCACGCAACTCGGCGTGATTCTCGATGATGCCATTGTGCACGATGGACACGCGCGCGGTACCATGCGGATGCGCGTTGTTCTCGGTTGGTGCACCATGTGTCGCCCAGCGCGTGTGTCCGATGCCGGTGGTTCCGGCCAACGGCAAACGCTCCATCACGGCAGCCAGATTGCCCAGCTTGCCCTCGGCGCGCCGGCGATCAATGTGGCCATTCACCAGCGTGGCGATGCCGGCGCTGTCATAGCCACGATATTCCAGCCGCCGCAGTGAATCCAGAATCAGCGGCGCCGCCGGCCGGGTGCCAATTACGCCCACGATGCCGCACATCAGTTCTTGCCCCTTCTCGCCGCCCGCATCGCCGCCGCGCGTCCTGGTTTGACTTCCTGCCGCCCGCGCGCGATGGCCAGCGCATCCGGCGCCACGTCCTCGGTGATCACGCTGCCGGCCGCGACGATGGCGCCGTCACCGACGGACACTGGCGCTACCAGCGCGGTGTCGGAGCCGATGAACACCCGCGCGCCGATCCTGGTGCGATGCTTGGCATAGCCATCGTAATTGCAGGTGATCGTGCCGGCGCCGATGTTCGTTTCGGCACCGATGTCCGCGTCGCCGAGATAGCTCAGGTGGCTCGCCTTCACCCCGTCGCAAAGATGGGCCGCCTTCACCTCGACGAAGTTGCCGATGTGCACATTCGCGTCCAGTCGAGTGCCCGCACGCAGTCTGGCATGTGGCCCGATAATGCAATTCGGTCCAACGATGCAGCCTTCAAGATGGCTGAACGCACGGATCTCCACGCCGGGCGCGATCTTGACCCCCGGCCCGAAGACCACATTGGGCTCGATCGTCACATCCGGGGAAAATTCGGTATCGGCGCACAGGAACACCGAACCCGGATCGGTCATCGTCACGCCGGCCTCCATTGCGGCAACGCGCAGCCGTGACTGCACCACCGCCTCAGCCGCGGCGAGTTCGACACGCGAGTTGATCCCCGCCAGTTCGTCGGCTGGTGCCTCCACCGCCGCGACACGGCAACCGTCAGCGCGGGCCAGCGCGACCACATCGGTGAGGTAGTATTCGCCCTTGGCATTATCCGCGCGCACCGAGTTCAGCCAGCGCGCCATGTCGGCAGACGACCCACACAGCACGCCAGCATTGCACAGGGTCTCGTCGCGTTCCGCATTATCGGCGTCAATCCATTCGACGATGCGCTCGACATAGCCATCGCGAGAAATGACCCGGCCATAGCGTCCTGGATCGGTCGGGCGGAACGCCAGCAGCGCCAGCCCCGCGTCACCGGCGGCGCGGCGTTCCAACAGGTGGCGCATCGTGTCGGGAAGGATTAGCGGGTTGTCGGCATACAGCACCGCCACCTCGCCGTCGCCGAACAGCGGCGCGGCGACCAGCGCGGCATGCGCGGTGCCGCGGCGCTCCCGCTGTACCACCGATGCGTGCGGTTCGGCCGCCTGCCGTACCGCGTCCATCTCCGGGCCGACCACGACGACGATGCGGTCGAACACCTGCTCGCAGCTTGCCAGCAGATGGCGCAGCATGGGGCGGCCGGCGATCCGATGCAGCGTCTTGGGCAGTGCGGACTTCATGCGCGTGCCGAGGCCGGCGGCAAGGATCACGGCGGTGCGTGGCATCATTGTCCTCGGTTTTTATGCCGTCCTTGTGGCGGTTCAGGCTACGCCGTGTCAAAGCCTGCCGCTATCCTGCTGCTTCAATTCGCGTTTCGGAGTGCAACACCGTGACCCGCACCCTGCTGCTTGACCTTGATGGTACGCTGGTGAATTCGGTGCCGGACCTTGCCGCGGCGCTGAACCGACTGCTTGGTGCGCGCGGCCTGGCGCCGTTGTCGCAGGACGAGACCGCCGTGATGGTGGGCGACGGCGTGGCCAAGCTGGTCGAACGCGCCTTTGCCGCGCGCGGCAGCGTACCGGATCCTGGCGCAATGGCCGAATATTCCGCCGATTACAGCGCTCATGCAGCGGTGGAGACCAGGCCGTACCGGGGTGTCGCCGACGCGCTGCGGTCGTTGGCACAGGAGGGTTGGCGTCTGGCGGTGTGCACCAACAAGCCGGAAGCGGCCGCTCGATCGGTGTTGGCCGCACTGGGACTGGCGCAATATTTTGCTGCGATCGGCGGGGGAGACAGCTTCCCGGTCCGCAAGCCCGACCCGGCGCATCTGCTGGCAACTCTGCAGGCCGCCGGTGGAGAGCCGGCGCATGCGGTGATGGCGGGCGACCACGCCAACGACGTCGCCGCGGCTCGCGGCGCGGGCGTGCCGTGCATCTTTGCCGCCTGGGGCTACGGACCACTGGCGATGGCGCAGGGCGCGGTTGCAGTGGCACAGGATTTTCCCGACCTGGTGGCGATCGCTCGACGGCTTCTGGACGGCACTCAGCCCCCTGGATGTCCCAGATAGCGACCGAGGAAAGTCCTTACCCGCACGTAACTGTCTTCGGCCGCTGCATAATTGTACTGAGTTGGATGACCCTCGTTGAAACGGAGCGCACGTGCTTGCGGGTTGTCGAAATCATGTACCGCACCGGGGTAGGTGTAGATCTCGAACGGCTGGTCCGGCCGCAGGCTCGCGCCGAAGCTCCTGCATAATCGGGCTGGATCGTACCAGTTGTCATCCTCTCCGGCGAGTGCGAGCAGTGGCACCGTCCCGTGCGCCTCAGCATGGCGACACGGACCATAATAGTTGACCGCCGCCTTGATCAGCCCGGGGCCGGTTTGCTGTATGTCTGCGCGCGTGACTGCGACCGCGGTGCCGCCGCCATGCGACATGCCCAACACGCCGATCCGCTTGCCGTCGACCGACGGCACGCCCTGCAACCAGGCGGCGGCATTCATGACATCGCCTGCCCGGTCGATATTGGTGACCAGCGACTGATTGGCGAGCGCACACACCGTGTTTACTTGGCGGGCCGAGAAACTGTTCAGAATTAGTGCCGCATAGCCCCAACCGTTCAATCGATCCGCCCAGATCGGCTCGTCTCTTCCGATCCCGCCACAGCCATGCAGTACAATCACCACCGGAAACGGCCCGTCGCCTGATGGCAGCCGCAACTCGGCGGTAAGTGGCCCTGGCGGGAGTCTGGCGCCCGCGACGGGATGCACGGGGATCGTTCCGTAGCTGACACGCGTCCCACCGCTCGCCGGCACCACACATGCCAGCAGAGTGCACAGCCAGAGCAGCATGCGACACGGCCGACCAATCCACGCGGCAGGCGACCCAGTGATCGTATGGGTGATCGTGCGAGTGATTGTGGGGGTGTTCGCGCGAGTCAGGAGTGGCAACTCAGCGGCGGCGATATCGTTGTGCATCGTTGGCACGGTATCAGTCATTCGGCGCGGCATCCGGCGCGTCGGCGGTAGCGGCTGTCAGATACATCGTTGCCCAGCCAAACCAATCGGTCTGGAACGCGATGCGCACTGGAAGGGGCGGCGCGCCAGGCAACATCGGCGCGAACCAGGCAGTACCATGCAGCGGCTTGCGGTGCTCGGGGTCGTCCTCGCCCAACAGGAAGCCCGCGAGCTCGCTGCCCTCAAAGTCGCAACGCAGCGCTGGTCCACTGTAGATCGACCGGCTGTTCGGTTCCAGCTTCTCCTGACCGGCGGTATGGGCAACGACTGCCAGTACACGGCGGCCATCGTAGGTTCGCACCGTGGTCTCGCACGAGTTGGTCAGTTCGACCTTGCGCATGAGCTGGGCCAACGCGCTGAGCGTGTCCATGGTGTGAAGCTGTAGCACCGGTGGCACCGGTTCACGCTCGGTCCGCTGTGGCGGCTGGAGGTCTTTGACCACCGGTACGCCGTGATTGTAGTCGATCAAGGTACGGCGTTGCTGGCCGCGCCAGACGCCTTCTCCGAAGAATTCCGCCGGCGCCGCGTGATCGTCGTCCCAGAGGCCGCGCACCGTATTGGTCTGATGGCCGTGATCGAGCAGACCGACGAAGCCAGTGGTATGGTAATCCAGGTCGATGTGATAGTTCCACGGGCCGAGACCAAAGAACGCTTCCACCTGCACCACCTGTACTCCTGCGGCGTACGTTTTGTAGGAAAGATGGACCTGCGCGACTTGCTGGGCGGCAGCGGGCGCGGCGCTAAGGCACAAGAGCAGAGGCACGGCGGCGCTGCGCATGGTCACAATCTTGCGCCGCGCCCGCCGGCTGACAAGGCCGACACTGCACGGCTTGACACGCCAAAGCGCCGCCGCCTATCTCAACCCGCGATGGGTGCGTAGCTCAGCGGCAGAGCACCGTCTTCACACGGCGGGGGTCACTGGTTCAATCCCAGTCGCACCCACCATCATTTCAGGGACTTAGGTTCGAAGTGCGGCGAACACAGTTCCTGCCGGAAGCACTGCGGAAGCAAGCGAAATCGGCGCCTCAAGCGAGAGCAGCGACCGAACCCACCCGGGCCGCTGCTTTCCCCGGGGGCCCGGGATGTCGCGCCTTGGCAGTCTCGGCGAACCTACCCCACCTACACCGATGACGCTGCCACACAGGGGGGCTAGCGGCCAATGCAGGTCGCGCCCGTCGTCGATCAGAGGGCTGCTGCGGTCGGTGTATCTGTGTGGCAGCCGCGCGACATGATACGGTCCGGTGAACGAGGCGGTCATGATCGCAACCAAACCAAGCCGGCTGGTATGGGAAGCAAGCGCTGAAAGCAGCGTGATCGGCTCGAAATAGGCTGCACGCGACGCATGACCACGACGGTCGATATCACGCTGCCAAACGCCAACATCATCGGCG
>DATKFJ010000232.1:0-2015 GCA_035511435.1 Acetobacteraceae bacterium | reverse complement strand
TCGAGCGAGGTCTTTCGCCGCACGATGCCGCCGTCAAGGCAATGAGCGAGCTGCTTGGTCCGATCATCGGTATCACCCTGGTGTTGGTGTCGGTGTTCATCCCGGCGGCTTTCCTACCAGGCCTGACGGGACAGATGTACGCGCAGTTTGCCCTGGTGATCGCAGCGACTGCCATCATCAGCGCGATCAATGCCGCGACGTTGAAGCCAACGCAATGCGCACTGTGGCTGCGCCATCCGGTGCCAGCCGAGAAGCGCAATTTCGTGTTTCGCGGCTTCAACCGGATTTACGATCCGATCGAACGAGGCTACGTCGGGTTGATCGGTCATATGGTCGCGCGCAGTGGCATCATGGTGATCGTCGCATTGATCGCGGCCGGTATCGGCGTATGGGGTATCGCGCGCCTGCCCACGGCGTTCATCCCGATCGAGGACCAGGGCTACGTCATGGTCGGCGTGCAACTTCCGGATGGCGCTGCACTCGGCCGCACGCAAGCGGTACTTAATGAAGTGACAAAACTCGCGTTGGCGACGCCCGGCGTGAACAGCGTGGTGGCGGTCAGTGGGATTTCCGTACTGGACAACAGTGCAACTCTGCCGAACGCCGGCGTTGCCTATGTCGTCCTGAAGGACTGGAGCCTGCGTGGCAAGGGAACCGGTGCCGACCTGCCGTCGCTGTATCGGAACTTGCAGGACAAACTCAACAAGCTGCCCGATGCCGTGGCTTTCGTACTGATTCCGCCACCAATCCAGGGCATCGGCAACGCCAGTGGCTTCACCATGCAGGTCGAGTTGCGTGATGGCAGCTTTGACTACACCAAGCTGCAGACTCTCAGCCGCACAATAGCGGCCGATGGCAACAGCCAGACGGGGCTGACGCATCTGGTCACGCCGTTCCGCGCGGACGTTCCGCAGCTACAGGTGCTGGTCGATCGGGTGAAGGCGGAAACGCTGAACGTATCGGTCGGTGACGTGTTCGCTGCACTGTCCGCTTACATCGGCTCCAGCTACGTCAACCAGTTCAACGAGTTCGGCCACACCTTCCAGGTCTATGTGCAGGCGGATGCGAAGTACCGTTTGCAACCGCACGACATCGAGCAGCTTACAGTGCGCAGCCAGAACGGCGACATGATCCCGCTTGGCACGTTGGTGCAGGTGCGCCAGACGGTCGGACCAGCCTTGATCAGCCTGTACAACCTGTATCCGACCGCAAGCATCGTCGGCGGTCCGGCACAAGGCTTCAGTTCGGGCGAGTCGCTGTCGCTGATGGAGCAGATCGCCGGGAAGACGCTGCCGCGCGGCACGGGCTTTGACTGGACAGCCATGTCGTACCAGGAAAAGGCGGTCGGCAATCAAATCATCTACGCATTCGGGTTCGGCTTGCTGCTGGTTTATTTGTGCCTGGCCGGCCAGTACGAAAGCTGGATCGCGCCATTATCCGTCATTCTTGCAGTGCCACTGTCACTGCTCGGCCCGGTGATCGCGCTCACCAGTCTGGGTCTCGCCAACAATCTCTACACGCAGATCGGCCTGGTGCTGCTGATCGCTCTATCGGCAAAAAACGCCATCCTGATCGTCGAAGTGGCGCGCGAGCGGCGCATCGAAGGCGAAGCGATCCTGCAGGCGGCGATCGACGGGGCTCGCGCGCGGTTCCGCCCAATCCTGATGACGTCGTTCGCCTTCATTCTCGGCGTGGCGCCGCTGGTGACCGCAACCGGAGCTGGAGCCAGCGCACGCGCTTCACTCGGGCTCGCGGTGTTCAGCGGAATGCTTGCATCGACCTGTCTCGCGGTGCTGTTCGTTCCTTCGTTCTTTGTCGTGTTTCAGCGTTTCGAGGAATGGCGGAAGCCGCGCAACGCGCCGTCGCCGGCACTTGGCGCGGTGTAGCGCGCATCGCGTCACCGCCGTAAGCTCCATGTGCACGGCCGAAGGAGATAGGTATGCTGGATTTGGCTGGAAGGGTGGCAATCGTCACCGGCGCGGGCTCGGTCGGCCCTGGCTGGGGCAATGGCAAGG
>DATKFJ010000231.1:0-11533 GCA_035511435.1 Acetobacteraceae bacterium | reverse complement strand
GCGCGCGCGTCAGGCAGCATCAGCATCCGGCCGATCGATGTTGCGCCTGCCGACTGCCCCATCACTGTCACGCATGCGGGGTCGCCCCCGAACCCGGCGATATGATCGCGCACCCAGGCGAGCGCCGCGATCATGTCGGACGTGCCGCCTTCGACATCCACGATGCCTGGTCGATGCAGCCAACCCAACGCGCCAAGCCGATAGTTCACACCGACGAACACGATGTCGCCGTCGCGCGCCAGACGCGAGCCGTCGTACCAGTCCAGTGATCCGGCGCCGCTGATCCACGCACCGCCATGCAGCCATACGACCACCGGCCGCGCCTTGCCGTCGGACTTCGGTGTGCAGATCGTCAGCGTCAGGCAGTCCTCAGCCGACTCACGAACGTAATCGCCCATCGCAACCCGCAGGCGGGAAGGAAGCTGCGGCGCGATCGGTCCATGCTGCGTCGCATCCCGCAAACCGCTCCAACTCCGTATTGGTGCCGCGGCCGCGAAGCGCAACTCGCCGAGTGGCGGGGCCGCGTATGGCACGCCGCGGAACGCTGCGATCCCGTCCTGCCACTCGCCACGAAGATCGCCGAGCGCGGTATGGGCAACCGGTGCATCCATCGTCCGTTATTCCGCCGCCGCACGCAGTGTGCGTGGTGCACCGATCGACGGATACAGTTCCGGACGCCGTTGCTCCAACAGCGGATAACGCTGCCGCACTTCATCGACGAACGCGGGATCGACCGTCGCGGACAGGCATGTCTCGGCGTCGGATGCGGTCGCGGTTATCGTGCCCCACGGATCGACCACCATGCTGCGGCCAACGAAGCCGATGCCGGATTTAGGCTCGGTGCCGTACTGCCCGGAGGCGACCACCCACACCTGGTTTTCCGCCGCTCGTGCGCGCAGGAAGAACTCCCAATGGTCGAAGCGCGGGCTGAGGAATGCCGATGCACAGACCAACAGGCGCGCGCCGCGCAGCGTCATCTCGCGATAGACTTCGGGAAACCGCAGGTCGGAACAAACCGAAAGACCAATGGGTCCGAGTGACGTTTGGAAGACCGGCAGCGCATCACCGGCGCGCACCTTGTCGGACTCGCGAATGCCGCCCTGGATGTCATGCCGGTTCGGCGCATCGAACAGGTGCGTCTTGCGATACAGGCCGACGATCGCGCCGTCCGGGCCGATCAGCGGACAAGTGTTGTGGTAGACGCCGTGGCCGGCGTCCTCGTAGATCGAGCCAGCGATATACATGCCGTAACGTCTCGCCTCGCGGGACAGCAGGTCGGTTACCGGGCCCGGGATCGGCTCCGCGATGCTGCGATAGAGCGTCTTGTTGCTGTAGCCGAGACCGGTCCACACCTCCGGCAGCACCACGAGTTTCGATCCGCGTTCGCCGGCCTGACGGACCAGGCGCAGGGCCTTGTCGATCGTGGCCTGCTTCTCGCCGTCGATGGCGGTGAACTGGATGCAGGAAACGGTGAATTCGCCGGACATGGACCTTCCTGTTCACGAGGGTCAACGAATGGACGGAGCACGCGCCACATTCAATCAGCGGCGCCTGACCGGCCGAAGATTGCCGCTTCGCCGCGCTGCTCGCAATGCCGGGCGGCTTGCAATGCCACGCTGCTCGCAATGCCACGCTGCTCGCAATGACGGGGGGACCGATCGTTCCTGCCGTGGCCGCCCGCCGATTCGACAGTCTGCCCAGATGTCAATCGCAAATCGATGATATCTAGGCAAATGTTGTCGGAAAACTTGACAAACGTGGGTTGCGGGGAGACTGAGGTTGACCGCAACCCCTTCATCTTGTTGACTTTGAGTAATATGGCACGTTTCGTGCATCACACGATATTGTCCGCCAGGAAGGTGGGTACGCACTTGGGGGGTGCGATAAAATGACATCAACGGAAGACCGCTTGGCCCGAATGACGTTCGTCCTTGTCCCAGCCGTTATTGTGGCCGTTGGGTGCGGCCTGAGTCTGTTGCCGCGTGGGGTCGTCGGAGAGACATTCACAGTTCTGGGCGTTTGGCTGTCGTTTTCGCTGCCTGTTGGCGTAGTGGTTGGACACTGCGCGCTCAGTGAGGCCGACCTACCAGTGGCCGGCAGATCCTGATCGCTGCCTCATAGCTCCTCGACCTGTTCGACGCCTGGAATCACCTTCATCGCCTGCGCCAGGCGCGGGGTGACGTTGAAGCCGCCAGGCAGAGCGATCTCGACGCTCTGCGCGGTGCCGACGCGGGGTACCAGGATGACCCGTCCCTTGCCTCGCCCTTCGCGACCCAGCAGGTCGCGGATATGCGGCACGGCGGCCGATTCGTGCAGCCAGATGCGCATCGCAGCGCCGGCGGCAGTGGCGGCCTGATCCAGCGCGACGACATCCTGCGCGGTGACCCGCAACGCCTCGCCATCCTGCCGCAGGTCGGCCGTGATGAGTACGTTCGAACCGCCGGTCAGCACGTCGCGCGCGCGCGCCAGAACCTCCGCGAACAGAGTTACCTCGCAGGAGCCGGAGGCGTCGGTGATGCGCACCCAGGCCATCCGATTGCCGGTGCGCGTCACGCGCTCCTTCTGTGCAACCACGGTGCCGGCCAGGCGTATCCGCGTTATGCCGGTTTGCGCGACCGTTTCCACCTGCGCACAGGCGGTCGTGCCAAGCCGGCGCAACGCCTTGGCATAAACGTCGAGCGGATGCGCGGTGAGGTGGAAGCCGATTGCCTCCGCTTCGAAGCCGAGACGTTCCATCGACGGCCAGTCCGGCATGTCGGGCAGGCGCAGCGATTCCCGTGTGCCGGTTTGCGCCGCGCCGAACAGCGCGATCTGGCCGCTTGCTTTCTCTTCCGCGGTCGCCTGCGCGCGGCGCAGAATTGACTCCGCCGCAGCGAACAGTCGCGCACGGTTGCCTTCCAGCGCATCGAAGGCGCCTGCGCGCACCAGATTCTCGAGCTGCATGCGATTGAGCTGGCGCGGATCGACCCGCGCGGCGAAGTCCGCAAGATCGGTGAACGGCAGGTCACCGCGCACCTCGACCAGCGTCTGCATCGCGGCGAACCCGACCTTCTTCACCGCGGCCAACGCGTAACGGATTGCCAGCCCGCCTTCCGATGTGCGTTCCACGGTGAAATCGGCAGCGGAACGATTGATGTCCGGCGGCAGGATGCGCAGGCCCGACCGCGATGCCTCTTCGCGCAATGCCGCGAGCCGGTCGGTGTTGCCGAGTGCCAGACTCATGCAGGCAGCGATGAACACTTCCGGATGGTTCGCCTTCAGCCAGGCTGTCTGATAGGCGAGCAGTCCGTACGGCGCCGCGTGGCATTTGTTGAAGCCGTAACCGGCGAACCTGGCCATCAGGTCGAACACCTCGGTGGCCTTCGCCGGATCGATGCCGCGTTCGATCGCCCCCTTGGTAAAGATATCGCGCTGCGCCTCCATTTCAGCGGGGATCTTCTTGCCCATGGCGCGTCGCAGCAGATCGGCACTGCCGAGTGAGTAGCCCGCCATGGTCTGGGCGATCTGCATCACCTGTTCCTGGTAGACGATGATGCCGTAGGTCTCGGCCAGTATGTCCTGGATCGACGGATGCGGCGCTTCCGATTTTTCCCCGTGCTTGCGCCGGCAATAGTCGGGGATGCTGGCCATCGGGCCGGGGCGATACAATGCAACCGCGGCGATCAGATCCTCGAACCGGTCCGGACGCATCAGGCGCAAGGTCTCGCGCATGCCTTGGCCTTCCATCTGGAACACGCCACCGGCATCGCCCTTTGCGAGCATCTCGTAGGTCTTCACATCGTCCAGTGGCAGTCGGTTCAGATCGACGGTGATTCCAAGTCCCTGCAAAAATCCCTCGGCGCGCTGCAGGATCGTCAGTGTCGTCAGCCCGAGGAAGTCGAACTTCACCAATCCCGCCTGCTCGACATGCTTCATCGAGTACTGCGTGACCAGGAAGTCGGAGCGCGGATCGCGGTACAGCGGCACGAGTTCGATCAGCGGGCGGTCGCCGATCACCACGCCCGCGGCGTGCGTGCTGGCGTGGCGATACAGGCCCTCGATCTGCAGCGCGATCTCCAGCAGTCGGGCAATGCCTTCGTCCTCATCGCGCATCATGCGCAGCCGTGGTTCACCGGCGATCGCCTGCTGCAGGTTCACCGGCTGCGCGGGATTGTTCGGGATCAGTTCGGCAACCTTGTTCACCTGGCCGAACGGCAGCCCCAGCACGCGGCCGACGTCGCGCACCGCGGCGCGTGCCTGGAGCTTGCCGAACGTGATGATCTGCGCCACGCGATCGGCGCCGTATTCCTGGCGTACGTAGTCGATGACGCGGTCGCGGCCTTCCTGGCAGAAGTCGATGTCGAAGTCCGGCATCGACACGCGTTCCGGGTTGAGGAATCGTTCGAACAGCAGCTCGAAGCGGATGGGGTCCAGATCGGTGATGGTTAACGCCCAGGCGGCGACCGATCCGGCACCCGAACCGCGACCGGGACCGACGGGAATGCTTTTCGACTTTGCCCACTGGATGAAGTCGGCGACGATCAGGAAGTAGCCGGCGAAGCCCATCGATCCAATGACGGACAGTTCGTAGTCCAGGCGTTCGCGGTAGCGTGCGCGGGTGGCAGCGTCGGCGGCTATCGTGTCCATGCGGCGATCGAGGCCCTCGATCGCCATGGCGCGCACGGTCTCTTCCTCCGTGCTGCCGGCTCGCACCTTCGGTGACACCGGCAACAGCGGTTTGCGACTTTCCATCATCACCGCGCAACGGCGGGCGATTGCCAGCGTGTTGTCGCAGGCCTCCGGCAGGTCGGCGAACAGGACCCGCATGTCGGCGGCCGGCTTGAACCAGTGCTCGGGCGTGACGCGCCTGCGTCCTGGTTCCGACAGCAGCCGGCCGTCGGCGATTGCCAGCAGCGCGTCGTGCGCCTCGTGCATGTCCGGCGCGGCGAAGTAGCAGTCGTTGGTGGCGACCAGCGGGACGCCGGCTGCGTCAGCCAGCGCGATCAGGCCCGGCTCCAGGGCGCGTTCGTTGTCCTGGCCATGACGGTGCAGTTCCATCGCGACACGATCGGGGAATGCCTCGAGCAGGCGCGCGAGCAGGCGTTCGGCTTCGGGCTTCTGCCCCTCGCCGAGCAGACGCGCGAGCGGGCCGGTGGCGCCGCCTGTGAGCAGGATGAGGCCGGCGGCATGGGCAGCGATCATGTCCAGCGCGAGCTGCGGCTTCAGGCCTGGATCGGTTTCCAGGAATCCAGCCGATGACAGGCGCTGAAGATTGGCCAGACCGGTCGCGTCCTGGGCAAGCAGCACGACAGGGTCGGGCGGCAGGCGCGGATTGTCGGGGCGGGCCAGCGCGATCTGGCAGCCGATGATCGGCTGGATGCCCTTGGCAACGCAGGCCTGGCTGAACTCCAGCGCGCCGAACAGGTTGGCCGTGTCGGTGATTGCCACCGCGGGCATGCTGGCCTCGCGCGCGAGGACGGGGATTTTTTCCGCCTTGATTGCGCCCTCGCTGAGCGAATAGGCGGAATGGACGTGGAGGTGGACGAAATCGGCATGGGGCATGCGTGCAGTATGTAGGCCCGCCGCCGAGTCCGGCCAATGAGGTTGTGGACGGAAGGCTTGCTGCTTACATCAAGCGCAACTGGTCGGGGACTGGTTGAAATGGAAACCGTGGGCGCCTTCGAGGCAAAGACACATCTGTCTTCGTTGCTGGAGCGTGTGGAAAACGGCGAAAGCATTACAATCACCCGGCATGGGAATCCGGTCGCGCGGCTGGTTCCGGTGGCACGGCGTGATCCGGAACGGATGAAGGAGGCAGTAGAGCGGCTCAAGGCCTTCTCGCGCGGCAAGACGCTCGACGTAAGTTGGAAGGCGCTGCGCGACGCTGGCCGCAAATGGTAGCAGGGTTCGTATTGGATGTCTCGGCTACGCTCGCCTGGTGCTTCGAGAATGAGGCCACTCCCGAAAGTCGAGCATTGCTGGCGATGCTGAGCACTCGGACAGCGGTGGTTCCTGATCTCTGGCATCTGGAGTTGACGAATGCATTGGTGCAGGCCGAAAGGCTAAAACGTCTGACTCAGCAGGAAACGTCGGAATTCCTAGATGTTCTTCAAGACCTGCTTTTCGAGACAGACACTGAGAGTGGACGCCGCGCTTACGGTCCCGTACTTGCCTTGGCACGCCGCTATGGCCTGACCACCTATGAGGCGACCTATCTGGATCTCGCGATGCGGCGCGGCCTTCCCCTGGCCACACGCGACCGGGAGCTTTCGGTCGCTGCCGCAAAGGCCAGGGTCGAATTGATCGATACGTAACGCGCCGCTATGGCGCCCGCAGCGTTACCGGCAAACTGGCAAGCCCGCGCAGCGTGTTGTTGTAGCGGCGCTGGATCGGTCCGGTGATCTCGATCGCGGCCACCTTGCGTGCGAGCGATGTCAGTATGCAGTCGCCCTCCAGCCGCGCCAGCACCTGGCCGACGCATTGGTGGATACCATAGCCGAAGCCGACATGACCGCCGACGCGGCGTTCGATGTCGTAGTCATCCGGCCGTTCCCATTTGCGCGGATCGCGGTTGGCGGCGCCGAGAAACATCAGCACCTTTTCGCCTTCACCGATCGGCAGGCCGCCGATGTCCACCTCGCGCGTGGTGGTACGGAAGAAGGTCTGCACCGGACTTTCGAAGCGTATCGCTTCCTCGAATGCGGCGCGCGCGAGCGTGGGGTCTTCGCGCAGTTTTCTGAACTGGTCGGGAAAGCTCGCCAGGCAGTACACCGCCGCGCCGATACCGCTGACCGTGGTGTCGACACCGGCGGTGAGGATCGAACGCACCACGATGGGCGCTTCATCCGCGGTCAGCAGCCCGGCATCCGCGGCGGCATGCACCGCGGCACCGAAGCCACTTGGCGTCAGTGCACTGCGCTGCGACTGCGCCTGCACCCAGGCCAGTACCGGTTCGGCGTCGCGCACAGCTTCCTCGAAGAATGCGTTGCGTGGACCGAACGAGTTGAACACCATGTTGCCGTACGGCAGCAGATACCGGCGGTTCTCGCGCGGCATGCCGACCGCATCGGGAAACACCTCGAGCGGATAGGCTTCGGCGAGATCCGCCACGGCGTCGAAACTGCCGCGTTCCAGCAGGTGGTCGATCAGCCGATCAGCCGCCTCGGCGAAACTGGCACGCAACCCGCGCATCGCGGCCGGTGACAGCACACTGTCCAGCACCTTGCGTGTGCGGTCGTGCAGCGGCGGATCGGTCTCCAGTACCAGACTTGGCAAACGCCAGGCCTTTTCTTTCTTGAAATCGGTCAGGCCCGCACCGCGCGCCGACGAGAAGCTACGCCAGTCGTTCAGGATGTCGAACACTTCCTGGTAGCGCGCCACGGCCCAGACGTTGTAGCGGGGCAGCCGCACCGCGGGACCGGCTTCGCGCAATGCCTCCTGCGCGGGATGCGGATCCGCGAGGTACGCAGCGGCGAACGGGTCGAGGTCGGACGTTGGGTAGGCGGCGGCGGTCGGTGCGGCCACGGTGTCACCAATGCGATTGGCGGTCATTGCGAGCAGCGCGAAGCAATCTCGGGGGCGCCAGGCTGCACGAGTTTGCTGCGTCGCTGGGCTGCTCGCAATGTCAGGGATCAGATGACTGCCGGCGAGCGACGTCAGCCACCAAGCGCCACCACCTTGCCATCACGCAGCGTCACAGTGCGGTCCATGCGCGCGGCGAGATCCGGATTGTGCGTGGCGATCAGCGCGGCGAGGTTCTCGCGGCGCACGGTTTCCAGCAGTTCCTTGAACACCACCGACGCAGTCGCCACGTCCAGGTTGCCGGTCGGCTCATCGGCCAGCAGCACCTTTGGCGCGTTGGCCAGCGCACGTGCGATTGCCACGCGCTGCTGCTCGCCGCCTGACAGCTTGCCTGGCGGATGCCCGGCGCGCTCTTGCAGGCCGAACGACGCAAGCAGCGCCATCGCCCGGACGGCGGCGACCTTGCGCGGCGTGCCGGCGATCATCTGCGGCAGCACAACGTTCTCCAATGCGGTGAATTCGCCCAGCAGGTGATGGAACTGATAGACGAAGCCGATCGTGTCGCGGCGAATTGCGGTGCGTGCCGCATCCGACAGTGCGCCCGCGTCGCGTCCCTCGACAAAAACCGAGCCGCCATCAGGCTTTTCCAGCAGGCCGGCGAGATGCAGCAGGGTTGACTTGCCGGCACCTGACGGTGCGACCAAGGCGACGATCTCGCCGGCGTGCAACGTCAGATCGACACCGCGCAGCACGGGAAGCTCGCCGGCACCGGTGCGATAAATGCGGCTGACGTTGCGCAGGAGAAGCGGCTCATTCATGCCGCAGCGCCTCCACCGGGTCGGTGCGCGCGGCACGCCAGCTTGGATACAGCGTCGCCAGCAGCGACAGCGCCAGCGACATCAGCACGACCTGCATCACTTCGTGCCAGTCCAGCTGCGCCGGCAGGTGCGTCAGGTAATACACCTCGGGGTTGAACACGGAGGTGCCGGTGATCGTCTCCACCCAATGCTGGATGGTGTCGATGTTCCAGCAGAACAGCACGCCGATCACCAGGCCTGTCACCGTCCCCGTGATGCCGACGGAGGCGCCGCACATCAGGAAGATGCGCATCACCGCGCCGCGGCCCGCACCAATCGTGCGCAGCACCGCGATGTCGCCCGTCTTGTCCTTCACCATCATGATCAGCGAGCTGATCACATTGAACGCGGCGACCAGGATGATCAGTGTCAGGATCAGGAACATCACGTTCTGTTCCACCTGGACGGCCGCGAAAAAGCTGTTGTTGCTTTGCGTCCAGTCGACGATCTGCACCGGCACATCCTTCAGCGCATTGAAGACCGCGCGATGTACGGCAGTGACGCGGTCGGGATCGCTCACCATCACCTCAAGCTGGGTGGCTGCGTTCGGTTTCTGAAAATACACCTGCGCGGCTTCGAGCGGCAGGAAGACATAACCGGTATCGTATTCGTTCTCGCCTACCTGAAAGATCGCGACGACCTTGTAGGCGCGCACGCGCGGCACGGTGCCGAATGCGGTTGCCGCACCCTGCGGCGAGATAAGCGTCAGATCGGAGCCGATGCCGAGGGCGAACTTGCGGGCCAGTCCGACACCCACAGCTATTGCATCGTCACCCTGGAACTGGTCCAGCGAGCCGGCCAGGATATGGTCGCTCACCGCGTGCAGCGATTTCAGATCGGCCTGGCGGATGCCCCGCACGAAACCGCCCGATGACTGCCCCTGACCGCCGCTCATCAGGACCTGGCCATCGACCACTGGAACAACTGAGACGACGTCGGGGATTTTGCGAATCCGCGCGGCTATGTCGTCATAATTGGCCAGCTGGCCGCCGGCTCCGTAGACGCCGAGATGTCCATTGAAGCCCAGGATGCGCGACAGCAGGTCAACCTTGAATCCGCCCATCACGCTCATCACGATGATCAGCGTGGCGACGCCGAGAGCGATGCCGACGAGTGAAAAGATCGCGATGACCGACACGAAGCGTTCACCACGCCGGGCGCGCAGATAGCGACCGGCGACCGCGCGTTCAAAAGGTCCGAACATCGATGTTCCTGGAATTAGGTTTGGATGCGATCGAGCGCTTCATCCGGCGACAGTTCGCTGCGCTCGCCGGTTGCACGACGCTTCAGTTCGACCCTGCCGGCGGCCGCGCCGCGCGGACCGACGATGATCTGCCACGGATGCCCCATAAGGTCGGCGTCGGCGAATTTTGCCCCTGCGCGCTCTTCCCGATCGTCGTATAGCGCAGCCGCGCCGAGTTTCGCGTACAGCGCCTCGCACAAGGCATCGCATGCCGCGTCGCCGCGCCGCAGGTTCAGGATGGCCGCCTTGAATGGCGCGATGGCATCCGGCCATATGATGCCGGCATCGTCGTGACTGGCCTCGATCACCGCGCCGACAAGCCGGGAAACGCCGACGCCGTAGCTGCCCATTTCCGGATGCACGGGCTTGCCGTCCGGCGCGGCCACCGTGGCGTTCATCGCCCTGGAGTATTTGGTGCCGAAATAGAAAATGTGACCGACCTCGATGCCACGGCCTTCGCGCCGGCGCGCTGGGTCAACCTGCGCCCACTTCGACGCATCATGCTTTTCGTCTGTCGCCGCATAGAGTGAGGTCATCTGCGTGAAGAACGCATGCAGGTCCTGCGGATTGTAATCGAACCGCGCATTGAGCCAGTCGATGTTCTCGAAATCAGCGTCGTAATACACCTGACTTTCACCGGTCGGCGCGAGGATGATGAACTCGTGGCTCAGGTCGCCGCCGATCGGGCCGCTTTCCGCCGCCATCGGAATCGCCTTCAGCCCCATGCGCTGGAACGTGCGCATATAGGCCAGCATCATCGTGCGGTAGCTCACCACAGCGCCGGCGTAATCCAGGTCGAAGGAATACGCGTCCTTCATCAGGAACTCGCGTCCGCGCATCACGCCGAACCGCGGCCTCACTTCGTCGCGAAACTTCCACTGTATATGATAGAGTATCTGCGGCAGCTCGCGATACGAATGCACCGACTGACGGAACAGGTCGGTGATCACTTCCTCATTGGTCGGGCCATACAGCATGTCCCGATCATGTCTGTCACGAATCCGCAGCATTTCCTTGCCGTAATCCTCGTAGCGCCCGCTCTCGCGCCACAACTCGGCTGGTTGGATGGTCGGCATCAGAACTTCCTGCGCGCCCGCCGCGTTCTGCTCTTCGCGCACGATGCGCTCGATGTTCTTCAGCACGCGCAAGCCGAGAGGCAGCCAGGCGTAGATGCCGGCCGAAGTCTGCCGCACAAGGCCCGCACGCAGCATCAGGCGGTGCGAGGCGATCTGCGCTTCGGCGGGTGTCTCCTTCATCGTCGGGATGAAGCTGTGGGAAAGGCGCATCGCGTGGGGATCCGTCTGGTTGCGGGCGGCGGACCCTACAAGGCGGCAGTCTGTCCCGCCAGTCACTCGTGAAGGGCGGAACTATTGTGCGCCGCACAATAGTTTCGACGCAATAAAATCTCTGTCACCGCGCCGGCATTCGAACAAAATGACGTGACACTTCGCCAGCCAGCGGTTAACAAGAACATGGCTCAGGCGCCGATGCGCCGGGCCAAGTTTGGGGAGGAAACGCCGTCACACGGCAGGTAGGAGGACCAAGCGCCTCCCCCCTGACCGTGCTGACGTCATTGAAGTGCAATCCAGCGCCGCTGATGCAACAGCAAATCCCGGCGACCTTGCGACTCTCGAACCGGGCGACTCTCGAACCGGGTCGTCCCTAGTCCTTTGGCGCAGCGAACCAGCCGTGGCGGAAGCTTACGTAGCTGCTGGTAATCAGCAGCCAGGCGCCGAACCAGACCACGGCCGCAATCAGTGTGGTTAGGATTACTTTCATCAGCAAGCGCGGCTGCTCCGGCGCACCGCGCCATCCGGTGCTCTTGTCCGGCTCCTCCACGGGATGAGTGCCAATCGGCAGCACGGCAAACAGCACCGTCCACCATATCAGCACATAGAGGACGCAGCCGGTGAACCAGTTCATCGGTGATCAG
>DATKFJ010000230.1:0-8767 GCA_035511435.1 Acetobacteraceae bacterium | reverse complement strand
TTTCGGCTCAGATCATATCCATCAACGGTGGAATGATTTGAACCGCCGCAGCAACAGGTGCGGCATATTGGGCAGCAGCTCGGCGAACAACCGCGTGTACATCAGCAAGAGCAGAACATTGTCACGCAGGTAATTGAAGTGTGAGACGCCGCCGTCCTCGCGGCGAAAGTAGCGCACCGGCGTTGGCACATTGATCGGCGGCACGCCTTGCCAGGCCAGCCGGATTGCGGCCTCCGAGTCGAAATCGAATCGGCGCATCCAGCGCGTGTCATCGAATGTCCGCAGCAACGGAGCAATGGGATAGACGCGGAAGCCGAACAGCGAATCGCCAATTCCTGACCACAGCGTCGCCAGATCCGAGCAGAAGTTCGCCAACAGGTGACCGGCGATGCGGATCGCAGGCGCACTCGCGTCGAACACCGGCACACCGAGTATCATCGCTTCCGGATATTCATCCGACAGGCTTATCAGTGACTCAATATGCTCGGCCGAATGCTGACCGTCCGCATCCACGGTCACCGCATGGGTGAACCCGCGTGCATGAGCCAGACGCAAGCCATGCAAGACGGCGGCGCCCTTGCCGCGATTTCGCGGCAACACACAAACGCGCAGATCCGGGTCGTTGGCAGCGATGCGCGCGAGTTCGTCGCCGGTGCCGTCGGTGCTGCCATCGATGACAACCCAGACCGGCCAATCCTGTCCGCGGATTGTTGCGACGGTGTCGAACAGCCTTGCGCCGGTGTTGTAGCTGGGAATGATCACCACATGTCTGGTGGTGGCGATGCTGCCGCCGTGCAGACGCGTCCTGTCGGTCAGAAAAACAGTTGCGGGGCTGTCCGAGGGGATAAAATTCATGCTTCGCGGGAGCGAACCGGCGACCACGCGCGGAAACGGCGTGCCTGCCGCAGCAGAAAAGTCTTGATGTAGAAGACGCCCTTGAACAACAGCAGACGGGAGTGGATTGGCGAGTGGTCGAACACGTCACCGGACAGCAGCGACAGCATCGCCTCCTGCATCCGGAAATAATTGCGTGGCGCCATGAACAGGTCGCGCATGGCGGGCGTGTTGATCCGATAGATGTACCAGGAGAACCTGGCGAGCGCAGCGC
This sequence comes from Acetobacteraceae bacterium, assembly GCA_035511435.1. Taxonomy (GTDB): domain Bacteria; phylum Pseudomonadota; class Alphaproteobacteria; order Acetobacterales; family Acetobacteraceae; genus JAMXLO01. Next base: position 7,659 of record DATKFJ010000230.1, on the reverse strand, counting down.
GCACTTCCGTCTCGAAGCGGCGCTGCGCGCGGTCTGCCTCGGCGCGTGGCTGATGCAGGCAGGCGGTCACCGCATCGGCGCCGAGGAACGCGCTTTTCATGGCGATAAAGACGCCGGTCGAGAACACCGGATCGATGAAGGCGTAGGCGTCGCCGAGCATGATGAAGTTGTGCCCGCTCATGCGGTCGGCGCGATAGGAGTAGTTTCCCGTGGCAGTCGCCGGCCCGGTCATTTGAGCGCCCGCCAGCCGTTCGGACAGCATCGGGCTTTGTGCGATCAGGCTTTGCAGGAAGCTGGTCACGTCGGTTTTTCGCTGCTTCATGAAGTCCGGCGGACAGACGGCACCGACGCTGGTGGTGCCATCGGCCAGCGGGATGAACCAGAACCAGCCGTGATCGAACCAGAAGATGCTGATGTTGCCCGCGGCCTTGCCGGGCAGGCGCCGCGCCCCGGTGAAATGGCCGAACACGGCGGCGCTGGCATGACGGCGGTTGCGCTGCTTGATGCCGAGACGGCCGGCAAGCAGTGTATCGCGGCCGGATGCATCGACCAGGAACTTCGCCTCGAACCGTCGTTCCTGCCCATCGCCATCCTGTCCGGTCGCGACTACGCCGCCGTCCGGCGGAAACTCCACATGTGAGATGCGACAGCCCTCGATGACGCAGGCGCCCCGGTCGGCGGCATTCTTGAACAGGATGTGGTCAAATTCGGATCGGCGCACCTGATACGAATAGAACAGGCTCTTATCCCACGACTGGGCAAAATCCAGGTGCATGGTCTTGTCGTGCCAGGGCGACACGAACTCTACACCGTATTTTGGCATGCTGATGCGCTCGATCGCCTGCTTCACGCCGAGTGCTTCGAACAGCGGAAGGTTCATTGGCAGCAGAGATTCGCCGATGTGGAATCGGGGATGGCTGTCTTTCTCGACCAGGACGACCTTCTCGCCTCGTTGGGCGAGCAGTGCAGCGGCGGTCGAGCCTGCGGGTCCGCCACCGACAATCAGTACATCAAACCGGTCGACAGTCATGGTGCAGTCGGGGCCCCCTGTTCGTTCCGTCCATGACCGGTCGCTGCGCGTGCGGAGCCGGCGCGTTCATTACCATGGTTAGACTACCACGATGCCCAGTTCAACGGCCACTATCCGGTGCGCGCACGAAGTCATTGCGTTGTAGCAACCTGTGGTGCATGCGGCGGCCCGTGCGCATCGTCATGGCGACGCAGGTCGGCGCCGGCGATTTATCCCGCTGCGATCAGCAAGACTTGCATCGCCGGACTGCACCAGCCATGACGGGTGAAGTTGGGCATCCGGCATCATTCCGCCGCGCGCGCCGCGGCTTGGTCGGAAAACGACGGCATCACTTCGCGGGCGAAGCGGCGCATGCTCTGGCGTCCGCGTTCGCCACCGCCGGAGCCGCCACCGTTGACCAGCACGTAGCCGACGCCGACCTGCTGCAGTGCTTCCAGCCTGCGTGCGATTTCGTCTGGGTTGCCGTAGATCGCGCTGTTTACGTTGACTGCCTGCGGATCGCCGGTGGCACGGTCGGGCCCACCATGCACCGTGCCATCCGGCCGGGTGGCAAGCTTCAACTGCCGCAAGCGATTGTGCAGCCGTCGGTCCAACGCCGCATCGCGTTCCGCATCGGTCTCGGCAACGAAGAAGGCGCGCGTGACGCCAACCTGCATCGGATCATAGCGCCGGCCGCTGGCTTCGACAGCGGCCTTGTACCACGCGATGTTCTGTGCCACGTCATTCGGCGATGCGTACTGTCCGAGCAAAAGATTGAAGCCCCTCTCGGCAACGTTGCGAATCGAGCGTTCGCTGCCGGCGCCCATCCAGACCTGCGGGTGTGGCTTCTGTGCCGAAGGCGGCTCGACGACAATGTCCTTGAACTGCCAATACCTGCCATGATGAGAGAAGCGTTTTTCTGATGTCCACGCCTTCAACAGAACCCCGAGTGATTCCTCGAACCGCGCATCGGCTTCCTCCATCGGCACCTCGAAACCGGCAAATTCATTATAGCGGTAGCCTTTGCCGATACCGAAATCCAAACGGCCGCCCGACAGCAGGTCCAGCGTCGCAGCCTGTTCTGCCAGCAGAACGGGATTGTGCCACGGCAACACGATCACCGCGGTGCCAAGCCGCAGGTGGCGGGTGCGCGCACCAAGCCAGGTCAGCAGGTTCAGTGTCGCTGAAACCTGGCCGAATCCAGTGAAATGATGCTCCACAACGAATGTGCCGTGGAAGCCGAGTGCCTCGGCCTCGACATTGTATTCGATGAAGTCGCGATATCCTTCGGCGCTATCGAATTCGCCGCTGCCACGTCGCGCGGCCGCACTGCCGAACAATCCAAACCGCATGGACGGGCCTCCCGTTACACAGGGCACGGAGGTTAGACGTTGCCCCGGGATGTTCCAAATGCGACGTTGCCTGTGGCCATGTCATAGGAAGCGATCATGGAATTCGGCTGGTACCATGAATTTCACCGCCAAGTAGATCAGCAATCGGATGCTGACGCGTTTACCCAGGCGCTCGACCAGGTCTCCGACGCCGAGCGTTGGGGGCTGGATGCGATCTGGTTGGCTGAGATTCACCAGCAGGCAAACCGTTCGGTGCTGTCCGCGCCGCTGACCGTCGCCAGCGCCATCGCCGCACGTACCAACAGCATCAAGATCGGCACCGCGGTGCAGGTGCTGCCGCTATGCCATCCACTGCGCCTGGCCGAGGAGACCGCCAGCATCGACCAGATGAGCCGTGGCCGGCTGCTTCTCGGCGCGGGGCGTAGCGGCAACCCACGATCCTACGCCGCCTACGGCGTGCCTTATGCGGAGAGTCGCGAACGCTTCTTCGAGACGCTGGACATCCTCAAGCTTGCCTGGACGCAGCCGAGCTTTTCCTACGCGGGCAAGTTTCACACATTCACCGACGCGCGCGCGGTGCCGCGGCCGTATCAGCAACCGCACCCACCGATCCGCATCGCCGGGGCCAGCGAAGATACCTTTCCGGTGCTTGGGGCGCTGGGATTCCCATTGTTCGTTGCGGTGCGCAGTGGCTCGCTATCGGGACTGGCGCCGGATCTACAGGCGTATCGTGCCGCCTACCAGGCAGCCGGCCATCCCGGCAAGGGCGAGGTGTATCTACGCTTGTCGCTGCATCTCGCCGAGACCGATGCGCTGGCGTTGGAAGAAGCCGAGCCCAGCATGATGCAAGGTTACAAGTCGCTGACTACGCGGCTTGAAGGCTCGCCGAACAGTCGCCGGCGGGCAGAACTGGAGACGGTGCGCACGATCACCTATGCAGAGGTGCTGCGCGACAAGGTCGTGGTGGGCGGTCCGGAGCGGGTGACAGACCGGTTGTTGCAGTTGCGCGAGGAACTGGGCATTGACGGAATTCTCGCCGAGCTGAATTTCGGCAGCCACATCCCGTCGCCGATGATGATGCGGTCGCTGCGACTGCTGTGCGAGAACGTGCGCCCGCATTTCGTGTAACGCCACGCCAGTGGGAACTCGCAATGCGCGTGGGAACTCGCCGTGCCCGTGTGCCGGATCATGGAGTCCCGACGATGAACGACGCCGCCGATTTCATCGCACTGTTCACGCCGTTTGAACTTGCCGGGAAACGGTTACGCAACCGCATCACTCATGCGTCGATGACTCTGCTGGTCACACCGGCCGGACGCGTGACGGATCGCCTGATCCAGTACCACGCCAATCGCGGAGCTGGTGGTGCGGCGATGACTGTGACGGAACCCCTGGGCATGATGCGGCATCAGGCTGGCCTGCCGCGCGTGCAGGTGTGGCGGCGCGACGATGCGGACGGCCTGAAACGCTTCGCCGATGCCGTGGAAGGCCAGGATTGCCGTCTGCTCGGGCAGATTCAGGATGCCGGGCGCGGGCGACATTTTCCGGGGCGCAACCCGGAAGCCATCGGCGCCTCCGCATTGCCCGACGATCTGTCGTGGACTGTGCCGCGTGCGCTGTCGGCGGGCGACATCCGCGAATTGATCGAGCAGATCGCCGGGTCGGCGTCCCACCTGAAGGACTGTGGCTTTTCAGGCGTCGAAATCTCCGCCGGGCATGGCCATCTGTTCCACCAGTTTCTCTCACCCTGGTCCAACCGGCGGGATGACGACTATGGCGGCGACTGGGAAGGCCGCACGCGGATCGTCGCCGAACTGGTGCTGGCACTAAGAGCGGCGTGCGGCAGCGATTTCATCGTTGGGTTGAAGCTGCCCGGCGATGATGGAATGCCAGGCAGCATCGGCCCGCCCCAGGCCGGCATCATTGCCGATCTGCTTACTCGTCTGCGCAACGTGGATTTCGTCTGCTTCGCCGGCGGCGCGCACGCACGCACGTTGGAGATGCACACGCCCGACCGGTTCGGGCCGCCGATGCCCTACATGCCGTTCATCAGGCAACTGCGCCACCGTCTGAACGGCGTACCGCTGATGGCACTCGGGCGCATCACCGACCCGGCGGAAGCAGATGGGATACTTGCACGCGGCGAGGCGTCGCTGATCGCGCTTGGCCGACCGCTTGTCGCTGACCCGGCGTGGCCACGCAAGACTGCCCAGGGGCGCACCTGGGACATCCGGTACTGCCTGTCCTGCAACACCTGCTGGGGGGCGATCGTCATGATGCACGTGCCGATCGCCTGCGTGAACAACCCACGCGTCAGCCGGCCTGACGAAGTGGATTTTTTCCCGTTGCGCAGCGACACTCCGAAGCGCGTGGTGGTGGTGGGCGCCGGGATCGCGGGGATGGAAGCGGCCTGGGTCGCGGCCGCGCGCGGGCACGATGTCACGGTGTTCGGAGCGTCCGATGCGATCGGCGGCAAGGCATGGTTGCGGGAGAAACTACCGGGTGGGGAGACGGTGTCGTCCATCTATGATTACCAGACCGTGGCGGCACGGCGTGCGGGAGCGCGCTTTGTACTCGGCAGGCAAGCCTCGGCGGCAGAGATCGTCGCGCTGCGGCCGGACGTGGTGATCCTGGCGACGGGTTCCACGATGATCGCGCCCGACTGGTTGCCCGCCACCGTCCGCGCGGAAGGCTGGGTGCCAGATCTGCGCGCGGCGCTGGTCGAAACGTTGCGTCATGCCGGCCGCCAACCCGGCACCGTGGTGGTGTTCGACACGGACCACACCGAGGGCACATACGCGGCAGCCGAAGCACTGAACGCGCGCTTCGATCGGGTGGTGATTGTCACGCCGCGCGACGCGATTGCCACCGACGTGCAAATGGTCACGCGCCAGGGCATCCTGCGCCGCATGGCGGAGCGGCGCATCGAGGTCATTACGCTGTGCGAGCCGCGTTGGAGCGATGCCTGTGCCGAGGGGCGGCTTCAGATCGTCAATATCTACAACGGCGATTTGCGCGAGATCGATGATTTGGCGTTGCTGACCTACGCGACGCCACGCACCCCGAATGATGCGCTGGCCGCACCGCTGCGTGCGGCAGGCATTTCGGTTGTTCCCGTGGGCGACGCACGGGCACCGCAGGAAATGCTGTACGCTACCGCAAGCGGGCACGCAGCAGGCGAAGCGGTCTAGCAGGCTGTCGGGCGGCCGAACCGTAGAGTTTGGCAAAAATCGATTGGCTCCTGCAACACCGTGCGTTGCACCGCCGATCGGCGAGAAGAGCTTCATGCTGGACGGGCAGGCAAATCAGTTGAAGAACCGGGCTGGGCGAAAGTCGGCCAGCTCCGCGCGTTGACGATTGCCGATCAGCTCGTCCGCCACCGCCGTCCCAATGAACGGGGACATCGTCACGGCGCTGTGGGTGATGGCGAGATAATAGCCAGCGACGCGCGGTACCGGTCCGATCGCAGAGAACTGGTCGCCGGGAATCGGCCGGATGGCGATGCGCACCGCTTCAGGCTCCACGGCGCCGATCGATGGCAAGAGGGTGCGTGCGCGCTGCACCAGATCGCGCGCCTGCTGCATGGTGGGACTGATCTTGCTGTCGACAGTCAATGTTGCGTCGGTCGGGTTCCAGTGCAGCATCAGGCGTCCGGCGCCATCGGGTCGCGCATCGATCACCGGCGTACGCACGACGCGCGCAAGACCTGTCGCAACGGGCGGCGTGAACACCAGGAATCCGACAGTTGGTGCCAGCGGCAGGTGCAACCCGGCATCGCGCACCACATCGTTTGTCCACCGCCCCGCACAATTCACTACGACATCCGCTTCATATCGCGTGCCGTCTGTCGTGGTCACGCCGCGAGTGCGGTCGCCTTGCATGATGAGGTCGGCCACCCTTGCGCCGCAGATGATACGCGCGCCGTGCCGACGTTGTGCGGTTGTCAACATGGCATGGGCGTATGACACCGGATCGAGCCATCCTTCTTCGGGGAAGAAGGCAATGGGCGCATCACCGACAGTGGCAGGATCGATATCCGGCTCGAGCTCGTGAAGCTGCTTGCGGTCGATCCACTCGGCTGCGTAGCCCCAGGACTGCAACTGCTGAACATTCGCATTCTGCGCGGCGCGAGCGGCCTCGGGTTCCCACTCCAGGCTGCCACCGCCGTGCCACCATGGCGTGGCACCAAAATCGTCGCGCAGCGCCGCGTGCGCCTTCATGCCGGCGACGTTCAGTTCGTGATATGCGCGCGGCGGTTTACTATGGGCATTCGTCCAGGCGAAGCTGATGCCGGACGTACCGCCGCCGATACGCGTGGCTTCCAGCACGGTGACAGACGCGCCGGCCTGCGCCAGGCGGTATGCTACGGACGCACCCATCACGCCGGCGCCGATCACGATAATTTTCGCCATTGCTCGATTTCTCCGCTGCTGGATCGACGCACCCTGCTTAGCGCACAGGATGACGGGCAACCAGCCGCCGTGAGCATGTCGATTTGTGCGGCGGAATGGAATGCCAGATAATTGCCGGCAGGGGATAGGAGGTCGCTCGAGATGACTGCAACCCACGGACCGCTTCAGGGTGTCAAGGTCGTTGCCTGTTCAACCGCGCAGGCGGGCACCGTGCCTTATATGTTGATGGCCGATCTGGGCGCGGAGGTCATCAAGGTAGAGGTGCCGGACGGCGGTGATAATTCGCGCGGCAGTACCGTGATGCCTGGCCTGCCCAGTACCTATTTCGAAACCAATAACCGCGGTGTGAAAAGTGTCACGCTGAACCTGAAATCCCGCGAAGGGCGAGAGATCCTGTATCGGCTCGTTGCGGGCGCGGACATGTTCGGCCAGAATTTCCGACCCGGCGCTGCCGAGAAGAATGGCTTCGGCTACGATGAACTTCGGCGACACAACCCGCGGTTGGTGTACGTATCGATTTCGGGTTATGGCCCAAAAGGACCTAATGCGGCTCTGCCAGGCACGGATTCCATGGCGCAGGCACTCGGCGGCATTGCCGAGGCCTATTCGACTCCGGGGCAGCCATTACGGACTGGTATTGTATCAGTGGCCGATGAAACCTGCGCCATTCTCGCTTTCGGTGGCGCACTTGCCGCGCTGACCTACGCACGCGCAACCGGCATTGGACAGAAGGTCGATTGCTCGCTGCTCGGCGGCCAGCTGCGGCTGATGGGTTGGACGCTGACCACAGCGATGTGGCGTGATCGCAATCCGGTCACCGGTCAGGCCCGCGTCACCGGCACGCCTGAACGTCCGGGGATCAGCGCCAGCTTCAACGACCGGGATG
>DATKFJ010000229.1:0-2154 GCA_035511435.1 Acetobacteraceae bacterium | reverse complement strand
CCGCCGGATCATTCAGTATGCCAGGACGCACGTCAGGCACCCCGCGCGGCACGCTTGAAACTCTGGAGTGCCTGTTCGCATCCTGCTCGATCAGAACGCACCGCTCGGTCTTCGGCGTGCACTGACCGGATACGAGGTCGTCCCCGCACGCAGTATGGGATGGGCGACAACCGAAAACGGCACGCTGATCCGTGCTGCCGAGGCCGCTGGCTTCGCGATCCTGATCACCTGTGACCGCAACATCCGCTATCAGCAGAACCTCGCCGAGCGACAGATCGCACTGATCGAGCTGACGACAAGTGTGTGGCCAGTCATCCTCAATCATCTGCCAGACGTGCTGGCCGCTGTCGCAGCCGCCACGCCGGGCAGCTATGCGACGGTCAGATTCCCCAGACCGCCGCTGCGTCGGCGACCATTCGCACGGCCCTGATCGCACTCATACCGGAAACCCGCCCCATGCAGTTCGGCATCCACCTCCCCCACGCCGGCGAGCGCGCCACACCCGCCCTGATCCGCCGCTTCGCGCTCCAGGCCGAGGCACTGGGCTTCGACGACATCTGGGTCAGCGAGCACATCATCCTCCCCCGCACCCAGTTCCCGCGGAAGCTGCCGTTCTACGAGCCCGTCCTCACCCTCACCTGGGTTGCCGCCGTCACGGAACGCGTCAAACTTGGCACCTGCGTCCTGGTGCTGCCGATGCGCCATCCGATCCCATTGGCGAAGGAACTGGCGACGCTACAGAACCTCTCCGACGGGCGTCTCATCCTGGGCGCCGGCGTCGGCTGGCTCGCGCCGGAATTCGCAGCACTCGGCGCGCCGTTCCAGGAGCGGGGCCGCCGCATGGACGAAGGCATCGCGCTGATGCGCGCCGTGTGGACGCAGGACCCGGTGACGTTTGCCACCCAGTACATCCCGGCCGAAATCACCGATATGACGATGACGCCGCTGCCGATTACGCCGATCCCGCTGTGGATCGGCGGCAACTCCGATGCCGCACTCCGTCGCACCATCCGCCTCGCCGACGGCTGGCACGGCTCGCGCGAATCGCCGGAGCAGACAGCGGCGATCGTGCAGCGGCTGCGCGCGGAACGGCCGGGCGCGGACTTCACCATCTCGATGCGGGTGAACTGGAACGGCCGCGACCTGGGCGAACTGCGCGAGCGCATCGCGGCCTATGAAGCGGCCGGCGTACAGCACATCATGGTGGCGTCGGATTTGCTGCGGTCCGCTGACATCGACAACTGGGATGCTATCATCGAGGGCGTCGGCCGGTTGGTCGCCGAGGGGAGTGCGCCATGAAACTTGGAATCCATCTGCCGCATGCCGGCGAACAGGCGACACCGGCGCTGATCCGGCGCCACGCGATCCGCGCCGAGGCGCTGGGGTTCGACGATGTCTGGGTCAGCGAGCACATCATCGTGCCGCGCAAGCAATTTCCGCGCTCACCGCTGTTCTACGATCCGGTGGTGACGCTGAGCTATGTTGCCGCGGTGACCGAACGCGTGCGTCTCGGCACGACGGTGCTGGTGCTGCCGATGCGGCATCCGCTGCCGCTGGCGAAGGAGCTGGCGACGCTGCACAACCTGTCCAACGGGCGCCTGATCCTGGGCGCCGGCGTCGGCTGGCTGGAGCCTGAATTCGCCGCTCTCGGTGTGCCGTTCAAGGAACGGGGACGGCGGATGGACGAGGGCATCGCGATGATGCGCGCGGTGTGGACGCAGGATCCGGTGACGTTCGAGGCGAAATACATCCCGGCGAAGATCGCCGACATGACGATGCTGCCACAGCCGATCAGCCACATTCCGCTGTGGATTGGCGGCAGTTCGGATCCGGCGCTGAAGCGCACGACGCGCATTGCCGATGGTTGGCATGGCAGCCGCGAAACACCGGAGGAGGCGGCGCCGATCGTGCAGCGTCTGCGTGCCGACAGGCCGGATGCCGGGTTTACCGTCTCGATGCGGATGCAGTGGAACGGGCGCGATCAGGGCGAGCTACGGGACCGTGCTGCGGCGTATGAGGCGGTCGGCGTGCAGCATTTGCTGGTGGCGCCGGAGAATCGCGAGGTGGATGACTGGGACGCGGTGATTGAAGGCGCGGGACGGTTGGTGAGCGGATAGCGGCGCCGATGCCGAGCTCTGTTGTCCTTGCGAGCGG
>DATKFJ010000228.1:0-17199 GCA_035511435.1 Acetobacteraceae bacterium | reverse complement strand
CCTCGGCGGGCCGTTTCGCAAGCCACGCCTTCAGCGCGGCGTCATCGCGATAGACGCCGCCGCGGTATTCGCCTTTGGAGTCTCCGACCTGTGGCATGTTTGCTTCCTCCGTTGGTGCCAGGGGCCTGTCGCGTGACCCGTGAAAGTGCATTCTAGCCGGAATACCGGGTGTCTTGTCAGTACGCCGCCTCCAGCAGCCGCATCGCGTCTTCGATCTGATCCTGCGGCGAACGTTCGCCCGCGTTGGCGTTGAAGTTCTTCACCGTTTCGTTGGCGATGTTGCGGAGATCCTCCCGCGGGATTTGTAGCTGACGCAATTGCGTCGGCACCCCGATGCGCGTGTAGAGCGTCTCCAGCATGTCGGCAACGGCGAGTGCGGCCTGTCTTGCGTCCATGCCGTCGCGCCAGACATCGAGTGCTTCCGCGACCTGCCGCGCCGATCGCGCATCGACTGCTTCGGAGAGCCGTATTTTCGCGGCATGAACGACCGAGGTCGACTCACCCTGTCCGACGTGCGGATAGCGTACATGCAGCGCCGTCGAGACCGCATAGCTGCCTGCGAACGCACCGCCGCGTAACCGGCGGGATCCGTCATCCTCGGCGCGGTTCATCAGGAACGCCGCGATGCAGAGATCGATGCGCAGCGACGGGTTGTCGCGTTCGTCGACCAATCGCGGATAAGCGCGGTGGGCCAACCGGAACGCATGGTTCCGATCGCCCTCTGCCAGCGGATTCATGTCAGTCTGCGCCATCGCGCCGACCAGGCCGGCGAACACCGTTGTCGCGGTAGAGCGGATCAGGTCCGGCGGCGCGCTGAGCAATGCCTGTTCGTCGAGGAAGATGGATTGGGGGCGCGTCCTTGGGTCGAAATACTCCATGCGGTGATCAAGGTCCGGGTTTTTCAGGCCGGTGCCGGCGCGGTTCATCGCACTGTTCGGCGTGGTCGGAATGTTGATGATCGGCGGCTTGGGTGCGAGCAGCCGCGGGCTGTAGGCCGGCTTGCCTTCCGGATACTGAGTCATGATCTGGAACGGGTCGCCAGGCTCCGCCATGAAGATCGCCACCGCGCGCGTTGCGACGATGACGCTGCCGCCGCCGACCGCAATCAGCAGATCGGCCGCGGCGTTGGACGCGGCATGGGTGGCGGCGCGCACCGATGCGTAGGTTGAGTCTTTCTCGATGCCGTCATGGACGCCGGCGTATCGGTCGCCGAGTACCTCTGCGATGCGCCGGACAGTGTCCGTGCGCCGGTTGACGGATGGCGAGCAGACGACGAAGGCGCGCTTCGCGCCGGCGCGTTCCACGGCTTCGTTCAGGGATTGCTCGATGACGTTGCGGCCGCAGTACAGGCGCCATGGGTAGCCGCCCGCGCGGAATGTGGTTTCGGTCATGGACTCACCATCGGTCAAGGCTTTTTCGGTTTGTCGCGGTTGAGGTTCTTTGTAAATCCCATCGACATATACCAGCAATATCCTCAACTGTTCCGTCCAGGAGTTTCGCCAAGCCGCTCCGATGCGAGGACTGGTTGGCGTAGGCTGACGAGACTGTGTGATTTAGCCTGACAGACCACCCCGCCGCGTGAATGTCCATGGCGCATGCGAACGATACGCGCCCGTGCAAAGATCAATCCCCAGGCCGGTCCGATGATTGGCACGATGGCGGTGCCGGTTTGCCGCAGCATCGCGACGTACGGATAGTGACAGTCGCGGCATCGAAGCGAAGGAAGTTTCATGAACAAGGTCCTCGTCGAACAGAACGGCCCGGTCAGAATCATCTGGATGAACCGTCCGGAGAAGCGCAACGCACTGGACCGCGACATGCGCCGAGACCTGACGGACGCACTGCGCGCATCGGTTGCGCCCGACGACAGGGTCGTCGTGATCCGTGGCAAGGGCGACGTGTTCTGCTCGGGCCTCGACATGGCGGAGCGCCGCGCAACCGCTGAGACCGGGGAGGCCAGCGGCATCGAGGACATGCTGCGCGCCATCGAACTATGCCCGCTGCCGGTTGTCGCCGTGGTGCAGGGCGACGCGATCGCCGGCGGCAACGAACTGGCGCTGCACTGCGATCTGGTGGTGGCGAGTGAGACAGCGCGCTTCGGCATGTCGCTGGCGCAGGTGGGTCTCGCGCCGAACTGGTTCCTGGCCAAGAAGCTCATGGAGGTGCTGGGGCCTGTGACAACACGGGAAATGCTGTTGCTGGGCGATCCGCTGCCCGCGACCCGGCTGCATGCCCTCGGCTTGATCGCGCGCTGCGTGCCGGCCGATCAGCTGGAGGTGCAGGCGACGAAAATGATCGATCGGCTCGCCGCCAACGCGCCGCTGTCGCTGAAGGCCATGAAGGCGATGACCGTGCGGCAGCTTGAATTCCGCGACACCATTCCGCATGACGATATCGATGCTCTGGTGCGGGCGGCGCTGAGCAGCGAGGACGCACGGGAAGGCATGCTGGCGCGGCTGGAGAAGCGCTCGGCGAGGTTTCATGGCAAATAGAGCAACACCGACCAAGGACCGCATCGCGATGACCGAACCCACCGGGCCGCTGAAAGGCTTCCGCATTCTCGATCTGACGACGGTGCTGTTCGGCCCGTTCGGCACTCAGACACTCGGCGACTGGGGTGCTGAGATCATCAAGATAGAAAGCCTGACCGGCGATACCTGGCGCACGTCAGGCCAGTTCCGCAACCGCGGCATGAGCGGGCAGTTCATGGCGGCGAACCGCAACAAGCGCAGCATCGCGCTGGACCTGAAGCATCCCGACGGCAAGGCGGTGCTGCGCCGGCTGATCCCGACTGTTGATGCGCTGGTCAGCAACATCCGTCCCGCCGGGCTGACCCGACTCGGCTTCAGCTACGATGTGTGCCGGGAACTCAACTCGAAGATCGTCTACGCGGTGGCCACCGGATTTGGCCAGGACGGTCCGTGGCGTGCGCGGCCCGCGTTCGACGAGATCATCCAGGCGGCATCCGGTTTTGCCTCCGCCATGGGCACCGATGACGAGCCCGTCTTCGTGCCCAGCCTGATCGGCGACAAGATCTGCGGCATGGCGCTGACCTCCGCCGTGACAGCCGCGCTGCTGCATCGCGAACGCACCGGCGAGGGCCAGATTGTCGAAGTGCCGATGCTGGAAACGCTGGCGGCGTTCAACAGCATCGAGATGTTCGGGGGCATGGCGTTCGTGCCGCCGATCGGGCCGTCGGGCTACAAGCGCATGAAGGCGCGCCGCCCGGTGCGGACCAAGGATGGCTGGCTGACCATGCTGCCCTATTCGGGGGCGAACTGGTGCGCGTTCTTCGAAGCCGTGGGTCATCCAGATTGCATCGAGGAATTTTCGGTGCGTGATCCAGTGGCGCGCGCACGCAATATCGATCGTATCTACGATCGTATGCGCGACATCGCGCCAAGCAGAACGACGGCGGAATGGGAGGAACTGCTGCTGAGGATCGACGTGCCGCACACCGGATTTGCGAAGCTGTCCGAGGTGATGGACCAGCCGCACCTCAAGGCGGTTGGATTGTTTCAGGAGCTGGACCATCCGACGGAAGGAAAAATCCGCCAGGCGCGTCCACCGGCGCGCTTCTCCGGCAGTCCCGCAGGTGTGCATCGACTGGCACCTCGGCTAGGCGAACACACGCGGGAGTTGCTGCACGAAGTGGGATATGCAGACGCGGAGATCGACACGCTGGTGGAGGGGAAGGCAGTTGCGGTGGGGTGACGGGCGCATCATGTATCTACAATGTTGCCATGGTCTTGATCGTCCGCGACTCGTTCGATTCGTCACCACCACGCAGGCGCAAAGGCAGGATCGTCTGAGTGCATCATCACACCCCCCTGAACTTACCCGTCCGCTTCTCCACAAACGCCCGCCGCGCCTCCTTCGCATCCTCGGAATTCTGCAGGATGCCGCCGGCGTTCGATGTCAGCACCATCGTGGTCTCCAGCGTGCTGTCCAGCGCGGCACGCATGACGCGCTTGCTGACCCACTGCACCAGCGGCGGCCTGGCGATGATCTTCTCACATAACGCGCGCGTGGTTTCTTCCAGCTTCTCGGACGGCACCAGATGGTTGAGCATGCCCCACTCGTATGCCCTCTCGGCGGTCAGTTCGCCGGTGTAGGCAAATTCCAGCGCGCGGCCCAGGCCGACCATCTTGGGAAGATAGTACGAACCACCGTTCTCGATAATCTGTCCGGCATTGTGATAGGCGATAAACCGCGTCTTCTCGCAGCCGATGCGGATGTCGCAATGCAGCGCCATGTCCATGCCGGAACCGACCGCGGGGCCGTTGATCATCGCAATGGTCGGTTTGCGGATCAGCGAAATGTCGCGATGCAGCGCGGTGAAGCCGTGGAAGAAGTGCTGGCGCGCACCATCGGGCCCCTCATGCGGTGCACGATTGCCGACGAAGTTCTCGCCGGTGATGTCCTCGGTCGCCCTGGATGCGAGATTGGCACCTGAACAAAAGCCGCGCCCCACGCCGGTCAGCACGATGACGCGCACATTCGGATCGTCATCGCCCGCCCGCATATATTCGCCCACCTTCGCGACAGTACTGTTCTCCTCGGCCGTCCCGACCAGCGCGTTCATCCGCTCGGGGCGATTGAACCTGATCCACAGTATGCCGCTCTCCTCCGGTTCATACTGCAGATACTCCACAAGCCTTGGTCCCATGATCGCCTCCCGACGGATTATGCGAATGACTCGGTCATCGCCGAGTAGACCAGTGTGCGGAGATCACGACGCAGCGTCAGCCGCGCATCGCTGCCGATGACCTGCGTCATGAACACCACGGCGAGGTCTTCCTTCGGGTCGATCCAGAATGCCGTGGCCGCAGCCCCGCCCCAGAAATATTCACCCAGCGTACCCGGTAGACGCGTCTTGGCGACGTTGATGTTCACACCGCAACCGATGGAGAATCCGATGCCGGAATAACCCGCCTCGCTGAACAGGCCCGGCGGCGCCATGTCTGCCAGCTCCTGGTTGCCCGGCAGGTGATTCAGGCTGAACAGCGCGACAATCTTCGGACTGAGGATCTGCACGCCGTCGAGTGTTCCTCCATGCACCATCATGCGGCAGAATTGCATGTAGTCGTGCGCGGTCGACACCATGCCGCCACCGCCAGACTCCAGGTTGGGCGGCGCAGCGTACGTGCTCGCGCCTGCATCGTCCTGCAGCTTGATGCCGCCACCTTCCTTCGGCATGTAGCACGACGCGAAGCGACCGATCTTCTCCGGCGGACACCAGAATGCGGTATCGTGCATGCCCAGCGGCTCGAACAGCCGCGTGCGCAGGAATTCGCCGAAACGCATGCCGCTGAGCTTCTGCACCAGGTAGCCCATCACATCGATCGAGACGGAGTAACTCCACGCAGTTCCCGGCGAGAACTCCAGCGGAATTCCGGCAAGCTGCTCGATCATCGCGTCGAGCCCGCCCTCAGTGTTGAACTCGGCTACATGCGCGCGACGATACGCACGATCGACGCTGGTGCGGTTCATGAAACCGTAGGTCAGGCCCGAGGTGTGCGTCACCAGGTCCACGATTTTCATCGGCCGCAGTACCGGTGTCGTCAGGAAGCTCGGCTCGCCGGTGGCCACAAGGCTCGGCAGACCGGTGGCGTAAACGCCAAGGTTCTTCCACGACGGAATATGCGTGGCGACATCATCGTCCAGGCCGAGAGCACCTTCTTCGACCAGCATCATCAGCGCTACCGCCGTGATCGGTTTGCTCATGGAATAGATGCGGAAGATTGCATCCTCGCGCATCGGCTTGTCACGTTCGAGGTCCATGCTGCCGGACATGCCGGTATGGGCAAGCTTGCCGCGCCGATACACCATGGTCAGCACGCCTGGCAGGCGGCCGGTGTCCACATAGCGGCGCTTCATCGCATCATCGAGGCGCGCCAACCGCGACGCCGACAGCCCAACTGCTTCGGGTTTCACGACCACACTCCTGCTCCGGTTAATCGCAGAGGCTACTAACCGGCGAAGCGGTGCTGCTTGTCAAACCACCCGCCAACCCTCAGTACGGCTCCCGCACAAAGATAAATGTCGTCCCCGTCACGATCGGCGCGCTCGCCCCGACGAACGACACGTTGGCATCCTTCACCTGCCGAGACCCCGCCCGCCCCGATGCCTGCAGCACGCCCTCGATGATGTGCCACAGGCCGTGAATGCGCCCCGTGCCGAGGCTGCCGCCGAACGTGTTCAGCGGCAGCTCCCCATCCAGCTCGATCCGCCCGTCCTGGATGAAATCCAGCGCCTCACCCTCGCCACAGAACCCGTAGGATTCCAATCCATAAATCACCGACGCCGAGAACCCGTCGTAAATCTGCGCCACGTCGACATCCTTCGGCGAAAACCCGGACCTCTCCCACGTCAGCTTGGCCGACGAACTGCCGCCTTCCATGTAGCTGGACAGGCTGCCGATGCGGCCCGCCACCTCGAAGTGCAGCCGCTGCCCATACCCGGCGATATACGCGGGCCGAGGCTTCAAATCGCGCGCCCGCTCGGCCGTCGTCAGCACGATGGCGACCGCGCCTTGCACCGGAATGTCGCAATCGAACAAGCAGAACGGATACGCAACCATCCTCGACGCGAAATAGTCCTCACGCGACAGCGGTGTGCCGTAGAAATACGCGTGCGGATTGTGCTGCGTATGCTTGCGCTGCGTCACCGCGAGCGTCGCCATCTTTTCCCGACTTTGCCCATTTCGTTCCAGCCAGCGCGTGTAGGCGACTGCCATGCCCTGGCCCGGACCGCCGAAGCCATACGGTGCGGTGAACTGCGTCGCCCCCTGCGCATACGCCCCGGGAAGGTTCTGGTAAGTACCGCGCGGGTTATGCATCGCCCGCCAGACCACGGCATACCGACACACACCCGCCAGCAGCGCATTCACCGCCTGCTGCACGGCGCCACCGATATTCGTGGTGCCCACCTGGATGTGCCACGTCAGCGCAGGCAGCTTCAGCATCGCCATCATGCAGTTGACCGACACAACGGAGATGCCGTCCACCTCCGCGTGCCCGGTCGCCGGCAGCTCGGGATAGGTCGCCAGGCCGTCGATGTCGGACATCTGTAGCCCCGAGTCCGCGACCGCCTCCTTCACCGCCGTCAGCGCATGGGCGGCGAGCGGGATGTCAGCCGAGCGCGTGACTTTGGAATAGCCCACGCCGCTGACGGCGATCTTGCATCGGTTGTCCCACATGCGATCTCTCCCCTTATTCGGCGCGCGCGAGACGAAACTGCGGCAGCGTGATGTCGTCGTTCAGCTTCTCGAAGATGACCTCGACGCGGCGGCCGACCTTCGCCTCGGTATACGGTGCTTCCAGCAGGTTGCCGGCGAGCAGCGCGCCGGGTGCATCGTCGAGTTCCACGATGATGCTGGCGTAGGGCACCACGGATGCGAAGCGTTTGTCGCCGGTGTGGTACATGATTGTGTAGGCGTAGATCGCTCCGGCGCCGCGCACGGGTTCGAACTGCAAGTCCGTTCCGATGCATTGAACGCAGGTCGCATACGGCGGGTGCTGGAAATGACCGCAACTCTGGCAGCGTTGCAGTTCAAGGGCGCTGCGTTTGGCTGCATCCCAAAATGGTTTTGTCCATTCGTTTGGAACGGGGATCGGCCGGGTCACCTTGCTCCAGTCGCTCATTCTGTTCGCCTCGTGCCTGCGGTTCGGTCTGCAACCTGAGGGGGACACCGCTGACGCGGGGTCGGTTGCGGCATTGTAGCGGGGAACCCGGCAAACAAAACCGGGCTACCGGGTGACGACCAGGCGGCACTGGCTTTTGCACCGACGCCGATCCGGTCCAGCGCATTGTGGAACAGTGCGGACGGCATGCGGTTTCACCCCTTCCCCTGCCGCCTCCCGCTAGGGGAGGGCGAGTACTTCTTCGCCCTGTCCGGTTTCTGCTCGGTCGGGCCGACCTGTGATAGCGAAATTCTGGTGGGGTTTCTTGGCAGGCGCGACGGCCGTACTCCCTGGCTCGCCCCGACTTGGCTCGCCCCGACTTGGCTCGCCACCACGGTTCGAGCGGGACATGACGATCAGCTCAATGCGGCGTCACCGCGTCCAGCCCGGCCTTCGCCGTCACGCCGTCCTGGGTTGCGATACCACCGCTGGCGCCGATGGCCCCTACCAGCTTGCCGTTCAACACGATCGGAAAGCCGCCCTCGGAGGCGACCGCATGTTCCGGCGCCAGCAGGCTGAGCCCGGCGGGCGAGCCGC
Source organism: Acetobacteraceae bacterium (assembly GCA_035511435.1). Lineage (GTDB taxonomy): Bacteria > Pseudomonadota > Alphaproteobacteria > Acetobacterales > Acetobacteraceae > JAMXLO01. The sequence goes on along the minus strand of DATKFJ010000228.1, from coordinate 8,977 downwards.
CGTTGACGGCATCGAACCATGCCTTGCTTGGACGCCGGAACGCTGCGGCGGTGCGCGCCTTGGCCTGTGCGATGTCGATCGAGGCGTACTGAGTGCCGTCCATCGTGACGAGTGCGACCAGTTGTCCGGCGGGATCGACCACGGCGATCGCCATCTTCCAGTTGTGTTTCCTGGCTTCCGCCATCGACGCCGCAATGGCCTTTTGCGCGGTGTCGAGATCGATCGGCGCGCCGTAGGGAATGTCGAACGGCATGGCCTCGGGAACCGGCGCGGGCGCGGGGGTCTGTGCCCGTGCCGTGACCAGGCTGCCGAGTACAACAGCGGCGGCGCAGGCGAGCGGAATCGCGTGGCGTGTCAGCATGGCATCGTTTTCCTTACGGTTCATCCGGCACAGGGTCGTTCGGGCTCATGGTTGCTCCGGTTCGACGCCCGCTGTGGCCGGCTTATTCCCGGTGCGCCAACGCCAGCCCGATGCCGGCGCCGATCAGGAACCCACCGGACAGACGGTTGCGCAGCCGGCCGCGGATCGCCAGTACCCCGCGCACGCGCCCCGCGAGGAGCGCCCAGCCACAGTCCAGCCCGACCGCGATGGCGAAGAAGGTCAGCGACAGCCACGCGACCTGCGGTGCAATCGGCGCATCGGGCGACAGGAACTGCGGGAAGAACGCGCCGTAGAACAGCAGCGTCTTCGGATTGGTCAGCGAAATCAGGAATCCGCGCATCGCGAGCGCCTGGAACGACCGCGGCTGCGGACGCGTGCGGGTTAGATCGACCGGCGCAGCTCGCCATTGGCGAATGCCGAGAAACAGCAGGTAGATGACGCCGACCCACCGCACCCACTCGAACCAGCCGGCGAGCATGCCCAGTGTCGCGGTCAGGCCCAACGCGGTGAAGGTAAGTTGCACCACGATGGCGGATGATGTGCCGGCAACGGTGAGCAGCCCATAGCGCGTGCCATAGGCGATGGAGTTCGCGACAATCAGCGAGACGTTGGGTCCTGGGATCAGGATCAGGATGACGGCAGCGAGGACGAAGCCGAGATAGAGTTCCAGGTGCATCGGATCTGGCCTTTGATTTCCAGGGCAAACGGGTGAATGGGGACTGGCGGCCCTGTCATGCGGGGAGCGCGGCGACGCAGCAATATCGGGCGAATTGCGCGCTCGCAATGGCAGCGAGATTGCTTCGCTCCGCTCGCGGTGACAGCGAGATTGCTCCGCTCCCGCTCGGGATGACAGCGAAAGCCCGGCCGATCAGCATCTTTCGCGGCCTTCCACCGATTCCTTTATGCCCAGCCTGTCATCACTGCCAGGCGCAAGGTCGCCGGCACGCGTCCGTTCTCCTCCGGCAGGGCTCCGAGCGCGGCGGGAAACAACGCGCGCGGCGGTGCGCGTCGATCGCGTTCGCGCAATGCGTTCGTCTCGCCTGCCGATCTCAGGTCACGCAGCAGCGCAAACGGATCGGCGTAGAGCAGCCGCAACTCCTCGGCATCTGCCACCGGCAGCACGAAGCCGGCGCGCTGCAACAGTGCGGCACAGTCGCGCAGATCGGCGAACGGCGAGACGCGTGGTGCGGCACCGCCGGTCAGTGCGGCCTCTGCCTCGGTCAACGCACGACGCAGTTCGCCTAATGTTCCAAGTGCCGGCAGGCTGGCCAGCAGCAGCCCCTCCGGACGCAACGCCAGGCGCAACTGGATCAGCGCGCCAGGCAGGTCGTTGACCCAGTGCAGCGACAGGTTCGCCACCACCAGGTCGAAACTCGCCGGCCCGAACGGCAGGAATTCCTCATCCGCCGCCACCGCCATCCCGCCGTTCAGTGCCGCCATCGCGGGGGAAAGATCGCAGCTCACGACCTCGATGCCGCGGGCGCGCAGCAGAGGCGCCACCACGCCGCGGCCGCCGACATCCAGCGCATGGGTGAAACGTCGCGTGATATCGTCCAGCCGGTCGACCAGGCGCTCCGCCGCATCACGCAATATGTCCGCAACGCTCGCCATGGTCAAAGCGGCGCGGTCGCGATGGCGACGCACGGCGCGGCGGTCGAATATCTCGATAGCCGGATCCATCACACTCCCCGGATCCATCACACTCCATGATGTCGCACCAGGCCATGCTGTCGCGCCACGATCGGCTGAATTCCCCTCCTATGCCCGCCCCTCGGCGTTGCCAAGCCTTCACCGCCATGCGTAGGTTCATCGAGGATTGCCCCACTTGGGCGTAGAGCCCCCACCTGGGCGTAAAGCGAGGAACCGCCGCATGAAACGCATTACCGCGAGCACGCTGCATTCCTGGCTGCTGGACAGCCACGAACTCGCCCTGCTCGATGCACGCGAGGACGGCGAATTCGGCACCTCGCACCTGTTCTGGGCAGTGCCGTGTCCGTTGTCCCGCCGCGAAATTCGTGGCCGTGCACTGCTGCCGCGGCTCGACGTTCGCATCTGCTGCGTCGATGACGGCAGGGGCGTCGCCGAACAGCTTGCGGCTTGGCTGGAAAGCATCGGCTGCACCGATGTCGCGGTATTGGACGGCGGCACGAAGGCATGGGCCGCCGCGGGATACGAGCTGTTCTCCGGCGTCAACGTGCCGTCGAAGGCGTTCGGCGAATGGGTGGAACACCACTACGGCACCGAAAGCGTCGATGCCACCGACCTGAAATCCTGGATCGATACCGGTCGTGACATCGTGGTGCTCGACAGCCGCACGCATGAGGAGTTCGTGCGCATGTCGATCCCGACCGGCATCAGCGTGCCGGGCGGCGAACTGGTATATCGCATCGGCGACCTGGTGCCCGATCCGAAAACTCTGGTGGTGGTGAACTGCGCCGGGCGGACGCGCAGCATCATGGGCGCGGAAAGCCTGCGTCGCGCCGGCATTCCCAACAAGGTGGTGGCGCTGCGCAACGGTACGATGGGCTGGGAACTGGCGGGACTGCGCTGTGATCGTGGCCGCACCGAGAAATTCGCGCCCGGCACACCGAAGTCCGCGGCGACCGCATTGCAGCGTGCCCAGGTGTTCGCGGAGAGCTCGGGCGTCGGCGTCATCGGCGCCATCGACCTTGCCCGCTTCGAAGATGATCCGGACCGCACGCTGTATGTGCTGGACGTGCGCGATCCCGCGGAATTTCGCGCCGGCCACCGGCCAGGCAGCGTCAGCGCGCCGGGCGGACAACTGGTGCAGGGGACCGACCAGTGGGTCGGCGTGCGCAATGCACGCATCGTGCTGGTGGACGACACCGGCGCACGCGCCCGCATGGCCGGCGCATGGCTGCGCCAGATGGGCCATCGCGACGTGTTCGTGGTCGAAGGCGGCCTGGACGCGATCCGCACCACCGGAACGGAACGCCTGCCGGTGCCGGAATTGGCGGCCGCTACGCCGATGCTCGACGTGAGCGGGCTGGTCGGTCTGCTGGACAGCGGCGCGGGCACGTTGGTGATCGATCTGGCGCGCAGCATCGATTTCCGCGAAGGCCACATTCCGGGCGCGCTGTGGGGCGTCCGGACACGGCTGGCGGCGTTGGCCTCGCAGCTTGCGGGTGCGAAGCATGTGGTGATCACGTCGCCCGACGGCATGGTCGCGCGGCTTGCGGTGCAGGAGGTGCGGGATCTCTGCAAGGCCGAGGTGCAGGTGCTGGAAGGCGGCAACGACGCCTGGCGTGCGTTTGGCCGGCCGCTGGTAAAGGACCGTACCAACCCGCCCGATGAAGCCTGCATCGATTCCTATCTGCGTGCCTATGATCGCAATTCCGGCGTCGAGCAGGCGATGCAGGCCTACCTCACGTGGGAGATCGAGCTGGCGCACCAAATCGGGCGCGACGACACGGTGGCGTTCGGTACCGGCGAGGCATCCCATAGCCAGTGAATCCATTGCGTTGGCGCCGCTGCGGTTTATTGCCGCCGGCGCGCAGCAGGTCGCGCGCGCGCTGCTGGACCTGGTGCTGCCGCCGCACTGCGTGGCATGCGATGAACCGGTGGATAGGCCAGGTCTGCTCTGCGCCGACTGTTTCCGCCTCACCGGCTTCATCACCGAGCCCTTCTGCACGTGCTGCGGCGTACCGTTCGCCTCGGCCGGACTTGGCGGCGCGGACCATCTTTGTCCGGGCTGCCGATCCGCCCCGCCGCTATTCCGTCGGGCGCGGGCCGCGCTGCGCTACGACGCACAGGGCCGCCGGCTGATCCTGCCGTTCAAGCATGGTGATCGCACCGAGATCGCAACCGCGCTCGCCCCGCACATGGCGCGCGCCGGTGCGGCGCTGCTGCAGGAAACCGAGCTGCTGGTGCCGGTGCCGCTGCATCGCGCGCGGCTGTTCCACCGGCGCTATAATCAGGCCGCGCTGCTGGCGCAGGCGGTCGGCCGCATCGCCGGTCGTCCGTACTTGCTGGATGCGCTGCAGCGCCACCGTGCCACGGCTTCGTTGGGTGAGAAATCCGCGACCGAACGAGCAGCCGAGATGACGGATGCCATCGCTGTTCGTCCGTCTCGCGCGGGTGCCATAGCGGGCAAGCGGGTGTTGCTGATCGACGATGTGATGACGTCGGGCGCGACAGCCAATGCCTGTGCTGGCGCTTTGCTGTCCGCTGGCGCTAGCCTGGTCGACGTGCTGGTGGCAGCGCGCGTGCCGGACCCGCGGATGAATTGACGTGCGCAACGCAATCCTTTCCCTCTCCTTGTGGGAGAGGGTAGGGGAGGGGTGACGCGCCCGCAGTCGGTGAATGTAGAGCACTCCCCCCACCCCCCACGGCAGGGGACGGCAGGGGAAGGACGTAGCAGGCAAGACAGGCGCAAGGGAGGTTCCCGATGGACGCAATGACCGACCGGATATCCAGCCGCCTCTGGCCGGCAGGCCTCACCCGCGTACCCTATTGGGTCTACACCGAACAGGATGTGCTTGCCGCGGAGCAGAAGCGCATCTTTGAAGGCCCGGTGTGGAACTATCTCTGCCTGGAAATAGACCTCCCCAACAATGGCGACTACCGCACTACCTTCGTCGGCAGCATGCCCGTCGTGGTGACGCGCGCCGAGGACGGCGAATACTGTGGATTTGAAAACCGCTGCGCGCATCGCGGCGCGCTGATCTGCCTGGAGGATGGCGGCAGCGTGCAGGACTTCCAGTGCGTCTATCACTCCTGGCGTTACGACCTGCGCGGCAACCTGCGCTCGGTCGCGTTCAGCCGCGGCGTCAATGGCAAAGGCGGTATGCCGCCCGACTTCGACATGTCCTGCCACGGCCCACGCAAGCTGCGCGTCACGACGTTCTGCGGCATGGTGTTCGGCACGCTGTCGCCCGACGCGCCCGAGTTCGAAACCTGGCTCGGCCCGGAGATCGTCAGTCGTGTGCGCCGCGTACTCGGCAATCGCAGGCTGGAGATCATCGGCCGCTTTACCCAGGCGCTGCCGAACAACTGGAAACTGTATTTCGAGAACGTGCGCGACACCTACCACGCGAGCCTGTTGCATCTATTCTTTGCCACCTTCCGCATCACCCGCCTGAGTTCCGGCGGTGGCGTGCTGGTGAGTGAAACCGGCGAGCATCACGCATCGGCCACGCGCGCCCCGCCGCAGGGTGCAGACAGCAGCTACCAGGGCATGCGATCCGACAAGGAGAGTTTCCGCCTCGCCGATCCAAGCCTGCTGGGCATGCACGACGAGTTCCACGACGACATCCAGTTGCAGATCCTGTCGATCTTTCCGGGTTTCATCCTGCAGCAGGTGCACAACGCGATCGCGGTGCGGCAGATCGTGCCGCGCGGTGTCGATACGACCGACCTCAACTGGACCTATCTTGGCTTTGTGGACGACACGCCGGAACTGCGCGCGCACCGGCTGAAGCAGAACAACCTGGTTGGGCCGGCGGGCTATGTATCGATGGAGGACGGCGCGGTCGGCGGCTTCGTGCAGCGCGGCATCGCGGCGGCGGCAGACGAGTTGTCCGTCGTTGAGATGGGCGGGGCCGGCGCCGAGACGCAGGAGACGCGTGCGACCGAGGCGTCGGTACGCGGATTCTGGAAGGCGTATCGCATGCACATGGGTCTGTGACCGCGATGGGTGACGCCGATACGCTGTTCCGCCTGGCCGCGTTGAACACGGACTATGCGAGCTGCATCGATGCCGACCGGCTGGAGGACTGGCCGGGCCTGTTCCTGGAACACTGCCTGTACAAGATCACCACGGCCGACAATCACCGTCGCGGCTATGCCGCCGGCGTCGTCTATGCCGACTCGCGCGCAATGCTGACAGACCGTGTTGCGGCGCTGCGCGAGGCCAACATCTACGAGCGGCAAACCTATCGCCACATTGTCGGCATGCCGGCGCTGCGTCCGGCCGAAGCCGGCGAGATCGCCGCGGAAACGCCTTTCCTGGTGGTGCGCACGATGCGCGACGGGCGCATGGATCTGTTCGCCGCCGGGGTTTATCTCGACCGGGTGCGCGAGGACTCCGGCCGGCTTCGCTTCGCCCAACGGCTTGTCGTGTGCGACAGCTCGCGCTTCGATACGCTGCTTGCCATTCCGCTGTAGCGCGTTTCTCGAGGGGTGCGCACGCCCGTGGTCGGTGGGTTCTGGCTGCCTCGCCAATCTTGCCCGCTTCGGAATTTCTGCCGGGCGACACCGGGCCTCGTCGAGATCACCCGAGAAACGGCAATGACGATTTCGCCCCACGTTATCAGAAGCCCCGCGGTATCAGAAGATGCCGGCCGCCATCCCCATCGCCAAAGTCGCACCGATATCTCGACAACGGTCCAGATCGACCGGAGCGATGACCTTCGGTGCCATGATCGCTTCCGGCGTCTGCGCGTGGGTGCAAATGATCAGCGGGTCGGCGATGGCGCGAAGCCGCCAGCCGGTGGCAATGCGCGCAATCTGACGCGCCGCATTCTCGCCATCGCTGCCGGCGCAGATCAGCATCGCATAGGGCCGGCCGTTGATGCGCTCCAGCACGTCGTAATATGTCCGGTCGAAGAACTCCTTCATCTGCCCGGCCAGTGCGGCGAGGTTCTCGGGTGCGGCGAAGATGTAGCCATCGGCCGCCAGCATGTCCGCCCCTCGCACCTCCGACGCCGCCAGCAGACGAACTTGCACAACCGGATCGAGCTCGGCGCCGCATGCCGCGGCCGCCGCCATCTGCCTGGCGCCGCCAGTACGCGAATGGAACACGATCAGCAGTGTCGGCATCGGCGTTCAGCCTGTTCAGTCCGTGAGCACTGCGCGTGCCCCCGCAAGAGACCGGTGAGCCGGCAGCACGGCGTCCTCCGACCATCGGCGTTCGCACGCGGCCACCGCGGCGGCTTCAAGGCGGCCTTCGAGCGCGATGATGGATTCGAGCATCGCCGACAGGCTAACCCGGTCGCGCGTGGAACAGAAGCGCGGCTTAGGTCAGCGCGCGGCCTGCGAGCCGTTCCAGCACACGCAGCGGCGAACGCTCTGGGTGTGCCATGGCGGCGACCGGCAGGTGGAAGGTCTGCTCCAGCGCGCAATGGCCGGCGAGGGCCGCATGCAGCACCTGATCGGTGAAGCAGAGCCACGTGGTTCCCGCGGCGAACGTCACATCGGCTTTCGGCGCGGCGGACTGGTAGGCTGCATCAAGTTTCCCGGCATCATGCAGGCCCAACATGATCCGGTCGTATTCGCTGCGGCGCCCCTTGGTGATGCCAAGCTGTTCCAACAACCATGCACTGCCCGGCAGCGCCGCGCGCGTCCGTGGCAGGAACTGCTGTGCGAAGTCGGGGAACGGTTCGCCGACGCGCCAAGACCGCGGCGCACCGTCGCGAGCGACGTTGCAGAACACGCGCAGGATGCGATGTCCACGCATCGGCCGACTGGGAAACGCATCGACATGCAGCAACCGATCGTCGTGCCGCGGCGAGTACTCACGACCGGCGATCTCGGCGGGACGGAAACTGGTGCGTGCGCGCTGCAATGCCGCTGCATAACCGGGCAGCAGATCGCGCAGCATCTGTTCGGCCGCGTCGCCGAAGCGCCGCATCATCGTGGTCAGCTTCGCCGTCTCGGCGGTATCGAGGGCGGTATTGCTGATCGCGGCGGTGGCCGGATCGAGGCTGATGTTCTTCCGCTCGCTTCCCATGATCCTCGGTGCGAGCAGGAACACCTCGTCCGGAGCGACGCGGAACGGCAGTTGTGCCAGCAGCACGCGACCGGCTTCCAGTGCGTCGATCGCCCGGGTCCGCAGCGCCGCATCGAATGGGCCATGCCATTCGGTGATCGGCAGTTGTTCGATGACGTCGCGCGCATCCATCTTTATTCGTGCACCAGCACCCAGTCGTTGATGAAACTTGCCAGGCCGTTGGCGTGGAAATCCCGCCGCAGGGCCGCTTCATCGTAGTCCTCGCGCACCCAGTCGAGGAAGGGCTTCTTTCCCTCTGCCTCGCGCGCATAGTGGTGGAAGAACGCATCCAGGATGCCGGTGCGCGCCTGCCGGATGTGGCCGAACCGCAACGAAAGCTGCTGCAACGCCTCGCGCGCGGTGCCGCCCTGGAACAGCACGAACAAACCGGCGGCAAGCCCCGCCCGGTCCGCGCCGGACTTGCAATGCATCAGCGCGGGCGCGCGCATGTCGCGGAAGATGCCGTGCAGCCGCAGAATGCGCTCCCGCTGCGGTGCGCCGCGGCTTTCCAGCGCCATGTCGATGAAGTCCAGGCCCAGGCGCGCCGCCGCGTCGCGGGACAGAGCGTCCGAGCCATTGTGCGTCTCGCCGCGCAGATTGATCAGCGTCTTCAGGCCGTAGCGGCGGGTCAGTGTCGCCAGGCGCTGCGGTGTGGGGTGGTTGCAACGATACAGCCGCCCGGGCGCGACGGCGGCGCAATTGCTCCATGCCAGGCGGAACACCGCGTGGTCGATGACCAGCGCATCGAGCCAGGCAAGCGCGCGCCCGCTGGCGGTGGTGACATCGCCGTTGAATATGCTGTTCATCTGGTGTGTGCGTTGTGGACGAGACGATGGTTATGGCCATGGCAGCGGCCGGGCGCAACA
>DATKFJ010000227.1:0-4388 GCA_035511435.1 Acetobacteraceae bacterium | reverse complement strand
CAGATCGAGGGCCGCGAAGTCTTTCTCGATGCGCTTCGCATAATGAACGTAGACGCAACTGTTCTCGGCCGACATATGCCACCCCTCGCTCGATGACACATCGAGCGATTCGATCATTAACGCGATCGACGCGGTGATTACCGCCTGCGGCTGATCAAACCTGCGCCACAGCGCCCGACCATGGTGAGGCGGCGTCGCTAATGCCGGTGCGCGTGCCATCGGCTGACTGCACGATCACGTTCGGGCAGGCGAAGTTGATCGGAACGGCGCTGTGTTCCACTACTTCCAACGGCCCATCAGCCGCCAGCACATCCAGCACCGCGGACGGCAGCCGGCGATCCGCGTTGGCACTGTCGGCACTGGACACGTCGATGCGCGGATGGTGCGCAGCTGCCTCCACATCCATGCCGAAATCCGCGATGAACGTCATGAGCTGGAAAACCGCCGCCATGATGCGCCGCCCGCCGGAAGCACCCGCCGCCAGGAACGGCCGGCCGCCCTCGGTCAACATGATGGGCAGCATGTTGCACAGCGGCCGCTTGCCCGGCGCAATCGAGTTCGGCGTGCCAGGCCGCGGATCGAACCACATCATGCCGTTGTTCAGCAGCACGCCCGATCGCGGCAGCAGCAGGCGGCTGCCGAATGACGACATCAGTGTGGTGGTCATCGCCACCGTGTTGCCTTCGGCGTCGCATGCCGTCAGGTGCGTGGTGCAGCTTTCCGCAGCCAGCGGCTCGGATTCGCCCAGTCCCGCCAGGCGTTCGGCATAGGCAGCCTTCATCACCTGCGCGAGCGCGCGATACCACGCTGCGGACGGCGCTGAACCGCCGTACGGCGCATCGGCCATCCCCTCCAGCACGCGCTTAAGCGTGGGCGCCGCGGTGAGGCCACCAGTAAGCTGCAGTGTGCGGCCGCGCCAGCCGACCTCTTCCGCCAGCCACGTGCGCGCCTGGCAGTTACGCAGATCCTCCAGCGACACCACGCCGCCGAGTTCTCTGATATCGGCGACAACCGACGCGGCGACTTCGCCCTCGTAGAAGTCCCGCAGTCCCGCCTTGGCGAGACGCTCCAATGTTGCCGACAGGTTGCCTTGGCGGAAGAAGCCGGGCTTGCCTTGATACGGCGGCACTGGCGGCAAACCGTTTGGCAAATAGACAGTCGCGGTCGTCGGGTACCGCTTTATTACTGATGCCGAGGTAGCAACCTTCAACGCGGTGTACCAATCCTGCGGCAAGCCGCGTTGCGCCAGCGCGACCGCCGGTGCGATCACCTCTGCCAGCGGAAGCTTGCCCCATTGCCGGTGCATGTACTCATAGCCGGCGACAGAGGATGGAATTGCGACAGATAATGGACCATGGATGTTTATGTCGCCTTCGACCTCTGGCCACGCAAACAGGTCCGTCGTCATGTGCCCGGTCAGCTTATAGCGTGCCGGGTCGGTGTGAGCAGGAGCGCGCGGGCCAAAATCCACCACCTCCGCGCGCTTTTGGCCGGCGCGATGCACCAGCGCGAAGCCGATACCCCCCAGGCCGGAGTTCCACGGTTCGTGAGTAGCAAGCGCGAGGGCGGTTGCCACTGCGGCATCGATCGCATTGCCGCCGGCGTCCAGCACCGCGACGCCTGCCTCGGCCGCGCCCTTCGCCTGCGATACAACCATGCCGCGGCGACCCTTCGCCGATGGTTTGCTGAGCTGCCAATTCTGCGTGACGTGTGGCGGCGGGATGTAGGGCATTGGTCGGGTGTCCTCTTGCTTCGGTGCGATGCTCCGATGTTGGAGGGTGCTTTGCAAGTGCGTGGAAGAATTCGGCGGCGCGCAAATTCAAGGAGTCCTGCAGCATGTACCCTGGACCGCTGCCCTTGATACTTCCGCGAGCCTGGTCGAACGTGGCGCGAACAACACGAGATCGACGATGTACCTGAACAGCTTCGCCGAGACCACGCAGCCGCTCGACATGACTCAGACGGAGGAGTTTCGCCTGCTGCTTGCCAGTGCCGCCGATCTGGATATCCCGCATGCGCCCGCGGTACCGTACTGGTCCCGCAACATCGTGCTGCGGCGGATGCGGTTCCACTTCCTGGAATGGGGCGCGCCGAATGCACCGCCGATCCTGCTGCTGCATGGTGGGCATCAGTCGGCGCATTCGTGGGATCTGGTCAGTTTGCATCTGGCACAGCACTATCGGGTATTGGCGCTGGATCAACGCGGTCATGGCGACAGCGAGTGGGCGCGTGATGTGGCGTATTCCAATCACGAGATGTCGCTGGATGCCGAGGCTTTCATCGGCGCGATGGGGATAGGGCGGCCGATGCTGATGGGTCATTCGATGGGTGGGCGCAACGCGATGCTGCTGACCCGGCGCGATCCATCGCTGCTGCGCGCGCTGGTGATCGTTGATGTCGGACCGGAGGTTTCAGATCGCGGCCGCGCGGTGATTGCCGGGTTCGTGCGCGACAATGAGGAATTCGATGATCTGGACCATTTCGTGCGGAACGTCCAGCAGTACGATCCGTACCGCTCGCGCGAGCACATCGAACGCACGGTGAAATACAACATGCTGGAGCGCGCGGATGGCAAGTACGTCAGCAAGTGCGATTCCAACCCGCGCCGGCTGGGGATCGTACGCGGCAGCGGCCCACAAGAGAACATTACGCTGGACGATGCGCGCGAATTCCGACTGCCGGTGCTGGTGGTGCGCGGCGCCAATTCCGGCATTCTGACGGCGGACGGGGCAGAGCGGCTGCGCAACGCGTTGCCGCAAGGGACGCTGGTGACGGTGCCGGATTGTGGCCACAACGTACACGGCCAGAACACCAAGGGGTTCATCGCGGCAATCGGTGGGTTTCTGGCAGCAGCGCAATCGTCAGGTCAAGCGGATCGTTCCTAGAACAGGACAGGGATGAACCGATCGGTATTGCCGCGTCGCTGCGTTCCTCCCAATGATAATTGGAATCGTTTTGGTGACTTTCCCGGTCGCTTAGCCGAATCGGTCCAGCCGATAATGTGGATCGACCACTTCACCCCGCAACACGGCGTCAGCGGTGATACGGCCGATCACCGGACCCAGCGTATAGCCGTTTGCACTGACCGCATTGAAAAACCCCGGCAGACCGGGCGATCCACCCAGCAAGGGAGCGCGATCGATCGCCGGATTGATCCCGGTCCATGACCGAACGATGTTGAGGCTGCGCAACACCGGCAGTACGCGCGCGCAGACCCATAGATTACCCTCTATGTTGCGCCGCAGATTGTGCGTCCGCCCGCTTGCCGGATCGAAACCGCCGAACCAGCCGCCGCCAACCAGAAACCCGCCGCTTGCCTGCTGCTTCAGCGACAGATGGCGATGCGCCAACGCGATCAGGTGCTTTGTCATCGGCGGCGCGGGTTCGGTGACGATCACCTGCTGCACGGTGCCCGTCACCGGAAGATCGAGCCCGACCATGCGACCAATGTGCGCCGACCACGGGCCGGCCGCATTTACCACTTTGCCAGCCCTGATCACGCCTTTGCCTGTGCCTACCCGCCATGCCGCACCCTCGCGCGCTATCTCCAACACCTCTGCGCCACGCAGCACGCGTGCACCGTGCCGTTGCGCCAGCTTCAGCACCGCCAGCGTACCACGCAGCGGATCGCCGTAGCCCTCGGCCGGAACGAAATCAGCGCCCACCATGGTTTCCGCCAGCGCGGGGGCCAGGTCGCGCAACTCGTTAGCGCCAAGCACGTGGCTTTCGATACCCCACTGCCGTTCCATCGCCGACTTCCGCCGTAGCCAGTCCATGCCGGCAGTGCTGTCAGTCACCATCAAACCGCCCTCGGTACGGATGCCGAGGGTTTCACCGGCCTCCTCGCCGATCTTCTTCCACAACGCGATGGATCGCGGCGCCAGAGGCAATGTGTGCGCGGCAGGACCGCCATCGGCCGGCGTGTCGTCGGTGAAATCGTACGACAGCAGTTGTACGTGCAGGCTGCCGGCGTTCGCCGTGCTGGCTGCCATGCCGGCCTCATCGCGCTCCACCAACAGCACATCGGCACCGTCCTTCGCCAGGAAATACGCAGTGCACAATCCGGCCAGGCCGCCACCGATCACCAGCACATCGGCGTGGCGGGTCTCGACCGGCAGATCAGGCAGCGGGTGCAGATGTGCCGGCGGATTCGGCGCTTGCAGCAGCGGCGCCTCGAACTCGGGCGCTTCGAACATCAGCGGTGCGGCGGGCACCGGTCGCAGCGGCGCGCGCGGTGCGGCGAATGCGTAATCATCCGGTGTACTGGGACAAAATCGCGCGACTGTTGCGCTACAGAAACGTCCCTGGCAGCGGCCCATGCCGGCTCGCGTTGCTTTCTTCAGCGCCGCCAGCGATGTCAGACCACCGGCGATTTCCGCGCGCAACTG
>DATKFJ010000226.1:0-23371 GCA_035511435.1 Acetobacteraceae bacterium | reverse complement strand
AACCGTGAGTACCGAGTACGTCAACATAAGTCATGAAGTACATGAGGTTTCCGAAAGTAAAATCAATATCGTCTTCAAGATAGATGAAATGGGTATGTCCTGCCTGCAAAGCAGCACGCAACAGCGGTTTATGCTTCCACGTCAGCGTGGTTCCCGGATCGAGTCCTGCAAACGAAGCAATTTCGTAGTCACCGAGCGGGAAGTAGTTACGACATAGCTCCGCAATCCGATGCTTCTCGGCAGGATTATCCGTGCTCGTAATTATAGTCACACGCATACGCGCAACTTGAAAGGCGGACAGATTCCGCAGAACCCGATTCAAAAGATCTAGTGTTTCTGGTCGATAATGGAACGTCACAAAGGCCGCGACAGGTGCGCGGTGCGCTGATGTCTCAGTTTGAGCAGTCGCCAAACAATCATACATTGCCGTTGGCTCCATCTCATCCTCAGAAGCTAGAAGATCTGTCCTTGAGGGAAGTTTTTCTAGCTCTAACTTATGAAGAAAACCGTCTGGAGGCATCTGCGTGTTGCTGCTGTCGGATCGTAATCATGTGGTTGCCGTAGCGGATTCAGTCAGATGGCTGACTGTGGGGTAATTCACGTAACTTGTCGCGGAATTGGAGAAAGGGGACCGCAAATCTCCAGCACATCCGAGGACGGCGCCGAGCATTCGGGCGACGGCGACTAGATCAACCACGAAATCGTTCCGCCCAGGCGACCGGTTCGTCGTTACCGGTCCGAACAATTCAGCATAATTTAAGCTGAGCTGGCCAGCGATATCCCAAAAGAACGGATCCGGAAAATCGCTGGGTGATAGCACCATCACCGAACAGTGCGCGGGGCAGAACACGATGTTCGCCAGCGCTGCTCCCTTAATACCCACGACTGCCTCCGCCTCGCTGAAGAGACGCGCTTGCTCAGAGAGGCTGAGGCCGTGCAGAAAGACAGTCTCGAAACCGAAGCAGGCCAGCAGCGCCTCCAATTCGCCCTCGTTGACCACGGTACGCACGCCAGTGTCCCGGCGAGACAGATAGACCCGGCGACTCTGAGACCGGACTGTGCCTGGCGGAACTTCCGGCCTTTCAAGAATGAGAGATCGAAGTCGCTGGATTGCCGCGGGCAACTTGAACTGCGGTGGAATATGTAGTGGCATCACGTATCGCAAGTCGGCAAACTGCCATGCTTGACCGTCAGGATGCTCCAGAACAGGCGTGCCTGGCACGAGCCAGTCGATGGTCTCACTAACAATGCGTCGCATGACAGGGTGCTCATTGGCACCGATAACGATGCTCCAGCCATAACGCCGCACATCGTCGCCCATGACGGCGAGCAATGTCGCAGAATCAATCAGCCAGTGGCCGAAGTTACGAAACCACGGTCGTTTTACCAGAAGGCAGGGTGTGTCGATGATCCTTGCAGGATCAATGCCGAGTTGCCATCGGGCTTCGCCAGCACTTTGCAGGCCGTCAGGCACCCGGTCATGGGCAAGAAATTCTGAGGCACTCTCCCGCAGCAGTAAATTATTGGTAGTAATGACGGAACCTTGACCAACGACCGTCGCGTCACTTAGGGCCACGCAATGTATGTCACCATATGACTGCCGCAATACATGAGTATAATTATCGAAAAGCTGCCTGGTTGAGACTGTTGCCCGGTCGGTGTCGGTAAAGACTGGTGGTACGCGCGTATAGGATCCTGCCGGAGCAATGAGCAGGGGTTCGCTAATGCCAGCGGACAATGCCTGTTCCGATGTCAATCCATCGTCCAGTATCGTGGCCAGCCGCGAGGCCCTTATGATCGGACCGGTCATGGTCAGGTCCGTGTCAGCAATGCCAACTCGGGGACATCTTTCCCTGACGATCCGTTTCAGGTCTTGTGTATCGGTCACAGTCAAAGTGGTGATGTATTTCGTGAACGATGCAAGCTCGTCTGGCAGGTCAGTGAATTGCGACACGATCTCGTCGTAATGGGTTTCCAACGCTCGCGAATCCGGATCGAGATTGCTGACAAGGATAAGGCCAGTCGGAGGCGCGTTGAATGCGTCTATGATGAGGTCAGGACGATACTTCCTCAGGATACACACAAACTTCCACACGTCGCCCGTCCACCACAGCGGGTAGCGCGAAAGCGAGCGTGCCGTCGTGTCGTCCGCAGCGCGAACTGCCATGTGGAGATCGAGCGGGATACAGTCGTGCAATACAATGATCGAGCTGGTGGCGCAGCAGCGTTCGGTATTAGAGAAATCCCGCAGGAGATATTCGAACAGATGCATTCCATCCAGGAATGCCATATCCAGCGGTCTGCCGAGGATCGCCGAAGCCCTGTTGCTGCGAAAGAATTCGTCGCTGGTGGTTTGGAACATGAACAGTGACGATTTTTGTCCCATTATCGCCTGGTTGACCTGGAAGCACGGATCGATCGCGATCGCGGCGCATTTTGCCAGGGCGAGCGTGTCACCGTTCAGCGTCCCTATTTCCAGATAGGCCTCGGGGCGCATTGTTTGGTGGATGATACGCAGACAGTCCTGGTAGAATTGGCCAGCATGGTCTGGCAGGGACGGACCTTGGCGCCCGAGAGTTGGAATCGGTCCGCTACCTTGCCGTGAGCAAGCCGCGAGAGTTCCATTCATCGGCCGACCATGTATGACGCCCATGATGAGACGCGGGCGACCGTTTTTTGGGGCGCTTGGGATCATTCGTACGCTCTGCGGCTGGACCGGTTAATAACCGATTAACAGGTTCCGGTTTGACGCGTGTTGTTGACGCGGATGCGTGGGCAGGCATGTTCGGCGAACGGCCGGCAGATGGCGCCGGCGAGCGCGGTCTGGGTCAGCGGCTTGGCGACGACGGTGAATTCCCCGCCTCGGCGAGCCGCTCACTATGGCAGTACACAAGCACCACCGGCAGGTCCGGTGAGGTAACCCCTGTCAGAACACCAGGCGGCCGCCAATTATCACCAGCGTGACTGCGAGTATCGGTCGGAGAACCAATTCCGGCACCCGTACAGCTAGATAGCTGCCGACGATTATGCCTGGAATGGAACCGGACAGCAGTCCCCCGAGCAAGTGCCAGTCCACCGAACCAAGCCACCAATGACCGATGCCAGCCACCAGCGTGAGCGGAACCGCATGGGCAATATCGGAACCGACGATGACGGCCATGGGCAAGCGCGGATAGAGCAGCAGCAGGACCGTGACACCAATTGCGCCTGCTCCGACCGACGAAATCGTCACCAATACGCCCAGCACAAACCCTATGAGCACGGTCAGCATGGCGATCGACCGGGGCGACAGGCGGTCCAGCCGACCGCCTGACAATGCGATGAACTGGCGCCGGAAAAACAGCGACATTGCAGTGAGAACCAGCATGGTTCCGAGCACGCAGGAGATGACATGGCTGGCGGCCTGGCCGTTCAAGTCGAACTGCGAGGCGACCAACAGGGTTAAGATCGTCGCCGGTACACTGCCGGCGGCCAGACGGCCAACAATTCGCCAGTTGACGGTCCGATTCAGGCCGTGGACCAACGTCCCTACCGACTTGGTGGCAGAGGCGTACAGCAGATCCGTGCCAACTGCAGTCGCAGGATGCACCCCGAACAGCAACACCAGGATCGGGGTCATCAGCGAGCCACCGCCCATGCCCGTCTGGCCGACGAGCAACCCAACAAAAAAGCCGGATAGCGAGAACAGCGGATCGATAGGCCACAGATGCGTCATCGCAACCCCCTTCTACTGGTCAAGCAACTCCGGAACGGCACGAACCCGAGTGCCGCCGTTCGGTGGGATGTTCGCGCGAGCCGAAGCGCGGAGCGCCACCGGCAAACTGGAAATCGGCCCTCATTGGTCATCGAACCTTGGTGCGGTGCGATATGCGGTCCCGGTCAGGTGGTCGGCCGGTTGCCGCATTTCATAATTCCTATTAAGTCTATGGGCATTGGGGGATATACGGCATGCCGTTGTCAACCAAAATTCACCTGGCAGCGGCACCGCTTGACCCCCAAGCCCGAGAGCAGAAGCCAGCCATGTTGTCGAGCAAGGCAAAATATGCAGTGCGTGCAGTCATGTTCCTTGCTGGGCTCGCACGGTCGGAGGATTGGCACGGGCAGCAGAGGTGGCGGAGGAAGCGGCGATTCCTCGGAAATTTCCGGAGCTGATACTGGTTCAGCTGCGTGTCCGCGGGCTCATTGAGAGCCGGAGAGGCGTGCACGGTGGTTACCACCTGCTACGCGATCCCGACAATATTTCGGTGGCAGACATCATCCGTATCGTGGATGGGCGGTTGGCACTCACACCATGTGCGAGCCGGACGCGATTCCGCCCATGCACTGATTGCGTGGACATCCGGAGATGCCATTTGCAGCCGTTGATGCAGCAAGCGCGCGACGCCGTCGCGGGTGTTCTGGAGAAATGCCCGCTCTCCGCGCTTGCGAACAGGAGAGCTGGAGTGCGGCCTCACGTGAGGGTGTCCAAGAGTAGCGCTGCTCGTTGTCGAACGTTCGGGCGTGGTCGGCACACGTCAAATGTGCAGCGTGCCGGTGCGAAGATTGCCGTCCAGTCCGTTGGTCAAGACAATCGTGACGGCCCGGTGGAACGGGATTTCAATGTCGTCCATGCGCCACTGGGTGTGCGCCACTGGGCGCACGCCACTGGACGTGCGCCACCGGATGGGGATTGCCGCGCCGCTGCGCGTCTCGCACTGACGGGCTCGCATCAACGCACTCCGCCTACCGCGTGTTGTCTACAACGATGCGCGGCGGGGACTGTTCGACGAACAGGCGCCGGATCGCCTCGGCGAGCGCGGCCTGCGTCAGGGGCTTGGCAATGACGGTGAATTCCTCACCGGCCTCCGCGAGCGACTCGCTATAGCCCGACACCAGGACCACCGGCAGGTCGGGGTAGCGCCGACGCACCTCGCGCGCGAACTGCAATCCGTTCATGCCGTCGGGCATGACGATATCGGATATGATGACATCGATGAACGTCGCGGCGTCGGCCAGCCGGTCCAGCGCGGCCCGCGCGCGGTTCACCGCTTCGACCCGATTGCCCAGGCCACGCAGCATTTCGACGGTGATCTCGGCAACCTCCGGATTGTCCTCGACCAACATGATGCGGCGCGAAGGCTGGCCGGAGGTGACCGGCGGGGCGGTTTCCGGGGTTGCGTCGGGCACCGGCAGCCGGCTGGCTCGCGGCAGGTGGATCCGCACACTGGTGCCCTTGCCGGGCTCGCTGTCCAGCGCGATGGCGCCGCCCGACTGGCGCACGAAGCCGTAGACCTGGCTCAGGCCCAAGCCGGTGCCGCGCCCGACGTCCTTGGTGGTGAAGAACGGCTCGAAGGCGCGCGCGGCGACGTCGGGCATCATGCCGCTGCCGGTATCGGTCAATGCCAGCGCGACGAACTGGCCGCCAATGTCCGGCGCACCGGGCAGTTCGCCGGCGAAAATCGTCACGTTGCGGGCAGTGAATTCGAACCGTCCGCCGTCCGGCATCGCGTCCCTGGCGTTCGCCGCGACGTTGATCAGGGCGATTTCCAACTCGCCGGGATCGACCTCGACCGGCCATAGTCCATCGGCAAACCGGCAACGAAACCCGATGTCGCCACGCAACGAGGTTTGCAGCAGTTCGGTCAGACGAGGCAGGTCGGCTATCAGGTCGATCGGCTTGGGACTGAGCATGCGCCGGCTTGAAAAGGACAGCAGGCGCTGGGTGAGTTCGGCACCGCGCCGGGCCGCCTGCATGATCTGACCGATCGAGCGTTCCACGCGTTCGGGCGGCTTGCCGCGGATCAGTTCGGCGTTGCCGATGATGACCGACAGCAGGTTGTTGAAGTCATGCGCGACGCCGCCGGTGAGCTGGCCAAGGGCCTCGAGTTTCTGGCTTTGGCGGACGGCTTCTTCGGCGATGTGCCGCCTGCGCGTCTCGGCAACGGCGAGCGCGGCGGCGGCTTCGGCCGCCTGGGCCCTGCGCAATGCCACCAGCGCGAGGCCGAACAGCGCCAGCGTGGCAGGCACGGCCAGCAGCAGGTCGGTTGCCATCTGACGCAGCCAGGCCACGGTGATCGCCGATGTCGGCACGGACGCGAACACATAGATCGGCAATGTTGCCAGCCGGCGATAGGTCACCAGGCGATCGAAATCGCCGCCGTCCTGGAGGCGACGGAAACCTTGTTCGGGTGATGCCTGAATCTGCGCCATGACAGGCGGCGGGATGCGCCAGGGATCGTCGGGTTCGGGGATCGGCTGGCGCGCCAGCAGGGTGCCGTCGGCTCGCGCGAGGCCAATCCGGAAGCCCGGCCACCGTGCATCGACCGCGCCGGTACGGAGCCAGTAGTTCCCGAAATAATCCGGATCGACGAGAATGGCGATCACGCCATTGAAGCCGTCCATCGCCTTCCGCGTGCGCGCCACCGCGAAGAAGCGTTGCGGTACCGGCTCGCGGCTGAGCAGCACGCTGCTGACGTAGGTCCCCGGGTAGCCGCCCCGGAGCACGACGAAATAATCGCGGTCAGCCAGATTGAGCGCATGTGTCGCGGGAAATTCCCTCGCGGCGAGCAAGGGATGGCCATCGCGGCTGATGACCGCGACATCACGGACCTGGGGGAGATCACGAACAATCGCGGCAAGCCGATCGTGCAGCTCGGGTTCATGGCTCAGTATCTCGTGGTCGCCTAAGCCGCGCAGCAGTTCGTCAATTTCGCCCAGCAGCAACTGGTGCGTCTCGAAGACCTTGGCGGCATGCTCGAATGCGACATCGGTGGTGTGGGTGACGCGATCACGCGCGGCATCGGCCTCCGCGCGGTGGAGCATGGACGCCGCGCCTGCGAACACCGCCAGCGGGATGATCACCGAGGCGGCCAGCAGCACGCGAAGTATGGCGACCGGGTTCCAGCCCCGAGATCGCGGCATCACGAACTTCTCCCCTCCTCCATTGCGATCAGTCAGCACTGGCAGGCAGCGCTGCCAGGCAGCGCAATCAGGCAGCGTTGCGAGGCAGCGCGATCAGGCAGCGCCCTCCGGCAGGAGCGCACCGGCAGGAGCGCCAACATTGCGGCTGGATTCTGCGTCGGGAATTCAAACTTTCGCTAGTCGCCTGCCCTCATGCTGCCACACGGGTACGCGATCACCCCGCTTACGAGGACAATTCCCTGACGGAGCATCGTGGATGCGCTTTTTGCGAGTATACGGCCGCGTGCTTGGCGTCCTGGGACGTGATCTGCGCGTGGCGGCGTTACTGACCGCTGTCAATGTGGCGGTCGCCGCTTTGCAATTCATCGACCCCGTGCTGTTCGGGCACGTGGTCAACCTGCTTTGGCAATCCGATCACATGGCGCCCGGATCACTGTGGAGTCAGGCCGTCGTGCTGCTCGCCATCTGGGCCTCTGTCGGCGTGGCCGGGATCATCAGCAATATCGTGGTGTCGGTGCAGACCGAGCGGCTGGCCCACCGCAATCGCCTGAAGGCAATGGGGGGCTATTTCACGCATGTCCTGACGCTGCCGGCTTCGTTCCATGGCGACACGCAGTCCGGGCGCGTGATCAAGACGATGCTGTCCGGCACCGACGGTTTGTTCGGCACCTGGCTGGTGTTCTTCCGGGACCAGCTGGCGACGCTGATCTCGGCGGTGGTGCTGCTGCCGCTTACGCTGCTGCTGAACTGGCGGCTGGGCCTCACGCTGATGATCCTGGTCTGCGTGTTCGTGACGGTCACCGCGTTCGTGATCCGCCGGACGGAGGCGGGACAGCGGAAGGTCGAGAGCTGCAACTCCGCTCTGGCGGGGACCGCGCAGGATGCGCTGGCCAACGTGCTGGTGGTGCAGTCGTTCACCCGACTGGCAGCGGAGACGCAGAATTTTGGCGACATCGCGCAGCAGTTGATCCGCCAGCAGTTTCCGGTGCTGAACTGGTGGGCATTGGTCAATGTGCTGACGCGTGGGGCCAGCACGCTCGCCATGATCACGATCGTGATCATTGGCACCTGGCTGCATACGCGCGACGAGGCCGGCATCGGCCAGATCGTCAGCTTCATGGGGTTTGCCATGCTGCTGATCGGGCGGATGGAAAGCGCGGTCTCGTTCGTCGCCAGCCTGTTCTACAAGCTGCCGGCGGTCGAGGAGTTCTTTGCCATCATGGACGCGAAGACCACGGTGCCGGAACGCCCGGATGCCCGGACCCTGTGGGCGCCGCGCGGCGAGGTGGTGTTCGACGATGTGTCGTTTGCCTATCCTGGCGCCGACGTCGTGCTGAGCGATGTGTCGTTCGTGGCGAAGCCTGGCAGCTCGGTGGCGCTGGTCGGGCATACGGGCGCCGGCAAATCCACCGCGATGGCGATGCTGCAGCGGATGTGGGATCCCGACAACGGGCGCATCACCATCGACGGTCAGGATTTGCGCGAGGTCAGTCTGGAGAGCCTGCGTGCCGCGATCGGCGTGGTGTTCCAGGAGAACCTGCTGTTCAACCGCACGATCCGCGACAACCTTCGCGTCGGCCGGCCGGACGCGAGCGACGAGCAGGTTGAGGAGGCGTGCCACATGGCTGACGCACACGAATTCATTGTCCGCCAACCGAAGGGCTACGACACGCAGATCGGCGAGCGCGGGGTCACGCTGTCGGGCGGCCAGCGCCAGCGTCTGGCAATCGCGCGGGCGTTGCTGAAGGATCCGCCGATCCTGATCCTGGACGAGGCGACGAGTGCGCTGGATGCGGCGACCGAGGCACGGGTGGCGGCGGCGCTGAGGACGCTGATGGCGGGGCGCACGACGTTCACGATCGCGCATCGCCTGTCCACTGTGCGCGACGCGGACGAGATCCTGGTATTCGACCAGGGACGCGTGGTGGAGCGCGGCAGCTTTGCCGAACTGATCGCGCGGAACGGACGATTTGCCGAACTGGTCGCGACCCAGCTTGCACCGTCGGCTCCGCTGGGGGCGGTTGGCTGATCAGGCATTCGCGACGCAAGCACCTGTGAGCGTGTGAATTGCGGGCCATAGCTTATCTTTCCGGCCTATCAATCACTTCCCGCAGGAGCGGAAACGGTCATGCTGAGATTGGCACTGTTTTTTCTGGTGGTTTCGCTGGTTGCCGCGCTGTTCGGCTTTGGCGGTATCTCCGCCGCCTCGGCAGATATCGCGCGCATCCTGTTCTTCATCGCGATCGTGGTGTTCCTGGTGCTGCTGGTGGCCGGGTTGATGGCCGGCAGTACGTTATTTTAGCGGGGAACGGGGGTTTTAGCGGGGAACTAGGGTTTTAGCGCGGAGCGGGGGTTTTAGCGGGGGTTCTTGCGCGCTTCCCCGCGGTTGCTCCCGCGGGGAGGCGGCCATCGGTGCGATATCGGCATTGAATGGTTGGAGCGGGGCGATGCCTGTCGTCCCGCCGTATTGTGCAGTGCACAGCTACAAGTTGCATGTGTGACCTTGGAACGCGCATCATCGGCGCCACGACAAGCCGCGGGTTGACGCGATCCGGCCGGACTGAGCAACGCAAGTGACCGGATCGGGCCCCCGCCTGGCAAACAGCCAAGGAGGAAGGCCATGACGACGATTGCCGCGATCCTCAAACACAAGGGTTACCAGGTTACCACGATCGATCCGACGGCGAAGATCGAGCACGTCGTCGCCGTTCTGGCCGAGCATCGCATTGGTGCCGTACTCGTGATGGATCGCGCCGAGCAGTTGCTTGGCATTGTCAGCGAGCGCGACATCGTGCGCAGCCTGGCGGCCAACGGTACGCGCACGCTGGAAATGACCGCCGGGCAATTGATGACGCGAGCGCTGCAGGTTGCGCATCCCGAAACGACTGTGGCGGAAGCGATGACCAGAATGACGGTCGGTCGCTTCCGCCACATGCCGGTGATGGATCGTGACATGCTGGTCGGTCTGATCAGTATCGGCGACGTGGTGAAGGCACGCATCATGGAACAGGAAAGCGAGGTCGACAGCCTGAAGGCCTACGTCTCCGGGTCGGCCTGACGACGATACTTCTTACGGCTTGTTGCTCCAGGGCGGCGGGCCGAGGTTCACGTCGCGCGGGCTGGTGGTTGCGCCGGCAGTAGCGCCGGCGGCACCGCCGATCAGGCCGCCCACGACTACGCCGGGTGGGCCGCCGACAATCCCGACCGCGGCACCGGTAGCCGCGCCGGCCGCGGCGCCGCCCTGGGCGCGCTGCGGTTCGTTATAGCCGCAGGCTGCCAGCAGGCTGAGGCTGGCGACTGCCGCGATGGTCATAACGGTTCGCATGGCTTGATGATTCCTTCTGCATTCTCGATGACGTCAGTCTTGATGACGTCAATCTTAATGACGGGGGCGTAACGCTGCCTGCATCGGATCGGAAGTGGCCGAATTTGTGGCATTGCCGGTGTTGTGAAGTGGCTCGCTTCACCGCGCCTTCGCGGCAAAGCCGGCACTCGCGACGCTGAAATCGCATTGCGATCGCGTGGGGATGCTGCGAGGGGATGCCGTTGCCTCGCGCGGCCGACTTGGTGCGTGCCTGGATCCCGGATCGCGCCGGATCGCTGATTCCGTTAGCCGGTTCGTTGGGTGCGTTTTCGGATTGCCGCCGCGCGCGCGATCACGTTCTGCGCCCGCTGCACGACCGGGACGTCGATCATCGCGCCTTCGAACTGCACCGCACCGAGGCCTTGAGCGAAGGCCGCGTCGTAGGCAGCGATCATCCGTTCGGCACGTTCGACTTCCGCGGTGGTTGGCGAGAATTCCTCGTTCAGCACCGGCACCTGGAGTGGGTGGATCGCGCTGGCGCCGGCGAAGCCCAGGCGTTTCGAGCGGCGGACGATGGCGCGGAATGCGTCCTGGTCACGGAAGTCTGCGATCGAGCCGACAAAGCCCATCGGCAGAATGCCCGCGGCCCGCGCGGCGAACAGCGTGTGCTGCTTGGGATACAGCAAGGCGTCGGGGTCGGGCAACATGCCGACATCGGCGGTGAAATCTTCCGTGCCCAGGCTGAGCGCCACGACACGCGGATGCGCTTTGGCGATCGCTTCAATGCGAAAGAAGCCGGCGGCGGTTTCGACCAGCACGACGAACTGGATTTTGCCCGATGGCAGTCCGCGTTCGGCTTCGAGTTCCTGTACGATGTCGGCGCAGGCGTGCACGTGTTCCGGGCTGTCCACCTTGGTGAGCATCAGGGCGGCGACACCAGGGATCACCGCGGCTTCCAGATCGCGCACCAGCAGGCGCCATGGGCGGTTCACTCGCACCAGCACATCGGCGCCGTTGCGTGACACCTGGGGGATCGCGTCGGCGATCAGCGTTCGGGCGTGGTCTTTCTGCGAGGGTGCGACGGCGTCTTCAAGATCGAGGATGATACCGTCCGCGCCGCGATCCGCACCGGTGCGGACGAATTTTTCGGCGGTGACCGGCACGAACAGGAGTGAGCGCCAGGAGGGAAGGTCGTCACGCATGGTTGGAGTTTCCCGTTGTTGATGTGCGGAGCGCAGCCGGCAGCGTGCCGGTTCCCCTGTCGCTGCGAGGAGCGTAGCGATGAAGCAATCTCGTGCCAATGGCGCAGGGATACTTCGTGCATGTCATGACCTACGATCGGCATGGTACTCTTCACCGGCAGCAGTGGTCTTTGAGGGGACCGGTGATGTGGTTGCAGCGATTGCGCGGGAGAAGCAGATCTCGGGTGGAGCTCGACGCAGGAAGACCGCGCTGATCGATGGGATCAATCCGGACTGGCGGGACCTGCACGACGGTCTGTGTTGACGTGTGGGTCTGGGACGTGTGGGTCTGGCATCGGCGGTGCCGTACTGGGCCGAGATTGCTGCGTCGCCATGCGCCTAACAATGACCGTGGGCAGGGTGTGGGGATGCGCCGTCAGCCCTGCTTCACCACCCCGTCGGCTGCCAAGCCGGCGATGCGTTCGGCGGAATAGCCGATCGCGTCGAGTACCTCGCCGGTGTGCTGGCCGAGGGTTGGGGCGGGGCGGCGCAGCTTGCCGGGCGTATCGGACAGGCGCGGGATGACGTTGTGCATCAACACCGATCCCGCCTCATCGTCCGGCGCCTCCACGATCACGCCACGCGCCTCAATGTGCTCGTCCGCGATCAACTGATCGATCTCGTATACCGGATTGGCGGTGACCTCTGCTGCCTGGAACACCGCCATGGCGTCGTCCAGCGTGCGTTCCGCGATGAATGCGGCCACCGCGCCGTCGCATTCGTCGATGTTGCGAACGCGGTCGGTGTTGGTGCGGAAGCGCGGATCGTCGATCATCTCCGGCTTGCCGATGGCACGGAACACGCGTTCGGCCATCGCCTGGATCGACGCGGAAATCGCAATGTACCGGCCATCCTTTGTCGCGTACACATTGCGCGGCGACGTGGTCAGCGAACGGCTGCCGGTGCGCTGAGGCTTCTCGCCCGACACATGGTAGCTCGCCGCCTCCGGGCCGAGGATGGAAATGATCGGATCAAGCAGGGGAAGGTCGATCACCTGGCCGTTGCCGCCCTGTTCGGCAACACGCAATGCGATCATCACCGCATAGGCGCCGTACAGACCGGCGACCATGTCGGCCAACGCCAGCGGCGGCAGCACCGGCGGCCGGTCGCCGAAGCCGTTCTTTGCGGCGAACCCCGACATCGCCTCGACCAGCGTGCCGAAGCCCGGACGGTCGCGGTACGGTCCATCCTGGCCGAAGCCGGTGATGCGCACGACGATCAGCTTCGGATTGCGCACATGCAGCACATCCGGTCCAAGTCCCATCTGTTCCAGGGTGCCAGGACGATAGTTCTCGATCAGCACGTTGCTCTGCGCGAGCAGGTCCATCAGCGCATCGCGTCCTGCCTGCGGACGCAGATTCAGCGCCAGGCTCTTCTTGTTCCGCGCATAGACTTTCCAATGCAGGCTTAGACCTTTTACGCGCCAGGCACGCAGCGGATCGCCGATGCGCGGGTCCTCGATCTTGATGACTTCGGCGCCCTGGTCGGCGAGCTGCAGGCTTAGCATGTTGCCGGCCACAAGGCGCGACAGATCGACCACACGGATGCCGTCCAGCGGCGCGCGGGCGTTCGGTTCGAAGTCGATGTGCTGGATCATTGCGTACTCTTTAGGATCCGTTAGTCTGGGTCCAGACGCCGGTGGCCCGCAAGGGCTGAAACGGGAAAGCGAAAAGCTGCTGTCCCCGCAACTGTGCGCGGCGAGTCGGGTTCCAACGTGCCATTGCCCTGACTGCTTCCCTTGGGGCGAGAAGGCGGAACCGGACGAGGACCCGCGAGCCAGGAGACCGGCCGGTGTCGAGACTGCGCGCGCGCGGCGGACGGGGTGTACCGGTGCAGCGGGGGTGAACCCTCCGGGCGGGTTGTCGACTCACTGTCGATGGAGGACCGGCGTGCGCAGTTGCCAGTTCAATAAGCCCGTCACCCGTGTCATTGCGTTCGCAGCAGTGGCGGTTATCGCCGCTGCCACGCCAGCCTTCGCCGATGACCCCATGACGCCAACTCAGGAAATCGTCGTTACCGCCACGCGCATACCGACACCGGTGGTCGATATTCCCGCCGGCGTCACGGTGATCGATCGACAGACCATCGACGACCGTGGCTACACGACGCTGACCGACGCACTCTCCGCCGTCCCGGGCGTGCGTGTCAGCCAGTCCGGGGGCCCGGGCGGCAATGCCAGCGTGTTCGTCCGCGGCACCGACTCCAACCACGTGCTGGTGCTGCGTGACGGCATGCCGCTGAACGATGCATCCGATTCCTCGGGCGCGTTCAACTTCGGCGTCGATACACTCGCCGATGTCGAACGCATCGAGGTGATTCGCGGTCCGATGGCCGCGCTGTATGGCTCGGGCGCGATCGGCGGGGTGATCAATCTGATTTCGCGCCAGGGCCACGAACAAGGTTTGCATTTCACCGGCGATCTGGCCGGCGGATATCCAAAGCAGATCCAGGGCTACGTCAACGCATCCGGCATCGCAGACGGCCTGGACTACTCGGCTACCTTCGAATCGCAATCCGAACGCGGCTACGACACCACACCGCAGCGCGAGAGCATCTATACCGGTGTGCCCGACGGATTCCGCGCGATGGTCGGAACGATCAATCTGGGCTACACGCCGATCGACGGTACCCGGTTCTCGGTGTTTCTGCGTGCCAGGCAGGCGCTGTTCGGCTTCAACGCACTGGGCGATCCGACATTCGACGACAGCAATTCCACCGGGCAGGATGACGAATTGCTTGGCCGCATCGGCGTGGCGTCGAAGCTGTTCAATGGCACGTACGAAACCAGCGTGTATCTCGGCCGCCTGCAAGGCGACAGGCAGTACACCGAGACACTCAATCCGCTCGACCCCAATCAGGCCAGCAACGACTCGCGCTATCACTCGTATCGCACCGACCTGCAATGGAACAACACGGTGCATCTCGGCGACCTGATGAATGCACCGATGCTGTCGGCGACCGATCTGACGTTCGGCTATGAGCACACCGCCGACAACATCAATGTGAAGGTGATTTCGTCGTCCGGCGGCTTTCCTTTCAATCAGGGCGCCAGGGCCGCGATGACCGACAACGCGACGTATGCCGGATTGCAGTCCACGCTGTTGCAGCGGCTGACGCTGACCGGGCAGGTCCGCCAGGACTGGGTTGACAACAACTCGCCGTTCACCTGGCGGCTTGGCGCGGTGCTGAACGTGCCGGAGCTCGACACGCGGTTCAAGGCAGCCTACGGCACCGCGTTCCGCGCACCCTCGCTGTTCGACCGCTTTGGCGTGGATTCGTTCGGCTATATCGGCAATCCCAATCTGAAGCCGGAAAGCGCGCAAGGCTGGGAGGCCGGCTTCACCACCACACTCGATGCATTCGCGCGGAGTGATTTCGTCAGTTTCACCGCCACGTACTTCAACGAGCAGATACAGAACCTGATCGTCGCGCAACTCGTGCCGGTGGATACCGCGGTCAACATCGGCTCTGCGCATATCCAGGGCGTGGAGACGGAGCTGACGCTGCATCCCGCGGGTTGGCTGCTGCTGGACGCCACCTACACGTTTACCGATGCGCAGAATGCCGATGCCGGTTCGCGGCTGCTGCGCCGGCCGCAGAATACCGCGTCGTTCGATGCGACGATCACGCCGATTGCAGGCTTGAGCATTGTGCCGGAGTTGCTGTTCACGGGCGCGTTCCAGGACTTCCTGGTGGACGACAACGGCAATTCCACCGGCACCATCGTGGCATCGCCGGATGGGCTGATCGCCAATCTGACCGTCACGTACGATGTCGCGCCACACGTGCAGCTATACGCCAACGGCCGCAACCTGTTCTATTCGCGTTTCGAGCCGGTGAACGGGTATCAGACACCGGGGCCGTCGTTCCTCGCCGGCGTGCGTGTGAAGCTGTAGGCGGATCAGCCCCGCCAATTTCGCGTCGCCGTCGGCGGACGCCGCACGCGAGCACGGGGCGTCCGCCGCACGCGTGTACGTGAACGTATGGCGTGCCGGGCACTGAAGCGTGATGCGATCTGCCATCGAACTGCCATGCATTATTTGCATGGTATGTCGATTGCTACTGACGATCCCACTGGCGATCGAGGTCTCATGATGCGCGGCATATTGCTTTGGGCAGTTGGCATTCCGCTCCCGATCATTATCATACTCTATCTTTTCCACGTGATTTGACCGCCTCGGTCATGACGGCGGGTCACCCGGAACAGCGTCCCGGCGTGACCCGCCGTCGCGCCGTTTTTCTTGTTCTGACCGCTGGGCTGGTGGGCGCCGCCGCCCCGGCGCGCGGGCATGGGGTGTATGCGCCGGCCAGTGTGGTGCTGGGCCAGGACATGCAGGAGCTGGCGGCGCAGTTACTGGCACAATGGATCACCGAATCGCGACGCGAAACCATGACGGCCGGCACACAGCCGGTGCCGCGGCAGATCGTTGCGGGCCTTATCGGCTACTTTCCGCCCGATTTGTTGCGCGAGGTGCGTTTCCGCACCGGTGCGATCACCGACCTGGCGATGCCGGCGCTCGCGTTTCAGTATGGCGATGTCGCGGCGATCACACTCGGGGACGTGGTGGTCTTCAACCACGAGACCGACGCGCAGACCGACCTGAAGCTATGGGCACATGAGCTGACGCACGTCATGCAGTATCGCCGCTGGGGCGTCGACGGTTTCGCTGCGCGCTACGTCGCGGACAGCAACGCGGTAGAGCACGAAGCTTACGGCAATGCGGACCGATTCGTGATCTGGCACAGCAGCGGACGCAGGTAGAGACACGGGCAGTCGAAGGCCGCCCGGAACCCCGACGCGGACCATATCGCCATCCCGCGCAGCAAGTCGGAATGTCGCTGCACGCGTAGGCACATGCATGCCTCCCGCGTGGAGCATTACTTGCTTCGGCACCCACGATATTGCAGCCTCCACGGCGTCTATCCGACCGCTGGGATCCGACCGCTGGCCAAATGCGGCGCACGACAAGCAAAGGACGAAAGGTCATGTTCTCCTGGCTCTTCGATCTCACGTCCCGCGAGCGCCGCACCATGCTCGCCTGTTTCGGCGGCTGGTCGCTCGATGCACTCGACGTGCAGATCTTCTCCTTCGTGATTCCGAGCCTGCTTGCGCTGTGGAAGATCACGACCGCTGAGGCCGGTGAACTTGGCACCATCACTTTGCTGGTATCGGCGTTCGGCGGCTGGCTCGCGGGGGCGCTATCGGATCGCTGGGGTCGCGTCCGGGTGCTGCAGTTCACCATCCTTTGGTACGCGGTGTTCACCTTCCTGTGCGGGTTTGCGCAGGACTTCAACCAGCTTTTTCTGTTTCGCGCCTTGCAGGGCCTGGGCTTCGGCGGCGAATGGGCGGCCGGCGCGGTACTGATGGGCGAAGTGATCCAGGATCGCTACCGCGGGCGAGCGGTCGGCCTGGTGCAGACCGGCTGGTCGATCGGCTGGGGCGCGGCGGCGATCCTGTACACTTTGCTGATTGCAGTGCTGCCGGAAGAATATGCCTGGCGCAGCCTGTTCTGGATCGGGCTGGCCCCCGCGGTGCTGGTGTTCTGGATTCGCCGGTTTGTGCAGGAACCGGAGATCCGACGCAATCGGGAGGCGCCCGGCGGGGTCATGCACATATTCTCGGTGCTGAAACCGCCGTACCGATCCACCACGTGGCGTGTTGCCATGATGGTTGCCGGCGCGCAGGGCGGCAGCTACGCACTGACCGTCTGGCTGCCGACCTATCTGAAGACGGTGCGCGGCATCTCGGCCGTCGGTACCGGCGGCTACACGCTGGTGCTGATCCTCGGCGCGTTTTTCGGCTTCCTCACCGGCGCTTATCTCGCCGACGCGCTCGGACGGAAGAGCACCTTCATGCTGTCCGCGATCGGCTCGGTCGTTCTGACCATGGTCTATCTGTTCGCGCCACTGAGCAACGCGTGGTTTCTGCCGGTCGGTTTCCTGCTTGGGTATGTCTCGCTGATCATGTTCTCGCCGATGGGCTCGTTCATGACCGAGCTTTACCCGACGGCGGTGCGGGGCACCGGGCAGGGCTTCTGCTACAATGCAGGTCGCGGCATCGGCGCGCTGTTTCCGGCGATGGTGGGATTTCTTGCCGTGCGTCTGGGGCTGACGTTGGCAATCGCATTGTTCAGCATAGCCGCGTATGGCGTGATGATCGTGGCGTTGCTGATGCTGCCGGAAACGCGCGGGCGTTCACTGCTTAGTCTGGAGCAGCCGGCAGCCGAGTAGGCGAGGGCAAATACCGCACGCCCTGACGCACCGGCGAGCCGAGGCCGGATAATGCTTCGGCTCACACGGAGGGCCTCGGCTCACAGGGCCTCGGCTCGCACGGAATGCATCGCGCGGGCTGCGATCAGTGCGTCGGGTTGGCGGCTGGCGGGGTCGCCATAGTGTTCGACGTATCGGTTGCGGCCGGCGGGTTGTAATTGCTGCCGTAGGTCTGACTGTTCGGCTGCGGGTTCGTGGTCGGTTGCGTCGTGACGGCCGGTTGAGCGTTCCCATAGGTCTTGCTGGCGCTGCCCACGTCGAGCGCCGCGAGCGTTGGCACGTCCAACTGGCCGGTCGCATTCAGGCTGTGCTGCTGCTGGTAGTTGCGAACCGCGGCCTCCGTGGCGGGGCCCCACAGGCCGTCGACATTGCCATTGTAGGTGCCTGCCTGTTGCAGACGCGTCTGCACCTGCGCGATCAGGTTCGGCGAAACTGCCGGCGGCTGTGGCGCGGCATAGCTGATGCGGCTTGGCTGGCTGTTGCTGTTGCCCGAGCAGGCAGCCAACGCTGCAACGCTGGAAATGGCCAGTAGAGCGGCGATGTTGCGGACTTTAATCATTGGTTGTTCCTTGAAAAGCGACGCCGGCAGCGCCCCGCCAGCGGCGGCACGGTGCGCGTCAGTCAGTTACGGATCAGAACTGACACACTGAAATTGATACGCCCGCCGTGCGGTTACATCCGGGCGAACGAAGACGTGATGCCACCCACCGGAGGCGCACGGCGGCGAACCGCGGATGGCGGTGCCGGCGGGCGAGGCTTCGCGGCAACCGCTCCGGGGCTTCGTTAACTGCGATTTCAGAGGTTTCCCGGCAAATGTCGTCGCTTCACAACGGACCGCGCCAATGCTGTTCAACATCGCCGGTCTTGCGCCCTTGGTCCACCGCGCCCGTGTCAGATACCTGCTGCTGTGCGGTGGCATGTTCATCGGCCTGGTGCTGGCGGCCGGCGCGGCGCTGCTGGTTGTCTCGCTGCGACGCGACGCCGTCGAAGAATCCGCGAGGGACCTGAAGAACCTCGCGCTGGTGCTGGACGAGGAGATCGACCGGAGTTTCCAGACTGTTCAGCTCGCGCAGAACGCGCTGATCGAGCACATGCGCGAACTCGGCATCGACACGCCGGAAAAATTCGACAGCCGGATGGCCTCGTTGGAGATCAACCAGAATCTGAACGATCGCATCGCCGGACTGCCCAGCGCGGATGTCCTCATGCTGATCGATCGGCATGGCCGAATTTTGAACCTCTCGCATTTTTGGCCGGTACCCGACATCGATGTGCACGACAGGGATTACTTTCGGGCGCTCAACGAGGACCCCAGCATCACGTCGGTCGTCAGCACGCCATTTCGCAATCGTGGCGACGGATCGTGGGTGATTTTTTATGGCCGTCGGTTCATCGGTGCCGACGGGCAATTCATCGGCATCGTCGGCAGTGGGATTCGGCTGAGTTATTTTGAGGCGCTGTTTTCCCGGATCATGGTGAGCGACGATGCGACGTTCGCGCTTTATCGAGACGACGGGATCATGCTGGCCCGCAATCCTCATCGCGAGGCGGACGTTGGGCGCCCGTATGGTGCACCTGGCACTTTCGAACGCCTGGTCGCTGCGAGAAGTGGCCAGATCGTTCGGCGACCTGGCCTGATCGATGGTCTGGACCGGCTGATCGCGCCGCAGCGAACGGCGCATTTCCCACTGATCGTCGTTGCGACCGACACCGTCCAATCCGCGCTCGCGGGCTGGCGTTCCGCGAAGCTGACGCTGATCGGCGGTGCCGCGCTGCTGGAGCTGGTGATCGCAGCGATCGTGCTGCTGGGTATTCGCCACCTGCGCAGCTATGAAAGATTGCACGCAGCCAACGCCGCGCAGCTCGAGGCGGAAGCGTCACTGGCGATCGCCGAATCGGAACTGACGCTGTCGCAGGAACGGGAGCGGGCGGCGGATGAACTGCGAGCACAAGCGGTGCTGTTGGACACCGCGCTGAACAACATGGGTCATGGTCTTTGCATGTTTGACGATGCGAGCAGGATCGTGGTGGCGAACCGTCGTTTCAGCGAGCTGTTCGACCTGCCTGACGGCGCCATCGTTCCCGGCATGACCTATGATGAAGTGGCCCAGCAGATCATTGCGGCGGGAGCCATCAAACGGGCCGGCATGAACGCATTGAACGGACGGCGAAGCGAGCTGGTCGCTGCGCGATCACGGGCAACGCTGCACTGGGAGCTTGCGAATGGCCGCACGCTGATGATCACACATCAGCCTATGGCGGCTGGTTGGCTCAGCACCTATGAGGATATCACCGAACGCCGCAAGGCCGAAGCCCAGATCACCCATATGGCGAACCACGATGCGTTGACCGATCTGCCGAACCGCGTGCTGTTCCGCGAGAGGCTCGAACAGGCTGTGGTGCGGGCGCGGCGTGGGAAGGGTCTGGCGCTGCTGTGCCTCGATCTCGATCAATTCAAGGCGGTCAACGACACACTTGGCCATCCGATCGGCGATGCGCTGCTGAAGGCTGTGGCGGCGCGTCTGGTAGGCCAGTCACGCGATATCGATATGGTTGCGCGGCTTGGCGGCGATGAATTCGCCATCGTGCAGACCGAGCTCGAAAGTCCGACCGACGCCACGCGATCCGCGCAACGGCTGATCAACCTGCTGGGGACGCCATTCCAGGTCGCCGGGCACCAGATCGTCATCGGCACCAGCATCGGCATTGCCTTCGCGCCGCAGGACG
This sequence comes from Acetobacteraceae bacterium, assembly GCA_035511435.1. GTDB lineage: Bacteria > Pseudomonadota > Alphaproteobacteria > Acetobacterales > Acetobacteraceae > JAMXLO01. The sequence goes on along the minus strand of DATKFJ010000226.1, from coordinate 2,929 downwards.
GGATGGATCCCGACCAACTGCTGAGAAGTGCCGATCTTGCGCTGTGTCGCGCGAAGTTAGACGGCCGCGGCATCTGCCGCCTGTTCCATGCCGAGATGGATGCGCAGATGCAGGCGCGCCGCCTGCTGGAACTCGATCTGCGCCACGCGGTACGCGCCGGCCAGCTTGAATTGTTCTATCAGCCGCAGATCGATCTGCGGACGAAAGCGGTGAGTGGCTTCGAGGCCCTGCTGCGCTGGCGTCATCCGGAACGGGGGTTGATTCCGCCCATTCAGTTCATCCCGCTGGCTGAAGAGATCGGCCTGATCGTGCCGATTGGCGAGTGGGTGCTGGGCGAGGCCTGCGCCGCCGCGGTGAGCTGGCCAGGCAACATGCGGATTGCGGTGAACCTGTCGCCGGTGCAGTTCAAGAGCCGGAACCTGGTGGCCGCGGTCGTCCAGGCGTTGGAAGAATCCGGCCTGCGGTCGGATCGGCTGGAGCTGGAGATCACCGAAACCGTCATGCTGCAAGACACCGATGCGACCCTGGCGATCCTGCGCCAGTTCCAGGAACTTGGCGTGCGGATCGCGATGGACGATTTCGGCACCGGCTATTCATCGTTGAGCTATCTACGGCGCTTTCCGTTTGACCGGATCAAGATCGATCAAACGTTTGTTCGCGATCTGTGCACCAAGAAGGATTGCATTGCGATCGTGCGAGCGGTGACCACGCTTGGCTGCGACCTGGGCATGGCGACCACGGCCGAGGGGGTGGAGACACGCGAACAGCTCGATGCGCTCGCGCAAGCTGGCTGCAACGAGGTCCAGGGCTATTTTTTCAGCCCCGCAGTGCCTGGAGCGGCGGTGCCCGAACTGTTGCGGACGATGGCCGACAAGCTGCGGCCGACGGTTGCGTTGGCGGAGCCCGAACCGGTCGCGTAGGCACTGACGCAGGGTTCGCCCGATTCAATTTCGCATTGGCTCGCGCAAGAGTGCAGCGTGCCATGTGCTCGATCCCCGTATGTATCTATCAGTCCCGGTGATCGTGGACGCCCCTGTAGGGGGAACCCGATGGAAGCAGAGGAATGACGAGCCATGTCAAGCTTTACCGAGAGCGCAACCAGTAAAGTGGAAGATACGACGACCCAGATCGCCCGGCTGCGCGCGCAGGTCGAGGCGCTGATGAAGGATCGGGTGACACCGGCGGTTGCCGATGCGGCTGGCCGTGCCGAGGCCGCCATGTATGGCGCGGCCGATGCGGTACGCGGGCAGGCCGAGACGGTGTCGGGTAAGGTCCGTGAGCAACCGCTGCTGGCGATCCTGATCGCGGCAGGGGTCGGCTACGCACTGGGCCGCGTGCTGCGATAATCCATGCGAACCTTCCGTCTGGCACGCATCGCGGCGGAGGCGGAAGGTCTTCGCCTCCGCCAGCGAGCGCAGCGCACCGTGATCCGTGCCGCATTCGGCATGATCGCCATGGGTTTCCTGATTGGTGCGGTGATATTCGTTCACCTCGCCGCCTGGTACTGGATCCGGCAGACCTTGCGGGACGAGTATGCCGCGTTGATCCTGGGTGGTGCGGACTTCGTGCTGGCGATGGTGTTGGCGTTCCTGGCGACCCGGTCGGCGCCTGGCCGCGTTGAGCTGGAAGCGTTGGCGGTACGTCAACGGGCGGTGGAAAGCGCTGTCAGCTCGATCGCTGTCTCGTCGCTGATTTTTCAGGCCGTGCGTCTACTGTCGAACCTGCTGAGGCGCCCGCGCTCCCGTTAGCGCATCCGTTCCCAAATCCCGGTCTCCTCGTCCAGCCGATCCTGTTCCAGCCCGCGGAAGTCGCCGCGGGCGACGATGCCGATCGCGACGCCGGGGGCCGATCGCCACACCGGGGCATGCGCCACATCGGGGCATGCGCCACACCGGGGTATGCGCAACACCGGCCGTTACGGAACCCGCGATGACCAGGGGCGGATCTAGGCGGCCTTGGCGCGCCGTGTCGCGGCCAGGCGTTCGGCGTAGTCAATCGCCTCGATCAGGCTTTCTTCGTTCGCGATGCCCTTGCCGGCGATGTCGAACGCGGTGCCGTGATCGACCGAGGTGCGGATCACCGGCAGCCCCAGAGTGATGTTCACGCCTGACAGGGCGCGCCATGTCCCGGTCGCAGGGTCGACATCGAAGCCCAGCAGCTTCACCGGTATGTGACCCTGATCGTGATACATCGCCACCACGGCGTCGAATTGCCGCGCGCGCAACTTGACGAACACCGTGTCGCCGGGGACCGGGCCGGTCACGTCCAGCCCCTCGGAGCGGCATTGCTGCACGACGGGAGCGGTAATCTCGATGTCCTGGCGACCGAACAGGCCGCCCTCGCCGGCATGCGGATTGAGCGCGGCGACCGCGACGCGGGGATGCGGAATGCCGAGGTCGCGGACCGCCTGATATGTCGCGTCGATGGTGCGGCGCAGGCGTTCGGGCGTCAGCAGCCGCGGCACATCGGCCAGCGCGACATGGGTGGTGACGTGCCCCACGCGCATGTCGCCGTGCGCAAGCAGCATGATCGAACCGGGGGTTCCGGTCAGCGCCGACAGCATGTCGGTGTGCCCGGCGTAGTGGTAGCCCGCGAGGTTCAGCGCTTCCTTGTTGAGCGGCGCGGTGACGATGGCGTCGATGCGGCCGGCCATGGCGAGTTCGACGGCGCGTTCCATCGCGAGGTAGGCGAAGCGGCCGGCCTCCGGCGCGATCTCGCCGAAGCGGATTGTTCCGGATTCCGCGCCGGCGGCGAGGAAGCCCAGCGGTGCATTGTCGGTTTCGGGGAATTCCAGCGTTTCGTGCAGCAGTTCGCGCGCGGCGTGCAGTGCGGACCGGTGGCCGATTACCAACAGGCGCAGGCCGCCGGCATCGATGCGAGGCTTCAGACGGCGGCACGCCTTGACGATGATCTCCGGGCCGATGCCGGC
>DATKFJ010000225.1:0-27265 GCA_035511435.1 Acetobacteraceae bacterium | reverse complement strand
GCTGTTCGATTTCGCGACGCTGCTAAGCTACTGGGTGCACGCCGATGACCCGCCGGCGCTGCATGACATGGCGCAAATGCCAGCCGATGAGGGCGGCTTCTATCCGCGCCAGCTTGCGGTGGAGACGTACTCCGCGCTGAGTGGCCTCGACATGTCCGACTTTCTGTTCCATCGCGTGCTGGCGATGTACAAGCTGGGTGTGATCTTCCTGCAACTCGGTTATCGCTATCGCAGCGGCGCGACCATCGAGCCGCGCTATGCAGGGTTGACCGCGATTGGCAGCGGCATCGTCGAATTTGCCCACGAGATCGCGCAAGGACGCGCGTTCTGATGGTGTGGTCGGCGGTATGCGCCCGCTTTTGCGCCCTGCGAGAATGATGCGGGCCACTCGGCCGTAGGGCGGACAAGCGCAGCGTATTCGCCAATCCAAAGTGAAGGTGCTGGACAATGGACTTCTCCCTCTCGCCCGAACTGCAGGACCTCCAGCGACGGACTCGCGGTTTCATCCTCGACAAGATCATTCCGCTGGAGGCCGACAAACGGCAGACCGCGCACGGTCCGACCGAAGAATTCCGCCGCGAACTGGTGGCCCTTGGGCGCGAGGCTGGCCTGCTGGCGCCACACGCCTCGGTGGAATTTGGCGGACTGGGACTGGACAATGTCGGCAAGGCAGTGGTGTTCGAGGAAGCCGGCTATTCGCTGCTGGGTTCCGTCGCGATGCACATCTTCGCGCCCGACGAAGCCAACATCCACCTGCTGGAGGTGGTCGCCACACCCGAGCAGAAGGAACGCTGGCTGCGGCCGCTGGCGCGTGGCGACATTCGTTCGTGCTTTTGCATGACCGAGCCGGCACCCGGCGCGGGTTCCGATCCATCGGCGCTGTCGACCACGGCGGTGAAGGACGGCAACCATTGGGTGATCAACGGCGACAAGTGGTTCATCACCGGCGCGCAGGGCGCGAAGTTCGCGATCATCATGGCGAAGGGCGAAGACGGTGCAGCAACAATGTTCCTGGCCGATATGGATCAGCCAGCCATCGAGATTGTGCGCACGATGGACAGCCTGGACCAGGCATTCGCCGGCGGCCACGCCGTGGTGCGGTTCAATGATCTGCGCGTGCCGGCCGGCGACATCCTGGGTGAACCGGGCAAGGGGTTTCGCTATGCGCAGGTACGGCTGGCGCCGGCGCGGCTGACCCACTGCATGCGCTGGCTGGGTGCCGCTCGGCGGGCACACGATATTGCCGCGGGATACGCCGGTCGGCGCGAAGTGTTCGGTGCGAAACTGGTGAACCACGAAGGCGTCGGCTTCATGCTCGCGGACAACGAGATCGACATCCGCATGAGCCGGCTGGCGATCTGGCATACGGCCTGGCTGTTGGATCAGGGCGCGCGGGGCACGACGGAGTCGTCCATCGCGAAGGTGTTCTGCTCGGAGGCGATCTGGCGCGTGGTGGATCGCTGCGTGCAGGTGCTGGGCGGGCAAGGGGTCACCGGGGAGACGCTGGTGGAACGCATCTTCCGCGAAGTGCGCGCTTTCCGTATCTACGACGGTCCGTCCGAAGTGCATCGCTGGTCGCTCGCGCAGCGCATCGCGCGGCAGGGACCGAACTGGTGAGCGAGTTCGATCTCACCGGGAAGGTGGTGGTGGTAACCGGCGCCGGCCGCGGCATCGGCCGCGCGATCGCCGAAGGGCTGGCGCGGCACGGCGCGCGGGTGGTGCTGGCAGGACGCACGGAGGCAACGCTAGCCGACGCGGCTGCGGCGATCGGCGAGCCAGCCAGCGTGCAGGTCGCCGATGTGTCGCGTGAAGCGGATGTGCTGGCGTTGCGTGATGCGGTGGTTGCGCGCTGCGGGCGCATCGACGTGCTGGTGAACAACGCCGGCATCAACCCGATCTTCCGCGACATCGATCGGATCAGCCTGGACGACTGGCAGAGCATCATCGACATCAACCTGACCGGCACATTCCTGTGCTGCAAGCATCTGGGCGGTGTGATGGTGGAGCAGGGCGCTGGGTCCATCATCAATATCAGTTCGGTGGCCGGGCATGTGGGTCTGCTGCGCTCGGTGCCGTACTGCGCATCGAAGGGCGGGGTGGAAATGCTGACACGCGCGCTCGCGTTAGACTGGGCGAAGCGCGGCGTGCGGATCAACACGCTGGCCCCCGGTTGGGTGGATACCGATCTGACCCACGGTTTGCTGGAGCATGACACGCACGGCAGACGGCTGCTGGACCACACGCCGATGGGCCGCTTCGCCACACCGGGCGACATGGTTGGTGCGGCGGTGTTTCTGGCGTCCGATGCATCGGCGTACATGACCGGGCAAAGCTTGCTGATCGATGGCGGCTGGACCGCTGATTAGGGACGCGCGATCCGGCTGCAAGCCGCTGGACATCGGCGAAGGAGGCGCCAACTATGCTGGCGTCGGCGGCTTCAGTTGAGCGCGCGGCTGATGTGCGGCTGCCGGTATTTGCAACAGTAGCGAGCTTGCCATGTTAGTGAAATCGATTAAGGCGGTGCTTCAGTCCGGCTACCAGTTTCGGCAGTTGCACGAAATGCCCGCGGCTTTGGCGATGCCTCGCAAGGTTACGCTCGCGTCAATCGCGCGGATGAATTTTATCGCCGACCGATACCTGCCGAATCCCGTGCAGCTACTCGGCTATAATGTGTCCTACGCGGATGCGGCCCAGCTGCGATATCTTTATCGGGAAATCTTTGTACTCGGAGCCTATATTTTCCACTCGTCAGAGCGATATCCATTTATTGTCGACTGCGGCAGCAACATCGGCATATCCATCTTATTCTTCAAACGGCTGTATCCAGGAGCCAAAATCATTGGGTTCGAACCTGACCAGGACACATTTGCAATTCTGCAGCGGAACATAGAACAGAATGGCCTGTCGGATGTCACGGTCCATAACTGCGCGCTGACCGATTATGACGGCACTATCGCTTTCTATCAGTCGGGGCAGACCAAGAGCTCGTTAATGATGAGCACTTTGCCGGAGCGCGCCTCTGGTACTCGCACCGAGGTACCTGCAAGGCGATTGTCGAACTTTCTTACCACGGATGTAGACCTTCTTAAGATGGACATCGAAGGTGCTGAAACATCGGTCCTTCCGGAGCTGGCAGCCGCCAACACGTTGCGGCGCGTGCGACAGTTGCATCTGGAGTATCACCATCACATACAGCGGGACGTCGACGATCTCTCGGTCACACTGCAGCTTCTGGAACAACATGGCTTCGGTTACCAGCTTCAGGGAACCTCGCCAGGCTGGGGTGCAGGCAGGACTAATCAATACATAGCGATATACGCCTACCAGAAGGCGCCTAACGGGGTCGACGACCGGAGTACTGACAGCCGCGGTGCCAGGGAAGCGCGCATGTCACCGTCGGGCTCACTGAGCGATGACAGATCAAGAGAAGACCAGGAGGCACCGATGTGATCCGGAGCGGGGCGGCAGAGTAGGTGCCGGCCACAGGCTAGCCCTCCCGAAGTTCCGTGAGTCGCCTCAGGGGTTCCGATCGGCTAGAATTTGGCTGTCAGATCAGGAGAGTCCACCATGACCGAAGCCTGCATTGTTGGTTGGGCACACTCGCCGTTCGGCAAACTGGAAGACCCGGACATCGAATCGCTGATCGGCCGGGTCGCTGGCGCAGCGATCGAAGACGCCGGCATCGCAGCCGGCGAGATAGAGGGCAGCTTCATCAGCCTGTTCAATAACGGTTTCTCCAAGCAGGACTTTCCGGCGTCGCTGGTGTTGCAGCACATACCGGAGCTGCGCTTCCGTCCGATCACGCGGTACGAGAACGCCTGCGCGTCAGGTTCCGCGGCGGTGCACGGCGCGCGTGATTTCCTCGCCGCCGGGCGCGGACGCTTCGCCCTGGTGATCGGCGTCGAGAAGATGACCGCGACACCGGGTGCCGAGATTGGCGACATCCTGCTGAAGGCCAGCTACCAGAAGGAGGAAGCCGACATCCCCGCCGGTTTCGCCGGCGTGTTCGGGCGCATCGCGGAGCGCTATTTCCAACGCTACGGCGACCAGTCGGATGCGTTGGCGGCGATCGCGGCGAAGAACCATAAGAACGGTGTCGACAATCCCTACGCGCAGATGCGCAAGGACCTTGGCTTCGAGTTCTGCCGGCGTGTCAGCGAGAAGAACCCGTATGTCGCGCCACCGCTGAAGCGTACCGATTGCTCGCTGGTGTCGGATGGCGCTGCCGCATTGGTGATGACCGACGAGGAGACCGCGCGCGCCATGGGCAAGGCGGTGCGGTTCCGCGCGGCGGTGCAGGTGAATGATTTCCTGCCGATCTCCAAGCGCGACATCACCAGCTTCGAGGGCGCCGCGGAGGCCTGGCGGCGTGCATTGGACGTAGCGAACGTGAAGCTGGATGAGCTCTCGTTCGTCGAATCCCACGACTGCTTCACCATCGCCGAACTGCTGGAATACGAGGCGATGGGGCTGACTGCGCCAGGGCAGGGTGCGCGGGCGATATTGGAAGGCTGGACTGCGAAAGACGGTCGGCTGCCAGTCAATCCATCCGGCGGGTTGAAAGCTAAGGGCCACCCGATCGGCGCCACCGGTGTTTCCATGCATGCGATCACTGCGATGCAACTTACCGGCCAGGCGGGTGCGATGCAGTTGCCGAAGGCGGACATCGCCGGCGTGTTCAACATGGGCGGTGCGGCGGTGGCGAACTACGTATCGATCCTGGAGGCGGCTCGCTGATCCCGACAAGCAATCTCGCGCATCTGCTGCTGCAGACCGCGCGGCGGTTTCCGCATCGACCGGCTCTGATCTGGCGTGATCGGACCTGGACCTGGGCAGAGTTTTGTTTCCGGGTTCAGGCGGCCGCAGGTGCGCTCGCCGAACGGGGCGTGCGGAAGGGCGACCGCATCCTGCTGCACGCGCGCAATTCCAATGCCGTGCTGGAGTCGATGTGGGCGTCGTGGATGCTGGGTGCGGTGTGGGTGCCGACAAACTTCCGTCTGACGCCGACCGAGGTTGCGTATCTGGCGCAATCGTCCGGCGCGACGGTGCATATCTTCGACGCGGCGTTTCCGGATCATGCGGCAGGCGCGCGTGCGGAAAACCTCGATGCTCGCCTGCATGTCTGGATTGGTGCGGGCGATCTGTCATGGGAAGCGCTGGCAACTTCCGGTCACCGCGTCCAGCGTCCGGTCGATGTCGATCGCGATGATGCAGCGTGGTTTTTCTATACCTCCGGGACCACGGGGAGACCCAAGGCCGGCGTGCTGACGCATGGGCAGATGGAATACGTGATCACCAATCATCTGTGCGACCTGATGCCGGCGACCACCGAACAGGACGTCTCGCTGGTGGTTGCACCGCTGTCGCACGGTGCCGGTGTGCATGCCTTGCCGCAGGTGACGCGCGGTGCCGCGACCGTACTGTTGTCAGGCGAGCGGCTGGACTGCGAGGAGGCGTGGCAACTCGTCGAGCGGTATCGTGTGACCAACATGTTCACCGTGCCGACCATCCTGACGATGCTGACGCGGCATGATGCGGTTGATCGGTATGACCATTCGTCGCTGCGCTACGTGATCTATGCCGGCTCGCCGATGTATCGTGCCGATCAGCAGCACGCACTGCGCAAGCTGGGCCAGGTGCTGGTGCAATATTTCGGCATGGGGGAGGTGACGGGCAATATCACCGTTTTGCCGCCTGCTTTGCATAGCGTGGATGACGACATGCCGGTTGGCAGTTGCGGCTATCCGCGGACCGGCATGGAGATCACCATTCTCAACACTGAAGGCCATCAACTGCCGTCGGACGTCACGGGCGAGATCTGCGTGCGTGGCCCGGGCGTCTTCGCCGGCTATCACAATGATACGGGAGCGACCGCGCAGGCCATGCGCTTCGGTTGGTTCCACACAGGTGATCTTGGGCATGTCGACGACCGTGGCTTTGTTTACATCACCGGCCGTGCGTCCGACATGTACATCTCCGGCGGGTCCAACGTGTATCCACGCGAGATCGAGGAGGCGCTGTTGACCCATCCCGCCGTGGCGGAGGCGTGCGTCGTCGGTGTACCCGATGAACGCTGGGGCGAGAGCGGTGCCGCCGTGCTGGTGCTGGCGGAAGGCGCGTCTGTGACCGACGCTGAGTTGCTGGCATCTCTCGATGGCCGGTTGGCGAAATACAAATGGCCGACGCGCTTCGTGTTCTGGTCCGAACTGCCGAAATCCGGCTACGGCAAGGTGACCAAGCGCGAGGTGAGACGTCTGTTGGAGGAGGACTGAATGATGCAGGACGCACCCAAGGAGATCGCCGCGATCAAGGACTACCACGCGCACGTCTATTACGACACCGACAGCAAGGATCGCGCCGCTCTGCTGCGCAAGTGGGTAGAGGAACGCTTCACCATGCGCATGGGAAGCTGGCACGATGAACCGGTGGGCCCGCACGTGCAGGCGATGTATCAGATTGCGTTCGCGCCCGAGGTATTCCCCACCTTGGTGCCGTTTCTGATGATGAACCGTATGGGGCTGACCGTGTTGGTGCATCCGCAATCCGGTCGCCCGCGCGACGATCACACGCTGAATGCGGTGTGGCTGGGCGAAGTGCTGGCGGTGAAGACCGAGGTGTTGCGGGAGGTGGGTGACCGCTAGGCCGGCGCACGATCTACCGCGCTTCTCGCAGTGACTGGCCACTCCATCGCTTGACATCCCCCGGCCTGGCTTCATCATTCCGTCACCTGGGGAGAAGTCCATGACCGCGCTCGATCGTTGCCTGAATGTGTACGACCTCCGTGCGGCGGCGAAGCGCCGCCTGCCGAAAGGCGTGTTTGAATTTGTCGATCGCGGCAGCGAGGACGGCATTGCCGTCGCCAACAACCGCAATGCCTTCGAGCGTATCAAGCTGCGGCACCGCGCGCTGGTCGATGTCTCCGGCCGCAGCATGGCCACTACGCTGTTCGGCAAGCCGGTGTCGATGCCGATGGCGATTGCGCCGACCGGTGCCGCGGGCCTGTGCTGGCACGAAGGCGAGCTTGAACTGGCGAAGGCGGCGGCCAAGGCGAAAATCCCGTTCACGCTGGCGACCGGTGCGATGACGTCGATGGAAAAGATCGCGCAGGAAGCCGGTCCCGGCGTCGGCGGGCGGCTTTGGTTTCAGCTCTATGTGTGGAATCGCCGCGAGTTCTCCTATCAGCTCATCGAACGCGCCAATCGCGCCGGTTTCGAGGCATTGATTGTCACGGTCGATACTATCGTGCCGCCGAACCGAGAGTACAATACGCATAACGGCTTTCTGCTGCCGTTCACGCCCAACATGCGATTTACCCTCGACATCATGCGGCATCCGGTGTGGTTCACCAATGTGCTGATGAAGTACTTCACCACCATCGGCATGCCTCGCAACGAGAACTACCCGGACGAATATCGCCGGATGTCCCGCAACGACCCGACCACCGCCGAGATGACGCGACAGGACTCACTGTCGTGGGAGGATATCAGGATCTTCCGCGACAAGTGGCCGGGCATTCTGATGATCAAGGGCATCAACCGGCCGGATGATGCGGTGAAGGCGATGGAGTACGGCGTCGACGGCATCGTTGTGTCCAACCATGGCGGTCGCAATATGGACAGCGTGGTGGCGTCGATCGATGTGCTGCCCGATATCGCCGAGGCGGTGGGCGACCGTGGTACGGTTATTCTGGATTCGGGCGTGCGGCGCGGTTCCGATATCGCTAAAGCGCTGGCGCTCGGTGCCAAGGCAGTCCTGACCGGACGCGCCACACTGTACGGCACGGCCGTTGGTGGCGAAGCAGGTGCGTTCAAGGCGATCAGCCTGATCCGCAATGAGCTGGACAAGACGATGGCCTATACCGGCTGCCGTTCGGTGGACGAGGTCACCGCCGACATCTTCTTCGGTGGCCGCCAGGGCAACAGGTTGCGCGACATGGTCATGGATACGGTGTGATGGCTCGCCTCGACCGCTGCCTCAACATCTACGATCTACGTGCGGCCGCGCGGCGACGCTTGCCGAAGGGCGTGTTCGAATTCGTCGATCGCGCCACCGAGGATCATCTCGCGGTCAGCAACAACCGCGCCGCGTTCGAGCGCATCAAACTGCGCCATCGCGCGCTGGTCGATGTGTCCAAGCGCAGTGTCGCCACCACGCTGTTCGGCAAGCCGGCCAGTCTACCGATGGCGATCGCACCGACCGGTGCCGCGGGTCTGTGCTGGCACGAGGGCGAGTTGGAACTCGCCAAGGCGGCGGCGAAGGCGAAGATACCGTTGACACTGTCCACCGCATCGATGACCTCGATGGAGAAGATCGCCAAGGCGGCCGGGCCGGGTGTCGGCGGACGGTTGTGGTTCCAGCTCTATGTATGGAAGCAACGCGAGCTATCGCATCAGTTGATCGAGCGCGCCAACCGCAACGGCTTCGAAGCGCTGATCGTCACGGTGGACTCTCCGGTGTCGCCGAACCGCGAGTACAACACGCATAACGGTTTTGGCCTGCCATTCAATCCGACAGTGCGCTTTACGTTCGACATGATGCGGCACCCTGCCTGGGTGACCGGCGTGCTGATGAAATACTTCACGTCTATCGGCTTTCCACGCCACGAGAATTATCCGGAGGAATACCGCAAGTCGGTGCTGTCCGGGGTTGGCGCGCGCGATGCGATGCGGGCGGATTCGCTTGCGTGGGACGACATCGCGAAGTTTCGGGACATTTGGCCGGGTATCTTGATGCTGAAGGGCGTCAACCGGCCGGATGATGCGGTCAAGGCCCTGGGCTACGGTGTCGACGGCATTGTCGTGTCGAACCATGGCGGGCGGAACATGGACAGCGCGGCCGCATCGCTCGACGTGTTGCCGGAGATCGCAGAGGCGGTGGGCGATCGGGCGACGGTGATCCTGGATTCAGGCGTTCGGCGTGGTTCGGACATCGTGAAGGCGCTGGCGCTGGGTGCGAAGGCGGTGTTGACCGGTCGCTCGACGCTTTATGGCACAGCGGTGGGCGGCGAGGCAGGAGCGCTGAAGGCGATCAACATCCTGAAGAATGAGGCCGACAAGACCATGGCCTACACCGGCTGCCGCAGCGTGGACGAGATCACCACCGACATCTTCTTTGGCGCGCGCGACGGAAATCGCCTGCGCGATCGTGTAATGGACAGCGTCTGACCGCTATTTCCCGCGTGTGACAGCCTGGCCGACCGCGAGCCCGGCGCCCAGCATGATCGCGCTGGTCGCCAGCGTGGCGATGCCCAGCCCGATCATCACGCCACCCAGCCAAAACGGCTCCGGCGGGCGCGGCGGGACGGTGTTTTCCTTGCTTCTTCGCATCATCGTCAATCGACTCCCATCACGCTAAAGATGCATGCTGGCCCCGCGAGATCAAGAGACGATGAATATCCGATGAAGCCAGGAGGGCTGAATGGCAAGCGTGCCTTACCTTGATACGGCGGACCTTTCGGCGGAAAACCAAGACCTGCTGAAACGTCCTATCAACCTGCACCGGGCGTTGGCGCACTCGCCGGGCGCCGCGCGAGCGATGAACGGGATGGGACAATTCATCCGCTACGGCAGTAAGTTGGACCCACGCCTGCGCGAACTGGCGATCCTGCAGGTCGGCTGGCTGGCGTGCTCGCCGTACGAGTGGTCGCACCACGTGAAGATCGGCCACGATTTCGGCGTGACCGACGACGATATCACAGCGCTGATCGACGATACCGCGGGCAAGCCGGCAAAGCTCGACGTTATGGCGAAGACCGTGCTGCTGGCCGCGCGGGAGATGACGCGGGATGGCGCGATGTCGGACCGCACGTTCACCACGCTGCAATCGGCGCTGGGCAATGAACAGGTGGTGGACCTGACGGTCACCATTGGCTTTTACAATGCAGTGGTGCGCGTACTGGCGACCCTCCAGATCGACGTGGAGGAGGACTATATGCCGTATCTGCGGCAGTTCCCTCTGCCTGGCTGAAGGAGGTTGCGCGTGAAGATCGGCGTCCCCAAAGAGATCAAGACCCATGAGTACCGGGTCGGGCTGACCCCCGCCGGTGTCCGCGAATTGACCATGCATGGCCATCAGGTGACGGTCGAGCGTAACGCTGCCGCGGGCATTGGTATTTCTGACGATGCCTATCGTGCTGCGGGTGCGACGGTGGTGGATAGCGCGGCCGAGGTGTTCGCGGGGTGCGAACTGATTGTGAAGGTGAAGGAGCCGCAGCCGGCAGAGATCGCGATGCTGCGGCAGGGGCAGGTGATGTTCACCTATCTGCATCTCGCCGCCGACAAGGTGCAGACCGCGGGGCTGATGAATACCGGCGCGACCTGCATCGCTTATGAAACGGTGACCGATCGGTCCGGCGCGCTGCCATTGCTGGCGCCGATGAGCGAGGTCGCGGGCCGCATGTCGGTGCAGGTCGGGGCACACTGCCTGGAAAAAGAGCAGGGTGGGGCTGGCATTTTGCTCGGCGGCGTGCCGGGCGTGGCGCCGGCGAAGGTGGTCGTGTTGGGCGGCGGCGTGTCGGGAACGAATGCCGCGCGAATGGCGGTCGGTCTGGAAGCCAGCGTCACCATCATCGACCGCTCGTTACCTCGGCTGAAGGAGCTGGACCTGCAATTCGGTCCTCGCGCAGCCACACTGTTCGCCACCGCCGCGACGATCGAGCAGCAGGTGGTGGCGGCCGATCTGGTGATCGGCGCGGTACTGGTGCCGGGTTCGGCAGCGCCGAAGCTGGTGACTCGCGAGATGGTGCGACAGATGCGTCCCGGCTCCGTGCTGGTGGACATCGCGATCGATCAGGGCGGCTGCTTTGAAACCAGCCGACCGACCACGCATTCCAATCCGACATATGTGGCGGAAGGCGTGGTGCATTACTGCGTGACCAACATGCCGGGGGCGGTCGCGCGCAGCTCCACGTTCGCGCTGACCAATGCGACGCTGCCATTCGTCATGGCGTTGGCTGAGAAGGGCTGGCGCAAGGCGTTGGCGGACGATCCGCATCTGCTGCATGGGCTGAATGTGCATGCGGGCAAGGTCACGTATGAGGCGGTGGCGCACGACCTGGGTCTGCCGTACGCGCCGGCGGAGATGCTGCTGGCGGTGTAAGGTTGCTGCAACGCGGACAGCTACACCCGTGCACCCGGTTGCCCGTAGCTCCTGAACCGTTCATGCGCGGCGCGCATTTCGTCGGCCGTCAGCATCCGCACCGCGCCAGCCGATCGCGCCAGCAGATACTGCCGGCACAGCGATTCCAGCACGATTGCTCCGGACAACGCACGCTCCGCCGTTGGCGCGTGCGCGATCATGCCGTGGTTGGCCAGCAGGCACGCGGTGCGCCCCGCCAGTGCCGCCACCGCCAATCGCGCCAGCTCCGGTGTGCCGAATGTGACGTACGGCGCACACCGTACATCGTTGCCGCCAAAATTCGCCACCATGTAGTGGAACGGCGGCAGCGCTTCGTTCAGGCAGGCGAGCGCGGTACAGGCATCGGCGTGCGCATGCACGATGCATTGCGCCGATGGGTAGGCCAGATAGATCGCCGCATGCATCGCCCATTCGCTGGACGGCGCTGTCATGCCATTCACGTCGCCACTGAGCGTCATCGCCACCAATCCGCCCGCATCCAGCGCGTCCGCCGAACATCCAGAAGGTGTGATGATCATGCCCGTTCGCGTACGATGGCTGACGTTGCCGGAACTGCCGACGATCAACCCACGACGGCCAACCTCGCGGTAGACCGCCGCCAGGTCTTTGCGTACTTGGGCGTCCGTCACATCAGGAACACGCCCTTGCCGTCCGACTGCTTGTCGAACAGCTTGTAGGCCTCCTCCGCCTGCTCAAGGTTCCAGCGATGGGTGAACAGTCTGTCCACGTCGATCTTGCGTTCGACACAGAACGTCGCGCATTCCGCCTGGATGATGTTGGAGAACGTCCACGACGCGATCAGTGTCATCTGCCGGCGCAGCAGATGCGGGCTGACGTCGATCTTCACGTCGCCGCCCTCGCCGACGAAGCACATGGTGCCCCACACCTTGGTGCTGCGGATCGCGTTCAGCCGCGCTTCCGGATTACTGGAGGTATCCAGCGATAGATCGGCGTAGCGGCCATGCGTCAGGTCCTTGATTGCCGCCACCGGATCGTTCGATCCCGGGTCCACGACTTCATCCGCGCCGAACTCCTTCGCGCGATCCAGTCGCTGGGGATTGACGTCGAGTGCAATCACGCGCGCACCCATCGCTTTCGCGAACTGCGTGCCGGCCAAGCCTACCGGACCCTGGCCGAAAATCGCGATCGTGTCGTTGCCCGACAGCCGCATCCGCCGCAGCGCGCTGTACGCCGTGCCGGAGCCACAGGCGATAGCTGCACCGGCGGAGAAGCTGATCTCGTCCGGCAGCGGCACCAGCGTATTGGCCGGCACCCGCAGATACCTGGCGTGGCCACCGTGCGAGTTGCTGCCGTAGACCTTCACCGGCACCTCCTGGCAGAGCTGCTGCCAGCCGGAGCGGCACTGGTTGCACTGCGTGCAGCCCTGGTAGTGATGCACCATCACGCGCTCGCCGATCCTCGCTTCCTTCTCCGACACGCCGGGACCGACCGAGGCCACCACGCCGCACGGTTCGTGGCCGGCAATCACCGGATCGGGGTTCTGTGGGAAGCCGGTCGCCTGGCGCGTTTGGCCTTTCGGCCGACGGTACTGGTGCAGGTCGCTGCCGCACATGCCGGACGCCTTCATCTCGACTACGACTTCCTCAGGGCCGGGTGTGGGGTCGGGGAACTCCATCATTTGCAGTTCACGACCACCGGTGAACACGACACCACGCATGATCTCCTCCTTATCCTTAGCGGTCAGTCCGACGACGCTTCTACCGCGGTGCCTCCGGCGTGGGGAACAGCAGCGGGAACGCGCTGTGCACATGCGGCGCCGTCACCGGCGGCGCGCCAAAATGCAGGAATGAACGGTTCAACTCCGCCAGACTTCGCGCACCCGCCAGCGCCATAGCCACGGCGACCTCCTGCTCCAAAATCTCCAACAACCGATGCACGCCGGCGTCGCCTTCCGCAGCCAGTGCGTAGCAGTACAGGCGACCTACCGCGATTGCATCGGCACCCAGCGCGATCGCCTTCACCACATCGGTGCCGCGCGCGAAGCTGCCGTCCACCATCACGCGAGCGCGGCCGCGCACCGCATCCATCACCTCAGGCAGCACATCCATCGAACCGCGCCCGTGGTCGAGCTGCCGTCCGCCATGGTTCGACACGTACACCACATCGACACCATGCTCGCAGGCGATCGCCGCATCCTCGCCCGTGCCGATGCCCTTCAGGATCAACGGAACTGTGTGCTTGTCCTTGAAGCGCCTCACGTTGTCCCAGGTGAAGCCGGCCTGGTGCGAATGCCCGGTGGCCGCTGTGCGCCATGGCTTGACGAACCGTGCCGAGATGTCGCGCTCGCGCCTGCTGTACGCCGCGGTGTCCACCGTGATGGCGAATGCATTGTATCCGGCGTCCACCGCGCGCCGCACGACGTCGTCCACCCAGGCGTCGTCGCCGCGGACATAAAGCTGGAAGATTTTCGGGCCCGTCGTCGCCTTCGCGGTTTCCTCCAGCCCTGGCTTGGTCACCGAACTCACGATGATCGGCACGCCGAATTCAGACGCACCACGCCCCGCAGTCGCCGCCCCACCCGGATGGAACGATTCCAGCGAACCGACCGGCGCCAGCATCACCGGCAGGCGCAGCTTCATGCCGAGAAAATTGGTGCTGGTATCCACCTTGGACACGTCGCGCAGCACGCGTGGGCGCAGCGCGATCGCATCCAACGCCGCGCGATTGCGCCGCAGAGTCGTCTCGCTTTCGGTGGCACCGATCAGATAGCCCCAGGTATTGCTGTCGACCTTCGCCCGCGCCGCGGGGATGAATTCGTGCAGGCATTGAAAATCGCCGGTCAGCTCGGTCAGATGCGGTGCCTCGGGCATAGGTCTCTCCCCATTCGGTTGCGCCGCCATCAGGCCCATACAGCGGCCGGACTGCAAGAGGGTGCCCCAGGTCGCGGTTCGCCGCGACGCCGGCGGGACCGGCAAGCGTTCAGGGTCCGCCCTGTTGGAAAGCTTGCGCTTTGGTAACCAAGAAGCCTCCTGTCAGCATGCCCAGGACGCCAGATTGCTCGTGCCAAAGCCCCGCCTCAGGCCGCGGCAACCGCTGGCGGTAGGCGGAGCGGCTTGTCCGGCCGGGTTTCCGGCATCAACGTCCCAATCACCAGCAAGGCCAACAAGCCGATCAGTGCCAAACCTAGAAAGGCAGCGGGCGCACCCATCGTGTCGGCAATCCAGCCCGCCGACGTCGTGCTGAGCGTTGCTCCCAGACCTCCTGCCAGAGCAAGCGAGTTGATGGCGAAATTGAGAAAGCCGGTTCGCCGCGTCAGATCCGCGGCGATCAGCGGTATCATCAGGCCGAACACCACCCCGCTGACCCCATCCAGCACCTGCATCGCGACCAGTGGTACGGCAGCCGGCAGGCTGACGAACAGCAACGCGCGCAATGGCAATGCGGTGAATCCCAGCAGCAGCAGCGGGCGACGACCGACGCTCTGAGCCAGGCGACCGACCAAGGGTGAGAACAGCGCCACTACGATCTGCGGCACGATGATCGCCGCAGATACCACGAAACCTGAATGACCGGTACGCTTGGTCAGCTCGTTCAGCGCGAGTGGCAGCATTGCCGCATTGGCGAACTGGAACAGCACCGCGGCAACCGTGAAGACATGAAAGGCAGGTTCACGATAGATCTGCCAGGGGCGGTGGTTCCGACTCCTGCGCTTCTTCGGGTGCAGCAGGGCAGGGTGGTCGTTCTCATCGACGCTATCGCTGATGCGGAACAACGGCAACGTGGCGAGAGCGGGCAAGACGAGTAGCATCGCGGCGATGAACACTGCGCGGCTGGAGATGTAATAGGCGAGGGCGCCCAGCAGCCCGGCGGCCAGCGCGTCGCCGATCGAAGCATAGCGCGCGTTGATTCCCAGCCGCTCGCTGAACCCGGCGTGCCCACAGAGTGCCAGCGTCAGTGCGGCGATTGCCGGCGTCATGATGCAACTGCCGATGGCGTGCGTTACCTGCGCTGCCCAGACCGGTCCCTGCGTGGGCGTGGCGACCAGCATCAGTGCACTGACGCCGATCAACAACAGGGCCAGGCCGATGGCGAATCGCTTATGGTGGATCATGTCGACGAGGCCGCCGGCCGGAAGCTGGAGCAACAACACGGACGCGGTCCCGATGCTGAGGGCAAAGCCGATATCGACCTGGCTCCAGCCTTGCTCGGTCAGATAGACAGAGAAGAAAGGGCCGAAGCCGGTCTGCACCGCGGCGGTGAACAGATTGAGTGCGTTGAGCCCGAGCGTGCAGCGGATGGGCACCATGGATCGGACGAAGCCATCCCAGTTTCGTTACGCGGCGATTGCCGTACTCACCGGTGGCAGACTGCCGTGTTGCTGCGCTAAGCGCAACGACAGGATTGTGGCGCCCGCGCGATCACGGAAGGGCCGGGCAGATCTGCTGCCCGGCGCATTATAAACCTCCAGCCCTGGCGGGCGATCAGTCTCCGACGGCGCGCAGCAACGGCAGTTGGGGCTCGCACAGCTCCGCATAAAGGTCGAGGTAGTCCTCAGCCATGCGCCGCGCGGTGAAACGGCGGTCGAACTGCTGGCGCACCAGCGTGCGATCCAATTCGCCCAGTCGGCCTACCGCCTGGATGGCCGTCGGCTCGTCATGTACGATAAAGCCGGTCAGCCCATCGTCGATCACCTCGGGCACCGAGCCGCGGTTGAATGCGACGACCGGCGTGCCGCAGGCCATGCTCTCGATCATCACCAGGCCGAACGGCTCCGGCCAGTCGATCGGGAACAGCAGAGCGTGTGCGCCTGACAGAAACGCGGGCTTCTGGCTGTCGTTGATCTCGCCGATGAACTCGACCCACGGGCTGCGCGCGATCAGCGGAGCGATCTCCCTATCATAGTATTTCTTGTCGGCGTTATCGACCTTGGCGGCGACCTTCAGCTTCAATCC
This sequence comes from Acetobacteraceae bacterium, assembly GCA_035511435.1. Classification (GTDB taxonomy): domain Bacteria; phylum Pseudomonadota; class Alphaproteobacteria; order Acetobacterales; family Acetobacteraceae; genus JAMXLO01. The sequence continues at coordinate 11,216 of DATKFJ010000225.1, read as the reverse complement.
CGCGGCGCCGGCGATACGGATCGCCTTGTCCACGCCCTTCTCCGGTGAAATCCGCCCGAGAAACGCCAGGTAATCCTGCTTCACCGGCTGCGGCACGAGCAGATCGGCCGGCATGCCGTGATGTACTGTGCGGATCCAGTTCAGCCGCGGGATCGGCCGGCGCTGGCTGTCGGAGATCGAGACCAACGGAGCGTCGAACAGCTCGTAGATATCCTTGAACTCCGGGATGTCCAGCCGGCCGTGCAGCGTGGTGAGGAACGGCGTCTTCTGCCGGCTGAACAACGACAGCGGGAAATAGTCCGTGTGGAAGTGCAGAACGTCGAATTCGTCGGCGCGGCGGTAGATCAGCTCCATCATCCGCATGTAGATGGCGATCCAGTCGACCACAGTCGGGTCCAGCCGCAGCGCCTGCTCGCGCATCGGCGCCAGCTTGGCCGACGTAATCGAGTCACCGCTGGCGAACAGGGTCACGTCGTGACCCATAGCGACCAGTTCCTCGGTGAGTGAATAGACGACACGTTCAGTGCCACCGTACAACTTGGGCGGCACCGCTTCGAAAAGTGGAGAGATTTGTGCAATACGCATGAAGGCGAGCCCCGATTTCTTCTATGTGTTGACCAGTAATCAGCGCCGCTTTACTATCGCTTGACTTGACATAGGGGCTGCGCTTATCACTTTGTCGTTATAGATGGGGAATGTGGCGAAAAATCGGCGGGTTGCCTGTCGGTAATGAGCCAATAGGTCGGGTGAAATGGCAGAGATTGCGGCGAAATTGGGGCAGGAGATGGCCGATCTTTCGCGCCTTCGTGCAAGTCCGCTGGGCTTCCTGTGGCACTACGTCCGCCGGCATGCCTGGGGCCATGCAATCGTTTTTCTTTCCGTGCTGGTGGCAGTTGTTTGCGCCGTTGCCACCCAATACGGTTTGAAGCACCTGATTGATATCGTTTCCGCCGGTCCGGCCCATGACGGCGGCATCTGGTGGGCCTTTGCCTTGCTGTGCGTGCTGGTCGCCGCCGACAATCTGCTGTGGCGCGTCGGCGGCTGGGCGGCAGCTTACACATTTGTTGCGGTGACCGGCGACATCAGGCGGGACCTGTTCGCGCACCTGTCCGGCCATTCGCCCAGCTACTTCGCCGAGCGTCTGCCGGGCGCCCTGGCCAGCCGGATAACGGCGACCGCCAATGCCGCCTTCATCACAGCGAACACCGGGTCCTGGAACGTGCTGCCGCCCTGCGTCGGTGTGGTCTGCGCGATCATCTTCATCGGCTTCGTCAACCCGACGATGGCGGGCGCGCTGGTTGGCGTGGCGGCGGGGCTTGGCGCGCTGATCTTCCATCTCGCGCGCCGCGGGACGCCACTGCACCGCAGCTTCGCGTCGAAAGCGGCGGCGGTCGACGGCGAACTGGTGGACGTCATCGGCAACATGGGCGTGGTGCGCGCGTTCGGCGCCACGTTCCGCGAACAGAAGCGCATCGGCGCTACGATCGGTGTCGAGATGGGTGCGCGTCGCGCCAGCCTGCTGTACCTGGAGAGGCTGCGGCTGATCCACGCCGTGATCACAGCGGTGCTGATCGCCGGCGTGGTCGCCTGGGGCATTCTGTTGTGGCAGCAGGGTCAGGCCACGGTCGGCGACCTCGTGCTGATCACCGCACTGTCGTTCGGCATCCTGCACAGCACGCGCGATCTGGCGGTGGCGCTGGTCGATCTGACGCAGCACCTTGCCCGGCTGGAGGAAGCGATCGCCTCGCTGCTGACCGAGCATGAACTGCCCGACCGGCCCGGTGCGACTGCATTGCTGCCAGGTGCCGGGCAGGTGGTTTTCGATCATGTCCGCTTCGCCTACCCGGGGCGCGCGGCGGTGCTGCGGGAATTCGACCTGTCTATCGAGCCAGGGCAGCGCGTCGGGCTGGTGGGTTATTCAGGCGCCGGCAAGTCCACCGTACTGGCGCTGCTCCAGCGGTTCTACGACGTGGAGCGCGGCCGCGTTCTGATCGACGGCCAGGACATTCGCGACGTGACGCAGGACAGTCTGCGCGCCACGATGGCGATCGTGCCGCAGGACATCAGCCTGTTCCATCGCACAGTACTGGAGAACATCCGCTACGCACGTCCCGAAGCGCCGGAGGCGGACGTGCTGGCCGCCGCCGAAATGGCGAACTGCCGCGAGTTCATCGAGGCGTTGCCCGATGGTTTCGCCACCATGGTGGGAGATCGCGGCGTGAAGCTGTCGGGCGGACAGCGGCAGCGTCTGGCGATTGCTCGTGCTCTGCTGAAGGACGCGCCGATCCTGCTGCTCGACGAAGCCACCAGCGCACTGGACAGCGAGAGTGAGCGTGCGATCCAGGATGCGCTCGATCGGTTGATGCACGGACGCACGGTGATTGCCATCGCGCATCGGCTGTCGACGCTGAAGCGCTTCGACCGGATCATCGTAATGGATCACGGGCGGATTATCGACGACGGGTCGCCCGATGTACTGGCGGCGCGTCCCGGCCCCTATCGCGAGCTGTTGCGCAAGCAGCAGTTGCTGGAACCGATCCCGGAAGCGGCCTGAGTGTCGCGTCTGGTCGTCGTCTCCAACCGGGTGGCGCCGATCACGGAAGGCGAACCGACGGCCGGCGGCTTGGCGGCCGGCGTACTGGATGCGCTGAAGCAGAAGGGCGGCATCTGGTTCGGCTGGAGCGGCGAGATCACCGATGATGCCGCATCGGCGGCGAACGCGGAACGCACCGTGGGGCCAATCACGCTGTTCACCGTCGATCTGTCGCGCCGCGATTACGACGAGTTCTATCGCGGCTTCGCCAACGGCACGCTGTGGCCGACGCTGCACTACCAGGTCGTCCATGCGCGGTTCGACTGGGCAGAGTTCGCCGGCTATCGCCGCGTGAACAAGCTGTTCGCCGAGGCATTGGCCAGGCTGGTGCATCCGGACGACCTGATCTGGGCGCACGACTATCATCTGCTATGTCTGGCGGAGGCGATGCGTGCGGCCGGGCTGCGCAACCATGTCGGGCTGTTCCTGCACACGCCGTTTCCCGCGCCCGCCGTTTTGATGACTGTTCCCGCGCATGCCGAGTTGATTCGTGCGATGTGTCACTTCGATCTGCTGGGTTTCCAGACGGAGGCCGATCGTCTGGCCTTCGCCGACTATTTGCTGCGGGAAGCCGGTGGCGTCGCGCTGGACGACGGTCGGCTGAGCGCATTCGGCCGCTCCGTGAAAACGGGCGTATATCCGATCGGCGTGCATGTAGGCGAGGTGCGCGAGCAGGCGGAGGCACCGGCAAATCAACGTTATGCTTCGCGACTTCGCACGAGCCTGATGGGGCGTCCGCTGATCCTGAGCGTCGATCGGCTGGACTATTCCAAGGGGCTGCGCCAGCGCTTCACCGCGTTCGAACGTTTTCTGGAACGTCATCCCCAACACCAGGGCCAAGTCGTGTTCATGCAGATCGCGCCGCCCTCGCGCGGCGATATCGAGACCTATCGCGAAATCCGTCGCGAGCTGGAGGGCGAGGCTGGGCGGATCAACGGCCGCTTCGCCGAGGTTGATTGGATGCCGCTCCGCTATCTCAACCGCGGTTTCGCACGCAATGCGCTGATGCCGCTGTACGCCGAGGCGCGCATCGGCTTGGTGACGCCGCTGCGTGACGGGATGAATTTGGTGGCGAAGGAATACGTCGCCGCGCAGGATCCAGAGAATCCCGGCGTGCTCGTGCTGTCGCAATTCGCCGGCGCGGCGCGCGAACTGGACGCGGCGCTGATGGTCAATCCGTACGATGAGGTTGGAGTTGCGGCGGCGCTGGATCGCGGGCTGGCGATGCCGTGTGACGAACGGCGTGAGCGTCATGCGGCAATGTTGGAAGTGATGCGGCGCAACAGCCTGGATGCCTGGCGCGACCGTTTCGAGGCGGATTTGCGCGGAAGCGTCGTTACTTGATGCGTCCGCGGCCGGCGATGCACCACACTGCTTCGATCCGGCCGTTCCGTACCGCCACGATCTCCTCGTGCAGATGAACGGTCGTATCCGAATAGCCGACGATCAGCTCCAGCTTGTCGCCGATGCGCGGCTTATCGTTGGCCTCGGCAAGTACGATTGTGCCGTGTTCAGCAGACAGACCCACGCGCTCGGCCACCACACCGAGTGGCATCGGTGCAGCGGCATCGCTGCTCATGGCCTTCTTGCCGGCATCGATGATGACGCGGGTATCGGTCGGACGGCTGGTTACGGTAGCTAGCAAAGTCAGCGCTGGTGGAAAATCCAGGTGATAATGCGTGCGGTAGTGCATGTCGCTGAAGATCGCGCCGCCCGCCTCGATTTCGGTCACACCAGGTTGTTGCGCGCACCACGGAAACGTACCTGTTCCGCCGCAACTGACGATGTCGACCGGTAGGCCGGCGGCCCTGCAGGCATCGGCGCTCGATGTCAGCAACGCGATCGCGGCGGCGACGACGCGCGCCTTCTCGGAAGGCTCGGCGATCGTGACGGCGTGGCTTTCCCAGCCCATCACGCCGACGAAGCGCAACCCCTTCTCTGCGGCAACAGCACGCGCCAATGTCACCACGGGGGCGCCGGGCAGCACACCGGCACGGTGCATGCCGATATCGACTTCGATGACAATGCGCAGGGTTCGGCCCGTACTCTCCATCGCTGCGCCGAGTTCTGTGACGTGCATGACGTTGTCGACGGCGACGATCGGATCGGCGATCGCGGTCAGCTCGAGCAACCGGCGCATCTTGGCGGGACCGACGATCTGATTGGCGATCAGGATGTCGCGAATGCCGATCGTGGCGAGCACCTCTGCCTCGCCGAGCTTGGCGCAGGTGACACCGATCGCGCCAGCGGCCAGTTCCTTGTGAATGATCTCCGGCGTCTTCTGGCCCTTGGTGTGCGGGCGCCAGCCGACACCATGAGCTCGGCAGGTCTCCGCCACGCGCCGGATGTTCGCCTCCATTACATCGAGATCGACCAGCAAAGCCGGTGTATCAACATCGGTCTTGGGCGCGCCGATCAGCGATGCTGCCACCATGTCTGGTTGTCTCCGATGATGCCTGGGCTATCCTACACTGCCCACGTTGTCATTGCGAAGAGCGAAGCGACACGGCAATCTCGCGTCCGATGCGCACGGACGACGTTGCCGTACCGCTTCTCCCCTCGCAATGACAGTGGGGCAGTGTCGGCCGAAAAATTGGGGTGATCATACGGAAGGACCGGATGCCATGAAACGGCGCACATTTCTAGGAACCGTCGCGGCTGGCGCAGGCGTACTCGCGGCGCCTCGGCTGGCACGTTCCGCATCCGAATCCACACTGAAATTCGTTCCGTCACAGGACCTGACACTGCTCGATCCGATCCAGTCGCCATCCGCTTCGACGATCATGCACAGCTGCCTGGTGTTCGACACGCTCTATGGGCTGGATGAAAGCTACAAGGCTCAGCCGCAAATGGTCGCGGGCCACGTTATCGAGGATGGCGGCACGACGTGGAAGATCACGCTGCGCGACGGCTTGAAATTCCACAACGGCGAGCCGGTGCGTGCGCGCGACGTGGTTGCCAGCCTGCAACGCTGGGGCAGGCGCGATACGTTCGGCCAGACGCTGTTCGCCACCACCGACGAACTATCCGCGCCATCGGACAAAACGATCCAGTTCCGCCTGAAAAAGCCGTTCCCGATGATCCCCGATGCGCTGGGCAAGATCGGCGCGTTCTTTGCCATCATCGTTCCCGAGCACCTTGCACAGACCGAGCCAACCAAGGGAATGCCGGAAATCATCGGCAGCGGGCCGTATCGTTACGTTGCTGGTGAACGCGTCGCGGGATCGCTGAATGTGTACCAGAAATTCACGGATTACGTGCCGCGCGATTCAGGCCAGCCGAGTTTCCTTGCCGGGCCGAAGATTGCGCATTTCGACCGTGTCGAGTGGCACACGATTCCGGACCCCGCGACGGCGAGTGCCGCGCTGCAATCGGGCGAGGTGGACTGGTGGGATCAGGCGACGGCGGACCTGCTGCCGGTGCTGCGACGCAACGGCAATATCGTGGTCAACGTGCGCACGATTGTCGCCTGGATGGGCATGCTGCGGCCTAACCACACGCAGCCACCGTTCAACAATCCAGCCGTCCGGCGCGCGGTGCTGGGCGCTATCAATCAGTCGGACTATATGATCGCGGTTGCCGGCGAGGACCAGTCACTATGGCGCGCCAACTGCGGCTTCTTTACGCCCGGGTCACCGTTGGCAACGGACGTCGGCATGGCGGCGTTCACCAGCCCGCGTGACCTGGACAAGGTGAAACGCGATCTCGAAGCCGCTGGCTACAAAGGCGAACGGCTGGTCTACCTCGCACCGACCGATCTCCCATCGCTGAACGCGATCAGCGAGGTCGCAGCCGACATGTTCCGCAAAATCGGCATGAACCTGGATTATCAGGCGACCGACTGGGGCACGGTGGTGCAGCGCTTCGCCTCGCACGAGCCACTGGAGAAGGGCGGCTGGAGCATGTATCCGAACTATGTCTTCAGCGTGTCGATGATCAGCCCCGCCGCCAACAACTACATCCGTGGCAATGGAAGTTCCGCGATGTTCGGCTGGCCGAACGCGCCACGCCTCGAGGCACAGCGCGACCAGTGGCTGGCGACCTCCGATCTTGCCACACAGCAGCGCATCTGCCGCGACATGCAGCTTCAGGCGTTCCAGGATGTGCCCTACTATCCACTCGGCGTGTTCTATCCAGCGACAGCGTATCGCAACAGCTTGACCGGCGTGCTGGATGGCTATTCGCTGTTCTACAACGTGCGGCGCGCCTGACACGAAGGAGCCATCATGCGGTTCGATCTGCTGATCAAGGGTGGCGAAATCATCGATCCCGCCACGGGATTTTTCGGTCTGGGCGATGTCGCGGTGCGGCGCGACCGCATTGCCGCGGTGGCGCGTGAGATTCCCGCGGCATCGGCATTTCGCGTCATCGACGCCGCCGGTCTGCTGGTCACGCCGGGCCTGATCGATCTGCACGCGCATGTTTATCACGGCGCGGGATATTACGGCATCGATGCCGATCCGATCGGTGCGCTGTCCGGCGTGACAAGCTGGGTGGATGCCGGATCGGCCGGCGCATTCACGCTGGAGGGCCTGCGCCGCCATGTCATAGAGCGGGCCAAGGTGCGCATCGCCGCCTTCGTCAACATATCCTGCATCGGACTGGTGGCGTGGGACTACGAACTGACGCACCTTGACTATTGCGACGTGGAGCTGTTCGAGATGGTGGTGAACCAGCATCGCGACATCGTACACGGCGTAAAGGTGCGAATGGGCGCGACGACGGTGGGCACGAGCGGCATCGAACCGGTGCGGCGCGCAGTGGAAGCAGCCGAACGCTGCGACCTGCCGATCATGATCCACATCGCGGTTCCACCGCCGGGGATCGAGGAGTTCCTGCCGCTGCTGCGTGCCGGTGACATCATCACGCACTGCTTCACCGGCTTGCCGATGAAGCTGTTCGACGATGACGGCCGGCTGCTGGACGTATCGCGCAAGGCGATCGATGCGGGTGTGATCCTGGACATCGGCCACGGTGCGGGCTCGTTCGCCTTCCGCACGGCGGAGGCTGCACTGGCGGCGGGCATCCAGCCGCACGCGATCTCCACCGACATGCATCAGATGAGCGTCGCAGGCCCGATGTTCGACCTGCCGACCTGCCTGTCCAAATTCCTCGCACTGGGGCTGGATCTCCGCGAGGTGGTGGCCATGGCGACTGCCTCTCCTGCGCGCATTCTGAACTACGAAGACCGTGGCACGCTACGCGAAGGTGCTTTGGCCGACGTCGCCTTGTTCAAGCTGCATGAGGGCGCGTTTCCACTGTACGACAATACCGGTGCGATGCGCACCGGTCGGCAATTGCTGGCCAATGTTCAGACGATCGTAGGGGGCAGGGTGCTGGAACGCCCGGCGCCCACGCCCCGCGCGGTGTGGGCGGAGCAATGGGATCGCGGTGGAACGAACCGCCGCATGCGCGAGTTCCAGTGCGATTTGGTGGCGAAGGGCCATACGCCCGCGCAGATGTGTGGATGCCGGTAGCACGGCGCCGGGCTTGGCAAGACAGGCCCCGAAGCTGGTATAGTTCGTGGTACATACAGGGCAGGAGTGTCCAACGATGAACATCAGCATCCGTCAGGTTCATCCCGTCTTCGTCGGCGAAGTGTCCGGCATCGACATCACGCAGCCGCTCACGCGTGATCAGGCGGCGGCGATCGAGGCGGGCATGGACCGCTACGCCGTCCTGGCGTTTCCTGGTCAGCCGCTGACCGACGAACAGCAGCTCGTATTCAGCCGCAACTTCGGCGAGCTGGAGGTTACGCTGGCCGGTCAGATGGCCAAGCCGGAGGACCGTCGCCTCGGCGACCGGCTGGAACTCGGCGACATCTCCAACCTGACCGCACGGAACGAGTTGCGCGCGCGCGACGACAAAAGTCGGATGTACGCGCTGGCGAACCGGCTGTGGCACTCCGATGCATCATTCCGCGCGATTGGGGCCGGCTACACGCTGTTGCACGGACGCATTGTTCCGAGCAGGGGCGCCAATACCGAATTTGCCGACATGCGTGCCGCGTACGATGCGCTGGATGATGCAACGAAGGCAGAGGTCGAGGACCTGGTTACCGAACACTCGATCGTCTATTCGCGCGAACAGATCGGTTTCTCCGATTACGGCGAGGGCAACGCCGATAAATTACGTCCGGTGCGGCACCGACTGGTGATCACGCACCCGGTGACCGGGCGCAAATCGCTGTATCTGTCGTCCCATATCGGCGGCATTGTCGGCTGGCCGATGCCGGAGGCGCGCGCCTTCATCCGCGACCTGATCGAGCACGCCACGCAGCGGCAGTTCGTCTACGCGCATCAGTGGCGGGTTGGCGACCTGGTGATGTGGGACAATCGCACGGTCATGCATCGCGCTCGACGTTTCGACGATCTGAAGGAAGTGCGCGACCTGCGGCGGACTTCGATCAAGGGCACCGGGCTAATGGTGGAGCAGGCACCGGCACAGGCGGCGGAGTAACATCTCATGACGATCGGTATCAGCCGGATCATGCCGGGATTCGCGGGCGAGGTGTCCGGCGTGGACATCACGCGACCGATCTCGCGCGACGAAAGCGCAGCGATCGAGGCGGGCATGGATCGCCACGCCGTGCTGGTGTTTCGCGACCAGCATCTGACCGACGAAACGCAACTGGCGTTCACGCTGAATTTCGGTGACCTGGAGCACACGCGCGGCAATGCGATCACCAAGCCGGAGGAGTTGCGTCTCGATCCGGCGTTCGCCGATGTGTCGAACCTCGACAGAAATCACCAGCCGCTCGCGCGGGACAATCGGCGGCGTCTCTATGCGTTGGGCAATCGGCTGTGGCATTCCGACAGTTCGTTCCGTGCGATTTCGGCGACGTATTCGCTGTTGTCGGGCCGTATCGTGGTGGACAGGGGTGGTCAGACCGAATTTGCTGACCTGCGCGCCGCTTACGATGCGCTGGATGCGGCGACCAAGGCCGAGGTCGAGGATCTGGTGTGCGAACACTCGCTGATGTATTCGCGCGAGCAGTTGGGCTTCACCGAATTCTCCGCCGATGAACGTGAGGCGATGCGCCCGGTGCGTCAGCGTCTGGTGCGTACGCACCCGGTGACCGGGCGAAAGTCGCTGTTCTTGGCTGCGCATATCGGCACCATCGTCGGCTGGCCGATGCCGGAGGCGCGCGCGTTTATCCGTGACCTGATGGAACACGCTACGCAACCGCAGTTCGTCTATGCGCACAAGTGGCGGCAGTGGGATTTGGTGATGTGGGACAACCGCCAGGTCATGCATCGCGTGCGTCGGTTCGACGATACCAAGGTGCGTGACATGCGGCGCACTACCGTTGGCGGAACGGAGATGACGGCAGCGCAGGAAGCCCTTGCCGCCGAATGACACCCGGGAGGATGCAGTCGTGACCATCAGCATTCGTCAGATCACGCCGGTATTTGCCGGCGACGTTTCCGGAGTGGACATCACGCAGCCTCTGTCGCGCGATGGTGTGGCGGCGATCGAGGCGGGCATGGATTGCCACGCCGTGCTGGTGTTCCACGGCCAGCGCCTGACCGACGATACGCAGCGCGCATTCACACGCAATTTCGGCACGCTGGAGTCATCGCGCGGCGGTCACATCGCAACCGCGGCCGAACGACGCCTGCCGCGGGATATGCAGGACGCCTCCAATCTGGACAAGGACCAGAAGCCGCTTTCCCGCGATGATCGCCGACGGATGTTCAACTTGGGCAACCGGTTGTGGCATTCTGACAGTTCGTATCGCGCAACACCGGCGAAGTATTCGCTGCTGTCAGGCCGTATCGTGGTTGATCAAGGTGGCCACACCGAATTTGCTGACATGCGCGCCGCCTATGATGCGCTGGACGAGGCGACGAAGGCTGAAATCGAAGACCTGGTCTGCGAACATTCGCTGATCTACTCGCGCGGTGCGCTGGGGTTCACCGAGCTGTCCGCGGAGGAGCAAGCAATGTTCAGGCCAGTGCGTCAGCGTCTGGTGCGCACCCATCCGGTGACCGGGCGGAAATCGCTGTTCCTGTCGGCGCATGGCGGCAGCATCGTTGGCTGGCCGGTGCCGGAGGCGCGCGCATTCTTGCGCGATCTGGTGGAACACGCGACCCAGCGGCAGTTCGTCTATTCGCACAAATGGCAGCAATGGGATCTGGTGATATGGGACAATCGCCAGACCATGCATCGCGTCACACGGTTCGACGATACGCAGGTGCGCGACATGCGCCGCACCACGGTTGCGGGCGATACGATGACGGTGGCGCAGGCGGCATAGCAAACCCAGGTTTCTCCCACTCCCCTTGCGGGAGGGGCAGGGAGAGTGATTTAAACGTCCGATACCGGGGGCGCACGTGCCCTTCCCCTACCTCCTCCCGCAAGGGCAGCGGGAAAATTCTGGTTCGGCGGGTTCGCTTACCGTGGATACATCCGCACGCTGCTCGCCACTTCATTGGCGATGTGTTCCCTGGTGATCACGCCAACCACGTTATCGGCATGCGGCCGACCTGCCCCGTCCACCACGACCCCCATGATCGCCCCGCGGCGACTCAGCCGGGCGATCACATCGAAGATGACGGTGTCTGTCCGCACGATCGTGAAGTTCCGCTGTGCCAGCGTGCCCATCCGCACGTCGTGGGCG
>DATKFJ010000224.1:0-6469 GCA_035511435.1 Acetobacteraceae bacterium | reverse complement strand
TCAGTCTGTTAATCTAACAACATCGATCGCCGAACAAATTTGGGATTTCATCTTATGAATGCGCATCTGACCGGGCTTATCTCATTGGGACTGGCGGCCGCCTTCGTCGCGGGTCCGGCGTACGCAACGCCACCGACGCTGTACCAAATTACGGACGGCGTCGGCTTCACCAACGGCGACCTCATCGGATCGATCAACTACATTGGCAGCCCGCCGGGCTATCCGCCCGTCACGTTCAACGGGAACGTTTATATCGGCCCGTTGAACATGCAGGTGACCAACGAATCAACGAAGGTAGCCATCCAGCAAACTGTCTACTGCACCGATATTTTCGACGATTATGTCTCGGGCGGCCTCTATACCGTCAATCCGACCAATCTGACCGGCCAGCTCACCGCCGAACTTGGCAGCGCAACGGATGCGGGCATAAAGATCAAGCAGATCAATGCGCTATTGAGTCACGCTTCGCCGACCAATCAGCCTGCCGGTGCGGCAATTCAGGCGGCAATCTGGGAAATCGAGAACGAACCCGGTGTCACGGGCTACAGTCTCGCAACCGGCGAATTCACGGCGAGTGTCGATTCGGGAAATCAGCCAGCGTTCGCCGCTGACGTCGCCGCCGACCTCGCCAACGTCACCGGTACGTCCGGCAGCAACGGCATCTGGCAGCCCACGTCGGGCGAAACGTTGGAGGAATTCGTCGTCGCTGAAGGCCAGGGCGCAAATCAAAGCTTCAGCTTTCTCGCCCTGCCAAGCAGCGGCTTTGACGTCCCGGCACCGGAGCCCGCATCGCTGAGCGTGTTGGGCCTCGGTGTGCTCGGTCTGGCAGCAATCCGTCGCCGGCGGCCTTCAAAGCATCCGGCCTGAACCTCGCCGCCAAATTGGCCAAAGCCTGATCGATGGCCGCTCCAACGAGCGGCCATCGTCTCATCGTCCCCCCCAAAAACTGCACCGCCTATCAACCCGCACCGCCCATCAACCCATCGTGATGCAATCAGACGCGACCCGCCAAACCGGCGAGCGTCACCGCCAGCCGATCGCCCAAACCGCGCTGCGCGATAAACCTCGGCGCTCGTTGCAAATCGCGCCGAGCCAGCACGGCAGGCAGCCCAGCCGCAATCGCCTGACGTGGCAAACGCTTCGCCCGACCCAGCACGCCCAGCGCCTCCTCGGCCAGCCGCCTCACCACAGCCTGCACCGCCCCTGTGGTGGGCGTCGCGATCACCTGCTCTGGCGTCAGGCCATGCTCTGCCAACACGTCCTCCGGCAGCAGGCAGCGCCCCTGCCCCGCGTGCACCGGAATGCTGCGTAGCAAACCCGCAACCCCATAGGCGGCACCCAACGGCCGTAAACTTTCCGGATCTCCCGCGCCCAGCAGGCGCCCCGCAGCAACCGCCAGGCCGCCCGCATTCCCAAGCACATAGGCCCGCCACGCCGCCAGCGTCTCGATCGCCGCATCGGCCTCGATCTCGCGCGCGTCGATCAGCGCCAGCAGATCGGCACGGTCCAGGTCACCCGCCGTGATGGCTGCCTCCAGCGGTTCGGCCACCTCGTGCCGGCGCCGCGTCCCCTCCACCGTCTCGCGCCACCATTGCAGCCGAATCAGCGCCAGCGGCGGCATCGACACGACTTCGCGTGCCCGCGCCAGCTCGTGATTGAACGCATACAGCGTAAGCAGTGCATCGCGCTTGTCAGGCGGCGCGAACAGCGCGGTCAGGAACCGGTCCGGATCGTACCGGCGCACCAGGTCGGCGATGGCCTGGTTCATGCCGGCCCATCGACGCCGGATTTGGCGACCACCGCCAACCCGTGCCGGCTTGACGCGTTCCAGTACGGGTCATAGCTAACATCCGCTCCCGTCGAACTGAACCGCTTCACTGCAACCTGCGGAGGACGCTCCATGGCATTCGAACTTCCTTCCCTCCCGTATTCCAAGACCGCCCTCGCGGCAAAAGGGATGTGTGAGGAAACCCTCGAGCTGCATCACGACAAACATCACCAGGCCTATGTCACGGCGTTGAACGGCTTCGTCGAGAAGGATCCCTCACTGCAGGGCAAGTCGCTCGAAGAGATCGTCAAGCTGTCGCACAACAAGCCCGACATGGCGCCGGTGTTCAACAATGCCGGCCAGCACTGGAATCACGTCCTGTTCTGGAAATGCATGAGCCCGAACGGCGGCGGCATTCCCGGCGCGCTGGAAACCAAGATCAAGGCCGATTTCGGCGACGTCGCGAAGTTCAAGGACGCTTTCAAGGCCGGCGGCGTCGGACAATTCGGTTCCGGCTGGGTATGGCTGGTGGTTGGTTCCGACGGCAAGCTGAAGGTGACGCGCTCACCCAACGGTTCCAACCCACTCGCCTCCGGCGAGGGCAAGGCGCTGCTCGGCTGCGACGTGTGGGAGCACAGCTACTACCTGGATTTCCGCAATCGCCGCCCGGACTATCTGCAGAACTGGCTGGACAAGCTGGCGAACTACGAATTCGCCGAGGCGCAGTTGAAGGCCGCGTAGCCGCTTATCGCCGCGGGCGGGCGGGCCCGCCCGCGGCGCCTCATTTGGGCCTGATCTGACGACGGCGAATGGTCAGAGCAACCGAAACCAACATTTGCTGGCCGCGTCCGGCACCGTGCGCCGCGCTATCCCGTGGTCGCGGGCGGGTCTGACCACGCCGGAACGCCGGAACCCTTGTATCCCGACGCTCACCGATATCGCGGTGGCGATTATCGGCTGTTCACCGCGTACCCGGTCGACTGATCGCGCCGTTTCAGCCCGCCTTCTCCTTCACCGGCTTGACGTCGTTCGCCGCGGTCGGCCGCACCACGCTGGAAATCGTCTCGCGCATCACGGTCACGCGAATATTCGGCGCGATTTCGACCTCGATCTCGTTCGATGCGATCTGCTTGCCGTCCTTGTCCGACATCATGGGCACACGCTGCACCGTGCCGATGATGCCGCCGCCGGTCACCACGCGGTCGCCGCGCTTCAGCGCCGACAGCATGGCGCGCGCCTCCTTTGCCTTCTGCTGCTGCGGCCGGATCAACAGGAAGTAGAAGACGACGAAGATCAGTACCAGCGGCAAAAATTGCGTCGCATTGCCGAACATGCCGGTGATGTCCTGAGCGTAGGCGGGGGAGATGAGCATCGGCATGGTTTCCTGGGTTGCCTGGATTGGTGCGGGACCATACTTTCCGCCCCCTTCCCGTCAAGTTCTCCGGATCACCCGATGGATCAGCGCCTGACCGAGCTTGCCGTCCGTATCGCCGAGGCGCTTGAACGCCTGGCGCCGCCGCCGCCATCAGCGGTGGACCTGGGCTCGGCGGATGCCTTCGTCTGGCACCCCTCGCCGCCGCACCTTGTCCCGGTCACCACGGTGTCGCGGGTGGATATCTCGCTGTTGCAGGGGCTGGAGCGGCAAAAACAGATCCTGCTCGACAATACGCTGCGCTTCGCCCGTGGCCTGCCGGCCAACAACGCAATGCTGTGGGGCGCCCGCGGCATGGGGAAATCCTCGCTGGTGAAAGCCGTGCATGCGGTGACCAACGCGCAACTGCCTGGCAGCCTGGCGCTGGTCGAAATCCACCGTGAGGACGTACGTTCGCTGCCCGAGTTGCTGAATGTGCTGCGCGGGAAGCCCCGCCGCTGCCTGATCCTGTGCGACGACCTGTCGTTCGAGCGCGAGGATTCCGACTACAAGGCGCTGAAGTCGATCCTGGAGGGTGGCATCGAAGGGCGCCCGGACAACGTGCTGTTCTACGCCACCTCCAACCGCCGCCATCTGATGCCGCGTGACATGATCGAAAATGAGCGATCGACCGCAATCAACCCATCCGAGGCAACCGAGGAAAAAGTGTCGCTATCCGACCGCTTCGGCCTCTGGCTCGGCTTTCACAACTGCGATCAGGACACGTTCTTCGCCATGGTGGATGGCTATGCGGCCGACTTGAAGCTGCCGATCGGGGCGGACGCGCTGCATGCCGAGGCAGTGGAGTGGTCGATGACGCGCGGGTCGCGATCGGGCCGTGTGGCGTGGCAATTCATCCAGGATCTGGCAGGCAGATTGGCAATGCAGCCCGACTGACGGCGTGCTTTCCGAATCGAATCGACTGTGCCTAGGGTCTTGCTCCTGGCAAACGGGAAGGAGCGCGCCATGTCGGAATTCCTGTCGTTCGACACCTTCATCGCACCGAAAATCATCCGCATCGTGTTCGTGCTGGGACTGCTGCTGATTGCGCTGGGCACGCTGATCAGAGTGCTATGGGGCATCTGGTCGTTCAGTATCCTCAGTGGTGTGATCATGCCGCTGATCGCGGCGTGCATTGTTGCGCTCATGTGGCGCATCTACTGCGAGTTGATCCTGGTGTTCTTCGACATGCGCGACAAGCTGGCGGACATCGCCGCGCGGCCGCGCGTTTGACGAAGTTATCAGATCGCTGACCGCTGGTTACAGGCGTGGCTGCGTGCCGTTCACCGCGAGCGGCGCTGAACATTGCGGCATCCTCGGTTGCACTGACCGCGTGCGGACGCCACCGGCGTTCTCAGGCGGCACTGCCCGAGGGTGCCACGCGCCGACCTCGCCGAATTACTGGCCCAACTGAAGCTTATACCGGCCGTTCTTGATAGATCACGCCGTACTTCACCAGGCAGCGGAGCACAATGTTATGCCCAGCCCGAGTAATACCTGCGTCGATTGCGCCGGTTACTGCCACTCCATAGTCATTCCGCTGCTCCTGTCATGTTCTCCGCGAAATACCCAGCCTGTCACTGGGTTCCCGCTTCCACCAACGGGCCGAGCCGCGCCACCGGCCAGCCGTGGCAGGTGATGACGAATTCCTTGCCCGCTCCCGCCGCCGACAGCATTTCGTCGAAGTTCTGCTTCACCTGCTTCAGCGGCAGCCAGTTCGGCTCCGGCGCATCCGGCGAATGGCGCGACCGCCGCACCGAACTGTCGTCGCGACGTCCGACGAAGCTGCGCCCAGAATTCGCCGGTACGGCCGCCGGAGCCAGCGCCGCGAACAGGCCTGCCGTGGGCCGGGGATGGGGGCCTGCCCCGGACTGCGATCCGGGGCCTGTCGCGAACGCGTCGACAATTTCCCCACCCACGGCCGCCGCACCAACGCCAGCCAGCATCATGCTGGTCACCACGGACGCGTAGCCCGGGTCCACGGCATCGCCATCGGTGCCGCTCCAGAACACCACACCGCTGAGCAGCCGCTCCAGCGTTGGCAGCAGCGACATGGTGAGCGCTCGGGGCGGCAACCCTGGCGCGATCTGTCCCAGCGTCTCGAGGAAGATCTCGAGCAACACCCCGTAGCGCCCCTTCACTTTCCGCTGCGGTTCCGCCGGCAGCAAATTCGCACTGTACAGCAGCGCGCGATGCTCATCCGGCGCGTCCAGCACGCCGTCGTAAAATGCCTGCACCAATGACGCCAAACGCGTGACCGGATCGGCCGCCGCGGTCGCGTCATGCGCCGCACCGACCCGCGCAGTCAACGCGACGACGTGGTCGTACAGGATCTCGGTCAGCATGTCGTCGCGATTGCGGAAGTAATACTTGGTGGTCCCGGCCGGCAGGTTCGCCGCCCTGCTCACCTGGTTCAGTCCCACGGCGGCCAGCCCGCGCTCGGCGAACAGTCGCGCGGCCACCTTCTTCGTGCGGCGCTGCTTCGCCACGACGCCCGGGCTTGGGTGGTAATATTGCACGACGCGTTCGCCTTTCGGGTCGGCATCGCCGCCCCGCGGCGAGAGGAAACGCCGTGGCGGCCAGCTGCGCTTCGGTTTGGTTTCAGGATCGGTTGCAGGTTCTGCGGACATCGGGACACTCGCGGTTGTTGTTAGTACATATTACAATAACTAACAGACAATCTGGAACCTAGGCAAGCGTCCAGATGCACCCGACCACAATGCCTCGCGCCCTCGAACCAACGCCCCTCTCTACGCTTCGCCGGGCGGGCAAACCATGCCGGCAAACCATGCTCCGCGCAGGCCGGGGTCGGATCGGCGCATCACTCGCGCGTCGCCGTGCGCGCCGTGGACGGCAGTCAATACTTTGGCGCGCTTCGGCGATCAGTATCAGCCAAAAGAAAACTCAACCGCGACTGAACGCAAATGCGGACAGAGCCAATGAACTTTCCAAGCGTGTCATCGACTGCGCACTGACTGTTGCCAGTGCCGCGGATCGCGCTTCGTCGAAGTGATCTACCAGGACGCGCTCGCCCACGAACTCCGCAAGAATGGTCTTCCGGCGGTACCACGATGCAATGTCGCGGTCAGACATGATGGCATCACTGTCGGAGAGTACGCGGCAGACCTGTTAGTGGAGGCTGCGGTACTCGTGAAACTCAAGGCCGTCAGGGCAGTGTACAACATGCATAATGCCCAATGCCTGAACTACCCGAAGGCGACCGGTCTGTGTCTATGCCCGTTGCTGAACCTCGTCGCGCCGCGCCTTGAGATTAAGCGCGTCGTCAATGC
>DATKFJ010000223.1:0-3588 GCA_035511435.1 Acetobacteraceae bacterium | reverse complement strand
TTGCGCACGCTACTGATGAAGTGGTTGATCATGATGCGATGAATCCAGGCCGAAAAATTGGTTCCCGGAATAAAGCAGTCTTTGGCGACCAGCGCTTTCGTGGCGACATCTTGCGCAAGATCGTCCGCCGCGGCCCGATTTCGCGTGAGAGCAAGCGCCCAAACCCGCATCTTCGGCAGAAATGCAATGAGTTGGTCGTGAAACTCTGTCGCCATGATGAGAATCTCCTGATGCTTAAAGTGTGCCTGTGGGAGTGCACCTGTGGCGGAACAGGATTGCGTGCAAGACGCATGACACGAGCTTGATGATTGGGCCAACGACGCCATGGTTTTTGCTTCGCGAAAAGATGAAGCGCCTCGCGGAACTATTACGAGACCTTCACTGCCGGATTGTGGATACTTGGGTGGTTTACTGCCGCGGCAATGGGACCCTGCGATTGATCAAGCCGAGCTGCGCCCCATTTGGGGGCCAGGAAACGTCGCGCGACCCGCCGTTCATGCCGAAACATTGGGCATGCGGTCAGCCCCGAAAGGCAGCAACATGTGGCGATTCTTGGCTGCTGGATTGGTCACCGTCTGCGGAGTGGTGCTGCTTTTTGCCGCCTCCTTCGGCGATCCGCAGGTGATATTGCGCGACGCGCAGGCGTTGCTGCCGGTGTTTCAGACGCGTTCGACAACCCCGTCGACCGCAGCTATTGCCATACCCGAAGTCGCGCGAACGACGCCGGTACCAGCCCCGCCGGGGCCCGACCAATTGTCGCGAGCCCCGCTGTCAGCCCCTGGCCCAGTGCCGGCTTCGACGTTGTCCGCGGCGGCGGCCCTGGCGCCACCCGCAACGACGGCGCCTGTTGCGCCGTCAGCAGCGGCAATGGCGCCGCCGTCAGTGCCGGGCCCTGGACTACTGGACGCGGCCGCGCTCCAGCGGCAGCGGGATGAACTACAGAAGCAACTGGAGGCATTGCGAGCAAAGGTCGCTGAGCAGAGGCAAGCCATGGAGTCACTGCGCTCCGAAGCCGATACGGCGCGTCACGAGATCGATACCGAGCGCCAGCAACTTGCGGCTGACCAGGCAACCTCGGATCAGACGAAAAAGGCGGAACAACGCGATCTTGAGGCGAACCAGCAACGCGCGACTGAAGCCGAGGCGCAGGTCACTGCCGCGCAGGCGAACCTGGATCGGCTGAAGGCGCAAGCTGGGCGGCTAAATGCGCGCGCGGAAGCTCCGCAAATTGTGAAGTCCGGACCGTCTGGTCAAGCGGTACCTCAGGCGGGCTCGGTCAATCTCGCACTGAATGCTCCGCCGTCACCGAAGCCCCTGGCTCCCTCGGGAACGACCGTGCAGGCGGGCCTTGGCTTGCCGGATGCGGTGCTGGACAGGCTGCGGCGCGAGTACCGCTCCGGAAGCCCGGCGGAGCAGGAACAATCCGCCTACCGGCCAGCGCCTCCGGTTGCCCAACCTACCGCAGGGGCACAGGAATGGCTGTCTGACGCACGGGCAGCGTTGGCGACCGGCCGCACCGATGTGGCACGGCGTCTGCTCGAGAATGCACAGGTGCAGTTGGTGTTTCGGCCGGTCGGACCTTCGGACGAAGCATCGACTACCAGCAGCGTGGCGGCTGGCCAGGTCGCAGAGGCGCTTAGCATGCTTGGCGCGGGTGATGTCCCGCACGCCATCCAATATATCGATCTGGCCATGGCGCGGGGGGATCGTGTGGCCAACGAGGTGCAATCGGTTCAACGTGCGAACACCATTCCGTGACGGCGAAGCCTGGCGACGGCTGTGCGCCGGATGATCGGTACAGCCAGACTACATCAGACCACTGAGTGCGAGATCAATGTAGCGAGGCTAACGGAGCCTGAGCTGTATAGTGTCGCGACGGCATAGCTGGCACTGCCGGCAACGCCCGTCGGTTTCACAGAGATGACGGCATTGCCATCCAGCGCGCCAACCTGCAGATAATTGCCGAGTGTGTCAGCGCTCTGGTTCCATTGCGTGCCGGCGAGCATGTTGCGCAGATCGAGCATATCGCCGTTGTGCATCACATACCCGTTAATGTTGTCCGTACCCTGGTTGCCACGGGGCAGGACGATTGTGTTGTTGCTGCCGCTGTCATCGACCTGGTTAGTGCCGCTGCCAGCATTGACGACATTCTCTGAGCTGCTGATCTGGACAGTGTCGTTGCCCTTGCCGGTGGTGATCGTGTTGCTGCCCTGGAAAGCCTGCACCGTCTCTGTTCCACCGGTTGCCGTCACCGCGTCGTTCGAGCCGCCGATGAAGATCATGTGATCGCCGGACGTCGCACTGATCGTCGCGTGGTTGACGGTGACGATCTGGTCAGCGACGCCCGAGGCGATGGTGACGCTGGTTGGAGCATTGACCGACACGGCGATCGATTTGGCCGATTCGAGACCTGCTTGGTCCAGGACTTTCACGCTGATGCTATCGCTGCCAGCGGTGGAGTTGGCGGTATAGGACAGATGCGCCAGATCGTAGCTGATCTGCACGTATGTGCCGGTGAACGAAATGTCGTGCGTGCCGGAGCCAGCCACCTTGGCGCCATTGCTGTTGGTCATCGTTACCGTGCCGCTGCCGGCATCGACTTGCAGCACCATGCTGCCTTTACTGCTCGCCGCGAATGCATCAGCGACCGATACACCGCTGACCGTTGTCGTCGAGCCGGGAGTGACCGCGAGCGCCGGCGGCAGGGTGAGCACCGGGCCTGACGGCGCGGCGGCAACTGCAATCGAAATCGTCTTCGTCTCTTGCAGACCGGCCTGATCCCACACATTGATCGAAATGCTGTCGGTGCCGACGCTGCTCGCGGCAGTGTAGGAGAGGTGCGCGAGTTCCGTCGTTAGCTGGGCGAACGTTCCGACGAAGGTGATGGCGTCGGTGCCGGATCCCGCTGCCTTGTTCCCGCTTGCATCGGTGATGGTGAGCAGACCGGTGGTGTCGGTCAGGTTGAGCACCATCGTGCCGGCATTGCTTGCGGCGAAGCTATCGGCGATCGCGACACCACCGATCAGCTTCGTGGTTCCGGCGGTCACGCTTTCGCTGGCGGGGACGGTGATTACCGGGCCAGTGGGGGCTGTCGTTGTGCCGCTTCCGCTGCTGCCACTGCTTCCGCTGCTGCCACTGCTTCCATCACCGCTGCTGCCGGTCGAAGCCGGGATGATTTCCAGCAGAACGGGATGATCCGGCACCGACACATGGAACGATGACACGTTGCTCCAAGTCTCGATCGAGCTGGTGCCCGTCAGTGGATCATATTCGATCACGGTGGCGGCCTGCGCGCCCAGAGTGACGGTGACCATGTGCGGGCTGCCGGAGGCTTCTGTCTCATTCCAGAGCGATAGCCAGAAGCTACCGTTCGACTTTTCGGTCAGGACGGAACTGTCTCCGGTTATGGTGCCCGTCAAGCCGTAGCTGAGCGATCCAGGCGCGAACGTCGCTGCCGTGGCGCCGGTGTCAGCGAGCAGTGTGGTCAGGTCGTGCAGCGCGGTTGCCGCCGGCCGCGGCGTACCGTCCGAATTGAACAGACCCCAGTCGCCGGAATCGTCGTCGTACAATCCATAATAATACATGCCG
>DATKFJ010000222.1:0-6702 GCA_035511435.1 Acetobacteraceae bacterium | reverse complement strand
CACATCGCGCCTGACAGATTACATCATCTCGGCTCGCTGGTCCGATCTGCCCGCAAACGTACGCTACGAAGCGCTGCGGTCGTTCTTCAACATCCTGGGGTGTACGATTGGCGGCGCACGCCACGCGGTGGTGGAGATCGCCGACAATACGCTGAGCGAGTATGCCGGCGCGCCGCACGCCACGGTGATTGGCCGCGGACACATGGCCGATGCGCTGCACGCCTGCCTGATCAACACCCTCTCCTCCAGCATCTATTCATATGACGACACGCATGCCGACGCGGTGGTGCATCCATCGGGTCCGGTTGCGTCCGCGGTGTTGGCGTTAGCCGAAAAGCGTCCGACGAGCGGCGCGGATTTCCTGCTGGCATTCGCGCTTGGTGTAGAAATGACATGCCGACTGTCGAAAGCGATCTCCGTGCCGCCGGCGAACGGGACGGTTGCCTGGTCACAGACCGGCATTGCCGCTGGCATCGGCGCAGCAGTCGCGGCAGCCAAGTTGTTGCGTCTGGATGCGGCGCGGCTGCAATATGCCATCGGAATTGCGCTGTCGCAGGCGGCGGGTTTCCGTGTCATGCACGCGACCATGGTTTCGTCGTTGATGCCGGCGCAGGGTGGTCAGACGGGACTGCGCGCAGCCTTGCTGGCCGAACGCGGCTTCACCGCATCGCCGGTTGCACTGGAAGGCAAGTACGGCTTTCTGGAGATGTTTGCCCAGCAGGCACATCTGCCAGCACTGGTCGGCGGCCTTGGCGAGCAGTTCGAAATTCGTCGTAATACCTACAAGCCATATCCCTGCGGAATCGTGATCCATCCCATCATCGATGCCTGCCTGGAATTACGGCGCGAACATGCGATCGAGGCGGCGGAGGTGGACATGGTGCGCATCAAGGCTTCACCTGGCGCAATGGCGTTATGCGACCGCCGCAATCCGCAGAACGAGCTGCAGGCGCACGTCAGTCTATATCACTGGACTGCTGCCACGCTGATCCGCGGCACCGCGCGCATCCAGGAGTTGCAGGACCGGACGGTGCAGGATCCTGTAATCTCTGCATTCCAGGACAGGATCGAAGTCGTGGGCGATAGTTCGGTGGCGGCGGACGCGGCTGAAGTCACGATCACGCTGAAGGACGGTCGCAGCCACACCTGCCGTATCGATCACTGCATCGGCAGCGCGACCAATCCGATGACCGACGCGCAACTGACACGAAAGTTTTCCGAGCTTGCCGAACCTGTGATCGGCGCAGTGCGAAACACGACGCTGGTCGATCGGAGCTGGGCGGTCGAAACAATGGCTGATGTGGGCGATCTGGCGCGCGCGTGTGCATAGAGCCATCCCGTCATTGCAGGTTTGGCACCGCCATCCTCTTCTTCGATGCGTGGGAAGTCGTTACTTCCCCACCACCCGGCGCTTCCACAAATCCCACGGCCGATCCACCAGCCCATCGTTCGTTTTCATTGCGGCTTCGGCTTCCCCATCATTCAGGAAAATGGGATCGCCGATGCGCAACGCGTCGCTTTCGCTGCGCGCGTTCACCTCGGTGTAGATCGCGCGGAACGTGACGTGACGGACCGACTGCGCCGCCGCCACCGAACCGTGCCCTCGCATAAGCGCGACCGGATGTTGCCCCAGCGTCGTCGCCAACGCATGGCCGAGTTTCCCGTTGCTGATCAGCATATTGGAAGCGGGGCCGGCGACGTCGCGGATTTCGAACACCGGCACGCCGCCCCCGAGAAAACCGGCGATATGGTTCATCGGCCGAAGCTGCACCTTGGTATTGGCATAGGGCAGAACCGCCGGCGAATGACTGTGCACGATGGCGAGCACATCGGGCCGCAGCTTGTAGATCTCGCCATGGATGAAACGCTCAAGGTACACCGCGCGGCCGCGTTGATCCACCGGCGTGCTGTCGAGGTCGAATTCCATGATGTCGTCCGCGGTCACCAGTGCGGGCGCCATGCTGCGAGCAAGCAGATAGCGGTTTGGATTCTTGTCGTGACGCGCGCTGACGTGGCCGAAACCATCAACCACGCCTTGGTCGTACAGGATACGATTGGACGCCACGAGGTCATCGATCATCGCAGGATTCGGCGGTCCGGCGGATGCGGGCAATGGCCCCTGCGCGTCCACCGCGGTGGCCATCAGCGCACCCAGAAAGCCGCGCCTGCCAAGATCGTGCACCGTTCCGCAGAAGCAGGTCACCATGCTGTCCTCCCATGATCAGTGGCGCGAATCCTAGACGAGCTTGCCTTTGCCGGCCACGCCCGGCACGCTTGCCGCCATATCAGCGGGAAGGAAATGGAACATGAGCGACCCGATCCGCAATTCGCTGTGCGAGGCCGTCGACGGTGCCGTTCTGATGGGCCACATGCGGGAGCTTGCCCGGTGGGTAAAGCTGTCCGGCACACCAGACGAACTGCAAAGCCTGCGTTACTTTCAGGCAAAACTCGACGAGTACGGATATCGCACCAGTCTCATTATGCACGACGCCTATATCAGTCTGCCCGGCAAGGCGAGAGTTGACGTTGACAACCAGGCACTCACCGCCATCACACACTCGTTCTCGCGCAGTTCCCCGCCGCAGGGTGTGACCGGGCGGTTGGTCTATGTCGGCGACGGTGACGCGTCCGACTTCTCCGCGCGCGATCTGCGCGGTGCAATCGTGCTGACAGAGGGCATCGCCAGCCCAGGCCAGGCCGCACGCGCATCGCACGCCGGTGCGGTGGGTCAGGTGCAGATCAGCCCACATGAACATCTGCACGAGATGTGCGTGTCACCGGTGTGGGGCAGCCCGTCGGGCGAGACGCAATCCGAACTGCCCACCACCGTCGTCTGCACCGTGTCGAATGCCGACGGCAGCGCGTTGCGCGAACGCCTGGCGCGCGGCGAGCAGCCGAAGGTGACGCTGCATGCCGAGGTCGATACCGGGTGGCGCCAGACTCCGATCCTGCAGGCGGACATCGACGGCCCCACCGCGGATGGTCCGTTCATCCTGTATTCCGGCCACCACGACACCTGGTACTACGGCGTGATGGACAATGGCGCGGCCAATGCCACCATGCTGGAGGTCGCACGTATCACCGCGCGCGAACGCAGCCAATGGCGGCGCGGTCTGCGGCTGTGCTTCTGGTCGGGGCATTCGCATGGCCGCTATTCCGGTTCGACCTGGTATGCCGATCGGCATTGGGACGAACTGGAAAGACGCTGTGCGGTTCACGTGAATGTCGATTCCACCGGGGGCGTCGGCGCTACGGTACTGAAGAATACCGCCGCCGCGCCAGAGCTGATCGGACTGGCTGGCGACGCGATCGGCGAGCAGGCTTCGTCGGAGTATGCCGGCAAGCGAATGTCGCGGTCATCCGATCAGTCGTTCTGGGGCATCGGCATCCCCGCGATGTTCGGCGCACTGAGCGAACAACCGCCGGCGCCGGTAAAGATGCGCAACGCGCTCGGCTGGTGGTGGCACACGCCGCACGATCTGCTGGACAAGATTGACGAGAAAAACCTGGTGCGCGACACGCGGGTTTACGTGCATACGCTGTGGCGCCTGCTGACCGATCCCGTACTGCCGCTGGATTTTGCCGCGCATGCACGCGTGCTGCTGGAGGAACTCGGCAAGCTGCGCTCATCACTCGGCGATCGCTTCTCTGTCAACGACCTGATCACCGCCGCGGAAACGCTGCGCGACAAGGCCACGGGCGGCGGACATTCCGATACCGCACTGATGCGTGCATCGCGCGCACTGGCTCCGGTATATTACACCAGCGGCGACCGCTTCGCGCACGATCCTGCACTGCCGCTGCCAGCCTGGCCGGTCCTGGATCCGCTGCGCAAGCTGGGAAAGGTAGCGCCGGGCACCGATAGCGCGCGCTTCCTCACTGTCAGTGCGACGCGTGGCCGCAATCGCCTCGCGCACGCATTGCGGGAGGCAACGGAGGCGTTTGCCGGATAGTGTGGCGGCACGTACGTCGAGCGTGGGGCGAAAAAGCGCAGCGCGTTCGGCCGGCGCGCTGGCACTACGCGAAGTCGCGGCACCGCATCAGGTTCATCGGCTTCATGCTCATAACCACGTCGCCGTGTTGATTGAGCACTTCAACCAGGCTGCGCACCATTCCGCGATCCGGCTTGGAACGTGACCGGTTTGCCTCCAGCACAGTCACCCGCACGCGCAGCCGGTCACCCGGCCGCACCGGCCGGACCCAGCGCAATTCGTCGATCCCCGGCGAAGGCAGTGCCGCCACCTTGGAAAGAAAGTGCTCGACGAACAGCCGCATCATCATGGAGCCGGTGTGCCAGCCGCTGGCTATCAACCCGCCGAACGAACCCTGCCCTGCCGCCGTCGGATCGACATGCATCGTCTGCGGATCGTAGCGCTCGGCGAATTCGATGATTTCCTTGGCCGTCACCGCGGCTTCGCCAAATTCGCTCACCATGCCGACGCGGTAATCCTCGAAATACCGGTCGGCAGGCGGAACCATGACCTCTCCATCCACCTTGGTCTAAGCCTCGATCTTCACATATTCGAAGTCGCCCGGCATGTTGTCGATGCCGATGCGAGGCGGCGCGATCCACGATGCGAAGGCGCCGGGCGCGGAAACCGCTTGCATCAGGCTTTCCACAAACCGATTGTCGTCAGCCGATGGCAGCATCGTCTCCTTCCGCGCCTGCCATTGCTCGGCCGTCAGTAACCGGCCATCGGTATCAGCGTGGATCGCAGCAAACTCGCCGATGCGGCGGTTGAACGCGACGTGCGGCAGACGGAGGCGAAACCCGATGCCCGCCCGCTCGATCACCCGATTCCACCGCGTCACACCAGCGTTGGCGTCGTCCACATAATCGTCGCGCAGCCGCATATTCAGCGCCGACAACGCAGGCACGTCCTCCTGCACCATCGCCCCGTCCCGCAGTCGCACGACCGGATAGACAGCGCTGCTCAACACATGGTCATCCGTCAGCTTGTCCTCGCGATACCGTCCCTTCAGCCCCGCATTGAACGCATTCGCTGCATTTGTGCTGATCTCGTTCCCGAACAGATCCAGCGTCAGTGAGAAATGCAGGTTCGCCTTCCGCTGCAGCGTCGGCAGATCGATCACGCCCAGCGCGCGCACCCGCTCCACATCCGCCGGATCGTCGATCCCTGCATCACGCATCGCCTGGCACGTACGCTGCACGATGCGTTGCACGCCGGTCTCGCCGACGAACATGTGGTGCGCTTCCTCGGTCAGCATGAACCGGCAGGTACGTGACAGCGGATCGAACCCCGACTGCGCCAGCGCCGCCAACTGCATCTTCCCGTCGCGGTCAGTGAAGAACGTGAACATGAAGAACGACAGCCAATCCGGCGTTGCCTCGTTGAATGCACCCAGCATGCGCGGGCTGTCCCGATCGCCGGAACGGCGCCGCAACAATTCCTCGGCTTCCTCGCGCCCATCGCGGCCAAAGTACTTCTGCAACAAGTACACCATCGCCCAAAGATGCCGACCTTCCTCGACATTCACCTGAAACAGGTTGCGCATGTCATACTGCGACGGCGCAGTACTACCCAAATGCCGCTGTTGCTCTACCGAGGCCGGCTCCGTGTCGCCCTGAATAACCAGAAGTCGCCGCAGCATGGCGCGATATTCACCGGGAACCTCCTGCCATGCCGGCTCACCTTTGTGCGCGCCGAACGGGATTTTCCGCCCCTCCACCACAGGCGCCAGCAGTACACCCCAGCGATACTCCGGCATCCGCACATAGCCGAATTTGGCCCAACCCTCGGATCCCACGCCGACGGCCGTCCGCAGATAGACCAGCCGATCCTGAAAGCCCTCCGGGCCCATTTCCTGCCACCAATTGATGTAACCCGGGTGCCACGTCTCCAGCGCCTTGCGCACGCGCAGATCGTCGGCCAGCCCGACGTTGTTCGGGATCAGCCCGTCGTAGTCGACCGCAGTTCCGTCCGGCATCGTCCGTCTCCTGTCATACCCGCTCTGCGTCGAAATTCGGCCGTTGGCCACTGCCATAAAGCTTCAACGACCCCTCGGCGCCCACCGCGTTCGGCCGCTGAAAGATCCAGTTCTGCCACGCGGTCAGACGTCCGAAAATCCGCGTCTCCATCGTTTCGGGCCCGGCAAACCGCAAATTCGCCTCCATCGCAGTCAGCGCATCGGGGGAGAACGACGCGCGTTCCTCCAGCATCATGCGCACCTCGTCATCCCAATCCGTCTCGTCATACGCGAAAGTCACCAATCCCAGCACTTCGGCATCTTCTGCGTTCAGTGTCTGTCCCGTGCGCGCTCGTGCCGCCGCAAAGCTATCGGCCTCGCCGAGAAAACGCGTCGACAGACGTGTCAAACCATTACCCATCGGATATGCACCAAAATTCGAATCCGACAGATGCAGACTGGCAGGTCCACGATTGTCGCCACTGCGCGTCCCGACAAACATCACCGACCGATCAGCCACGAACAGCAACTCGGCGAGCGTGCCGGCAAAGCAGCTTCCCGGCTCGATCAATGCGATCAGGCTGCGCGACGTCATGTCAACGCGCTTGAGCACGCGCTTCAGATACAATCGGATTTCGCGCACCAGCCAGTCGTCCTTATGCGCCTCCAGCAATTCGTCAGCAGCCAACACCGCCGCCGGATCGCCCTCCGACCGCAGCACGATCAGTCCCAACGTCGGTTCATTCAGTCGCAGATGCAGGATCGCGTCGTCCA
>DATKFJ010000221.1:0-9446 GCA_035511435.1 Acetobacteraceae bacterium | reverse complement strand
CTTTTCCTAACATCCGTAGCAGAGTCGTGGGTGGCCGGCCTTCGCCGGCCGTGACACAGGGGAGGAGACACGGGGGGAAGCGGGATTCCGGGGGGAAGCGGGATTCCCACGACCCCGGAGACTGCCTCACCCAGGCTGCGGCGCCGGTGCCGGGCCGCCGGCAGGCGGCTGCGGCGCGGGACGGCCTGCACTAGGCACCGAGGCTCGGCGGTTCTCCGGCGCCGGCTCGTCCACCACCTTGCGGATCACCGGCTCGCCACGCAGCACGGTGCGGATTTCGTCGCCGCTCAGCGTCTCATGCTCTAGCAGACCCCGGGCCAGCCGGTGCAGTTCCTCGATGTTCTCGGTCAGGATGCGGCGCGCCTTGGCATAGGCACGGTCGATGATGTCCTTGATCTCGCCGTCGATCTCGCGCGCCGTTGCCTCGGAGACGTTCTTGTTCTGCGTCACCGAGTGCCCAAGGAACACTTCCTGGCTGTTGTCGCCATAGGCAATCATGCCGAGCTTGTCGCTCATGCCCCATTCGGTGATCATCCGGCGTGCCTGATCGGTTGCCATCTTGATATCGCCGGCCGCGCCGTTCGACACCTTATCCGGCCCGAACACGATTTCTTCCGCCGCACGGCCGCCCATGGCCATGGTCAACTCCGACAGCAGCTTGGACTTGCTCTTGGAGTAGCGATCGCCCTCGGGCAGGCTCATCACCAGGCCCAGCGCGCGACCGCGCGGAATGATCGTCGCCTTATGCACCGGGTCGCATTCCGGCTCGTGCATGGCACACAGCGCATGGCCCGACTCATGGTACGCGGTCATCCGCTTCTCGGCTTCGGACATCACCAGCGAACGCCGCTCGGTGCCCATCATCACCTTATCCTTGGCCGACTCGAATTCGAGCATCGCCACCACGCGCTTGCCCATGCGCGCCGCCAGCAACGCCGCCTCGTTGACCAGATTCGCCAGATCGGCACCGGAGAACCCAGGCGTGCCGCGCGCGATCACCTTTGGATCGACATCCGAGGCCAGAGGCACCTTGCGCATGTGCACGCGCAGAATCTTCTCGCGCCCGTTCACATCCGGATTGGGCACGACGACCTGACGATCGAACCTGCCAGGCCGCAGCAACGCCGGGTCCAGCACGTCGGGCCGGTTTGTGGCAGCGATCAGGATGACGCCTTCGTTGCTCTCGAAGCCGTCCATCTCGACCAGCATCTGGTTCAGCGTCTGCTCGCGTTCGTCATTGCCGCCGCCCAGACCCGCGCCGCGATGCCGTCCCACCGCATCGATTTCGTCGATGAAGATGATGCAGGGCGCGTTCTTCTTGCCCTGTTCGAACATGTCGCGCACGCGGGACGCGCCAACGCCCACGAACATTTCGACGAAGTCGGAACCCGAGATGGTGAAGAACGGTACGTTCGCCTCGCCCGCGATGGCACGTGCCAGCAGCGTCTTGCCGGTGCCGGGCGGGCCGACCAGCAGCACGCCCTTGGGAATTTTGCCGCCCAGCCGCTGGAACTTCTGCGGGTCCTTCAGGAACTCCACAATCTCCTGCAACTCGCCCTTCGCCTCGTCGATGCCGGCAACGTCATCGAATGTCACGCGCCCTTGTTTCTCGGTCAGCATGCGCGCTCGCGACTTGCCGAAGCCCATGGCGCGTCCGCCACCCGCCTGCATCTGACGCATGAAGAACACCCAGACACCGATCAGTAGCAGCATCGGGAACCAGGACAGCAGGTAATGCAGCAGCGGGTTGACGTCGGAATCCTCGGGCTTGGCGATTACCCGGACACCCTTGTCGGTCAGGCGCTGCACCAGAGTGGAATCTTCCGGCGTATAGGTCTGGAAGGTGCGGCCGTCGGTAAGCTGGCCGGACACGGTGCGGCCCTGGATCACCACGTCGCGAACCCGCCCGCCGTTCACTTCGTTGATGAAATCGGAATAGGCGACCTGAGTCGCGGCTGTATGACTTGTTCCGGGCTGGAACAGGTTGAACAACACCACCAATAGCAGGGCGATGATGACCCAAAGCGCCAGGTTGCGGCCAAAATTGCTCATTTCTCTTCGCTCACGTCCACGCGGCGCAACCCCAGGCGGTCGCTACCATCAGAGTGAATGCCCGCCAGGTCCCACAAATCATGATCCGGCAGCATTAAGTATTTGCCAACATAGGGTGTCTTAACCCTTCATGCATCCCCAAACGCGCGTTCGATACCAGGAACGACGCGGCACCGGCCGGCCGCGGCGGGTTGAAGATCATGGGAAAGCCCGCGCAGGCCTCGGGATCAGGGTAAAGCAGATGCGGAACGGCGAGAAGTGTCGTGCCCAGCCTGATCGCCGGCAGGGTCTGCAGTACGACGGAGGGCAATGACGAACGCCGGCGCAACCGGGCCGCATCGACGCCCAATGCGCCAAGCATCGCCCCCGCAGGCACGCACGCCGAGGCGCCCAGTCGAAACCGCCCGTCCCAGACCGCACCGGCGAGTGCCGGAACGGGCGGTGCCATCGCGGCTGCCTCCCGCACGACCAACAATCCGGCTCCCTGCCGCCCAGCCGCCAGCAGCCGAACCCCAACCAGTGTCGCCGCCCTGGGCGCAACGGCGAGGGCGGCGATAGAGTTCGTGGGTGGCGGATACGGCGCACCTGCGATGGTCTGCAACAAGGCCGCCAATGCACGCGGCTCTATCGGTCCCTCAGACAGCACACCGAAGCCTTCCGGCCGCAGCGACACACGCTCGGCCAGACCAGCCGCGATCGTCGCTTCATCGTCCGCCCGCTGCCGGCCCGACGAAGCAGCCGCGGCAACCAGCGCGGCGGTCGCGGCACCTTCGCCGTCGCGATCCCGGCGCAGCCGCCGCAGGCGCGGTCGAAGCGCCACCGGATCGAAATTCGACGGATCCTCGACCCATGTCGCGCCGGCGGACGCCACCACCGTGCGAAGCTCCACCGGCGCCACAGCCAGCAGCGGCCGCAGAATGCGCAATCCACCGATCTCAACCAGGGGCGCCATCCCGGCCATCCCGGCAGAACCGCTGCCGCCGAGGGCACGGATCAGCACCGTCTCGGCCTGATCAGCCGCATGATGCCCGAGCAGCAGATGCAGAATGCCCTCACCCGCACAGGCCGCGACCAGTACGCGGAACCGCGCCACCCGCGCACGTTCCGCCAGCGCCGAGCCCCTGGCTAAGCCCGGTACGGTCAGCACCCGCGCCGCGATCCCCCGCGCGCCGAGCCGAGCCGCGACCCCCGCTGCCTCCGCGCCCGACTCCCGGCGCAACCCGTGATCGACGATCAGCGCCAGCAGGCTTCCACCGCGTCCTCGCGCCCAGGCATCGGCGAGCAGTGCCAGCGCCATGCTGTCAGCCCCGCCCGACACCCCCGCCGCCAGCCGCGGCGCCGGCTCGAATGGCGCAAGCGCAGCCATCGACGCCGCAAATTGCGCGGCACCAACCAGGTGCCCCGTGTTCAACTGGAACCTTCGGTCCTCGCCACTGCTCACTGACCACTGCCTAGCGACATCCGGCGCGCTGCGTTGACACCACCATAGCGTCCCGCAGATCAGGTCGCGGCGTTGGATATTCGGCGCGCAGCTTCGTCAGGGTATCGCACGCCGCCTTCTTTTCGTTGATGGCGGTGAGCGAATTGGCCAGACCCAGCAGGGCATCCGCGGCATGCACGCCCTTCCTCGATCGATTGTAGGTATCATCGTACGCGATCGCCGCCTGCGAGTACTGGCGCTGACCGTTCAGCGCCTGCGCAAGCAGGAATTGAGCGTCATAGGCGCGCGGCGAGGTGCGGTTGCCTGTCAGCACCTCTCGCGCCGCCGCTTCCGCGGCCGGGTAGTCGCGCCTGGCCAGCGCGGCGTAGCCATCCTGGATTGCCAACTCCGGCGTACGATGCACCGGAGCCCCGGGTGGGGCGGGCACGCCTGGCTCTCGCACAGGCGGTGCGCCATAGGCCGACGGCGGTGCGCCGTAGGCAGACGGCGGTGCGCCGTAGGCCGATGGCGGTGCGCCATAGGCCGACGACGGCGGCGTTAGCGGCATGGGGCTCGGCTGCTGCGACAAGGTCGGCTGGGCAGGGGCAGACGTGTTGCCCGCCGGCGGCGCCCCCTGCGGGTTCACCTGGAAGGCCAGATCGTCGATGCGTTTGCCAAGATCGGCACCCTGGCGCTGCACCTGATTGTCGGTTTCGTCGACCCGCCCGCGCAGTTGCCGCACCTGCTCCTCCAGGGTGTCCACCCGCGCCAGCAATTGCGCGACAATATCGCTGCCGCCCGTCGTCGGTGGCGGGGACGCGCCACGGCCCAGATAGGTCGGGGTGTTACCCCGCCCCTGATCCCCCTGCAGGTTCTGCACCTGTTGGCGCAGCGCCATGATCTCGTTCTGCAGCGCAATCGCCTCTCTGCTCTCCAACTGTGCCCACGCCGGCTGGTGCAACGATATCAGGGCAAAGGGCAGGGCAAGTGCCACGATCAGTCGCTTTGCCGACAGGGTGCTCATACTGGTCTCTCCTCGCGTCGCTACCGTGCGCCGGGACTCCGGGATCGGCTTATGATGGCAGACGCTGGCGGTGATGTGGCAACCGTACAAACGAAACCGGCGGCCGCGATGGCCGCCGGTCCGGTGAACACGCCAGGACTGCCGTCAGCGGACCGACGTGATCGTGTTGCGATTCTGCGCCCACGCCTGCTCATCGTCGCCCACCGCGGTCGGGCGGTCCTTGCCGTAGCTGATCGTGCTGATCCGCGCCCCGGCCACGCCCCTCGCAACCAGATAGTCGCGGCTGGCATTGGCGCGGCGCTGGCCGAGTGCCAGGTTGTATTCCTCGGTGCCGCGGTCATCACAATTGCCGGCGACCTGAACATTGACCTGCTGGTACTTCGCGAGCCAGCCGGACTGGCGATCGAGCGTTGATTGCGCATCGGCCCGCAGATTGGACTGATTGAAATCGAAGAAGACGCGATCGCCGACGTTGGCGACGAGATCCTCCTCGCTCCCAGGCGCCGGGCCGGACGTCGCTGCCGCTGCACCCGACCCGGTGGAGGCCGTGGTGGTGTGGTTTGCGCACGCCGACAACAGGGCGACGGCGGCCAAGGTGCCGAGAATCTTGATATTCATTTCATTCGTCCCTGATGAGGATGACAGTGCTCGGAGGGCAGGCCAGCGGCCACAACGGTATTCCGTTCCGTCGCTGAAGGCGATTAGCCGGTTGCAGTGAATTTGGTCAAGTTCGCGAGAACAGCGAGCCACCGCATGGCAACCATGCGTTCCCGCGGTGCCGTCGTCCACAGCTTGCGCGAGCAATTTATCCACCCGCCGCGCATCGCTCGCCGCCCGCCCACAGAAATCCACAACTCTCCCACTCCTTGACGCAGGGGATTGGAGGTAGGGCACGGGTGCAGCGGGGGACGGGGCCAGCCGGCATAGGTGCAGCATCCCGCAGATCACGTTGTCCCTCGCCTCCACCCCCCGGAGCGGAACAGTGCGCAACGCTCGATCCGCAACTTTGCGCCCCCGCTTACGACCTCATGCTCCTGGCCGGTATGCCGCAGACTGCCTCGGTACGTTCACGGGAGGTCAGTGTGTCGGTACAAGGCCCAGCAATCAGGTCCGGCGTAATACCCATGCCTGCCAGGACCTGCTTCGCGCCGAGTGCGCCGTACGGGTCAAACGCCGCCAGCACTGTCGTCAATTTCGCCCGCCGCGGCGTCAGGCACTCCAGGAATTCTGGCACACTCGTTCCCAGTACGCCGCCACCGCATTCGATCAGCACCGCGTCGGCTGGCAGCGACAGGCACAGATCGAGCGCCTGCCCGAAAACCTCCGGCGCGTCCGCACGTCCGGACGGAAAGGTCGTAGCAATGCCGAAGTCGAGGCAATCGAACACCCACGCAGCGCCGAAATCCCGATAAGCCGACGCCTCGGCGATCGACGTGGTGCCGGTGATCTTCAAAACGACGATCTGCTCATGGCCCTTGCGCATCAGGGTTCGCATCAGCGTGATTCCGGCTGTCGTCTTGCCCACCTCGACCGATGTGCCAAGCACGAGATAAACTGGCGCGCCTGCGTCAGTCGCGGCGCGATCAGCCCGTACGGTGAAGTTCTTCAGGCGAAGCATATGTCCATGCGCATCCAGCACCGCGCCAAGGTACTTTGCCCGGCCGAGCCCCTGTGGCGGTGGTGTTTGTGGCGCTAACGCGCCCATCACACCGCTCTCGGCGAGGAACCAATAGTCCTCTCCCGGCACAAGACCCCCGTCAGGTACGCCGCCCACGACCCAGCGAACCGATTCGCGATAGCCGGGTGTGGCGAGGAAAATGTCGCCTGGCACGATCGCCATGCTGCGACCGGACTCGGCTTCCACGATGATCGGCGCGGCGTCGGCGGCGAACTGGAACACGCCGACGCACCCTTCCGTGCCCCGCTCAGCAGTCCAGCGCGCGTCGGCCAGTTCGCCGACACGTCGAAGCACTGACAATCTCTTGTGGCCGGCGGGCAAGATGCCGCCGCTCACCACGTCGCGCATGGGATCCCGGGCGCCGCGCATGGTGTCCCGGGCGTCGCCAGCCGCGTCCCCCGCGCTGCCTCGGCCTACTTCCTCGTCTTGCTCAATTCTTCGGGCTTCGCCTCACGCACCAGGTGAACGTTGCCGGGCCGCAACCACTTCTTTTCATGCGCCGGAATCTTGAGGGCATCGGCAATCTTGTCGAGATCTGCCTGCTTGACGTCGGCAGTATGAATCACTCCGTGGGTCTTGCCGGTTGGCAGTGGTCTCATGAACGCCTCCTGCATGGGTCTCGCGGGACGTTACCGGTTGGCAACCCTCGCGGCGAGCCTGGGGCTCTAGTGAACTAAGCAAACGTTTTGTCGGGAAAGCAACAGTTTTCCCATGCCGTCTCTGACCAGGCGGCAAGCACGACCGCGTGACTTTCTCACGTCAACCACATATCAAGGTCAGGCGATTTCGGCAATCCGGCATCGGCCGTCCGTTTTCCACTTGCGCGCGCGGCACCGTCTGTAACGTATATGCAGTGTTGTTTGCCAACGCTCCTGTCGGGGAGGCTTGCATGAATTGCCCGCGCTGCGGGGCGCACGTCGAGAGCGGCAAGAAGTTCTGCGGCGATTGCGGCGCGCCGTTTCCCTGGTTCTGCCGGATCTGCGGCGGCGCGAACGCACCGAGAAACCGCTTCTGCGGCGATTGCGGTGCGCTCAGCCCAGCCGGTTCCGGCAGTGCGCCAGCCTTCAGTTCCGATGAAGCGGCCACCGCGGCCTCCGAGGCCGAGCGCCGCCAGCTCACGGTCATGTTCGCCGACATGGTCGGCTCGACCGCATTGAGCGCTCGGCTCGATCCGGAAGATCTGCGCGACGCCATGGACGCCTGGCGCGCCTGCGTCACCGCACTGGTATCCCGACACGGCGGACTGGTCATCCGCCATATGGGTGACGGAAACCTGACGCTGTTCGGCTACCCGCGCGCGCATGAGGCCGACGCGGAACGCGCCGTGCGCGCATCCCTTGCGATCATAGAAGCGGTTGGACAGCTTCGCACTGTCGCCGGTCCGCCGGGAACGCTCACCATGCGCGTGGGTCTCGCGACCGGACTGGTGGTGGTCGGCGATCTGATCGGCGCCGGCGCCTCGCTCGAATATTCCGTCGTGGGCGAGACACCGAACCTGGCGGCACGCCTACAGGCGCTGGCGGAACCCGGAATGGTGGTCATCGACGAGCTCACCCATCAGCTCACCGGCGGGATGTTCGAGTACGCCAGCCTTGGGCCCACACAGCTGAAGGGCATACCGACCCCGGTTCAATCCTGGGCGGTGCTGCGGGAAAGTGCCATCGAGAGCCGGTTCGAAGCCTTGCGCAACGGCCGATTGCCACTGATCGGACGCAGCGAGGAGGCGGACCTGCTGCATCGCCGCTGGGCCAAGGCGCAGAGCGGCACTGGACAGGCCGTCGTGCTGGTCGGCGATCCCGGGTTGGGCAAATCGCGGCTCATTGCGGCATTCGAACAACAGTTGGGGAACACGCCACGATCCATCCTGCGCCTGCCCTGTTCGCCGAATTACCAGGATACGCCGCTGTATCCGCTGATCCGGTATTTCGAAATCGCGGCGGACATCGGGCGCACCGATCCGCCGGCGCAGAAATTCGCCAAGTTGCAGCGCCTGCTGGAGAACACCGCGGGGATCGGCGAAGAGGAGGTGGCCCTGCTGGCCGATCTGCTCTCGATCCCGCTGCCTGACGGAACGCTGACCGAACGTCCACCACAGCGCACCAAGAAACTGACCTTCAAAGCCGTGCTGCGACATATCGAGGCGCTTGCCGCGAATGCGCCACTGCTCCTCATCGTCGAGGACTTCCACTGGGCCGATCCGACAACGACCGAGCTGCTGAATACGCTCCTGAACAAGCTGGAACGGCTTGCGGCCCTGCTCATCATCTCAACCCGGCCGGAGCGAGGGTTGCTCTGGTCACTGCATCCGCAGGTCACCACGCAGTTGCTCAACGGGCTGGATCGCTATCAGGCGACTGCCCTGGTCCGGCAGATCTCGGGCGAGCGGGAACTGACGGACGAGGTGGTCTCGCGCATTGTCGAGCGTGCCGAAGGCGTTCCGCTGTTCCTCGAAGAACTGACCCGCAGCGTGCTGAACGCCGGTCCGGCCACCACAGCCGACGATCGGCACGCGCCGCTTCTGCCGTTTTCGGGCGATGCTGTCCCGACATCGCTGAATGCCCTGCTGACGGCGAGCCTCGATCAACTGGGCATCGGCAAAGAGGTCGCGCAGGCCAGCTCGGTCATCGGTCGCGAATTTTCCTTCGAGATGCTGCAGACCGTCTCCGCCCTGCCGGCCGAGCGTCTGAAACACGCGCTGGCCGAGCTGACCGCAGCAGGGCTGATCGCGCCGCAGGGCGACGCTCTCACGAATTACGTTTTCCACCATGCGCTGATCCAGGACGCGGCTTACACCTCGATGCTGCGTGATCGGCGTCGCACGATCCATTTGCGCTACGCGGAGGCACTGGAAGCCGATCCGATGGGTCCTGCGACCACGGCGCCGGAATTGCTGGCCGCACATTTCGCCAGAGCTGGCGCGGCGGACAGATCGATCGACTATTACTTGAAAGGCGCCGCGCGCGCGACCGGGCGTTTTGCGTTGACGGAAATCGTCGGCTATCTGCAAAAAGGCCTTCGTCAGATCGCCGATCTGCCGCCCACACTCGCGACGCAGCAAAGAGAGCTCGCACTCCGCGTGGCACTCGGACGGGCGCTGATGGAACAACGCGGCGCGGGCGACGAGGAAGTTCGCATCACTCTCGAAGGCGCTTACGAACTTTGTCTGACGCTCGCGGCGACCGAGGAACTGCTGCACGTTCACGACGGACTGGCCAACCATCATTTCGCACACTCCGAACTCGACAAGGTTGTCGAGCATGGCGAGCGCGCGT
>DATKFJ010000220.1:0-5936 GCA_035511435.1 Acetobacteraceae bacterium | reverse complement strand
TGGCGCGTGGTGTTCTTCATCGGCGTGGTGCCGGCGATCCTGATCGGTGTCATGCGGCGGCGCATGATGGAGCCCGAGCGGTTCGCGGCGGTGCGCGAGCGGCGCCAGGCAGTCGCGGCAGGACGGCGCACGGCAGACAACGACCACGAGTTCATGCGCTTCGTGCCGGTGCAGTTGTTCGCGCCGGAGCACCGACGCAACACGATGGTGGGCGTCCTGTTCGGGCTCGGCTCGTTGCTGGCGATCTGGACGACCAACATCTGGCTGCCGACGATTCTGTCTCTCATGGTGCAGAAAAGCGGCGTCGCCGGGACCGGCGCCGTTCCCTTCGTCAGCCACGGTATGATGATCTGGAGCCTGGGCGGCATCGCCGGTTATATCTGTTTCGGCTTCATCGCAGACACCATCGGCCGGCGCAGCACCATCGCACTGTACAGTGCCGGCACTATCGCGGCCGGCCTGACGCTATATATCGGACTTGAAACGTACTATCCCTGGTATCCGTTCGTCCTGCCGGTGTTCGGTTTCTTCGTGTTCGGCACATTCTCCGGATTCGCCATCTACCTGCCCGAGTTGTTCCCAACGCACATCCGTTCGACCGCGGTTGGCTTCTGCACCGGTTCGGCGCGCCTCGTCACCAGCTTTGGGCCGCTGGTCGCGGGGCTCATGGTTGGAATGTTCGGCGGCAGTTTCAACAAGGTGACGGCGGTGATGACCTGCTTCGCCGTGCTCAGCATCGTCGCCGTGATGCTGGGACGGGAGACCAAGAACACCGGCCTGCCGCGGTAGTCTGAGGGGCCATCCACGTCCCGGCTCGATGCGTTGACCCAGGACGTGGACTGCCGACGTCGTGGACTGCTCGCCTGGGAGCTATCGGCGTGACTGGATCGCGTTAAACTATCATTGCGAGAGCGCAGCGACGCGGCGCAGACGGGTTGTACGTCGATGCGCTATTCCGCGGCAGCAGCCCCCGTTCGCGCCGGCGCAATATTCAGCTCCGCCAGTCGCGGCGCCACTTCGCGACCGAACAGACTGATATTCTCCACCGTATCCTTGTGGTCCAGGAACCCGCCCTGACCGAAGAACAGCAGATGGCCGATGCCGCCCATCCGGTCGTTGAACGCCTTGATCTGCGCATAAACATCGTCCGGCGTGCCAGCGAATATCGTGTCGGTGTCCATGAACTGCTGCACCGTCGCGTGACGATGATCGATCGTATTGCCCTGCCGATCCTTGACGATGCGATGCCCGCGCGGCCCGGCCTGCATGATCGCCACGTTGGCGTCGATCGAGTTGTAGCCGGGCGGATTGGTGAACGCCTCCGCCACCACCGGCGCGGTACGCACGTAATCCGCGATCTGATCGGCGCGACGCAGACCTGCCTCTCGCGTCGTACCGACCCCGACCACTGCGGCAAAGGCCATCCGATCCACCCCCGCCTCCCAACCGAGTTCGCGCGCGCGCCGGCGATACGCATCGTACATCGGCTTCGCGGTGCCGCCGGACAGCAGCGTTCCCACCACGTGCCCGCGTTCCGCCGCAAGCGTGCCGGTGCCAACGCTCATGCCGGTCATCCACACCGGCGGCGTCGGTTTCTGGATCGGCTTGGGCCAGATGTTGACGCTGCGGTACTGGAAGAACTCGCCTTCCCAGTTGAAGGGGCCGTCATGCGTGGACATCGCCTTGATGATCAGGTCGTGCGCCTCCCAGTAGCGCCGCATCAGTGTCGCGGGGTTGCTGTTCGCCGGCTGGATCTCGTACGGCGCGCCCTTCACCAGTCCCATCTCCAGCCGACCGCCGGACAGTACATCCAGCCACGCCATCTCCTCCGCCACGCGCACTGGATCGGGGCGGTTGGCGATCGGCGTGCCGAGTGACAGCAGCCGAGAGCGTTTGGTTTCACGTGCAATGATCGACAGTGCCATCGGCGCCGACACCGTCATGCAGGTCGCCGTGCTGTGGTGCTCGTTCACCATGATGTCCAGCCCGACCTCGTCGCACAGCGCGAACTCATCCAGGTATCGGTTCAGCAGACCGTGCGCCGTGGGTGGGTCGAAGTTGCTGGACGGCAGCACTACACGCAGCGTGCCGCGCTGCAATCCCGCGTCCCATGCCGGATGATAGGCCATCTCGGAGAAATACCAGCAGCGCATGGCGCAATCCCCTATGCGATCAATGAATATCGACGAAGCGCGACAGACGTTCGACGAACACGTCCGGCTGTTCCCAATGCGGGAAATGACCGGCGTCGGGAATCACCTCGAACCGCGCACCAGGAATTTCGCCGCGCCAGGCCTCGCCGAATTCCCGGCGCACGATGCCATCCTGTTCGCCCCATAGCAGCAGCGTAGGAACATCGATGCGATGCAGCCAGCGCTTCAGCCGCGGGTTGTGCATGTACGGCCTCCAGCCGAATGTCGCGAATGCCTCGCGCCCGCGCGCGATGCCGGCAAGCTCGGATTTGGGCAATTTCATGTAATCGACTTCGCCCTTTGCCGGATCGGCCCAGGCGAGGCGCAGGTACTCCTCGTGCGGGATGGCATGCATGTCGGCAATATCGCGATCCAACACGCCGCCTACTTTGATGCCGAGTGGATCGGCCAGCACCACGCAGGCGATGCGTTGCGTGTCGCGTACCATCATCTCGGCGGCGACCCAACCGCCGAAGCACGCTCCGACCAGGATGCTGTCCCGGAGTTCAAGCGTCCCCACCAGATCGAGGTACAGATAAGCCAGATCATCGACCGTCCCGCACCAGTTCGGCAACACGGAGTTGCCCCACCCGGGATGGTTCGGCGCTATCACTTGATAGCGCCGCGCCAGCAGATCGAGCCACGGGCGATGCGGCTGCAGCCCCTCACCGGGATGCAGAAACAGCAACGGACGGCCGGTGCCTCGCATCTCAACTTCCAAGGTAGTACCGGCAATGGAGATCGACCGTATCATGCGTCCGCCTGTGCTGCCGCAATTTCCTGCGTCGATTGTGCGCGGCGCCGACGACTACCTCAAGCCCGCTGCCGCCGACGCTGCCGTGCAACGCCAACGCATTCTGCAATTTCAGGCGCGGCCATGTTGTCTCGAGCGGCGCAGAATTCCGCCCAGCCCCACCAGGCCAACGAGGAAGACGCTGACGGCCGGAGGCTCGGGCACGCTGCCGAACGTGCAAGGACTGTTGGCACCCGACGTCTGATCACCTTCGACATCCGTGCACGCGACGATCGGTACGGTCTTGCCCAGTCCGTAGGTCGGCGTTCCGTCAAATCCCAACCCAAGCGGGAATGGGGTCTGCAAGGGCGAACCCGGAAGTTGCGAATCGGCGAAACCGCTGCCATCGAACAGCGCAGCAGACGTGACACCGGAGCTGAAGTCGAACTCGACCGAGAATGGCGGAGCGTAGCCACAGATACTACCGCAATTCCCATAGCTGAACATGAGGTCGAATGAATCCCCTGCCCGGAACAGACCCGGCGCGAAGCTGTACTGGACGGCAGCCCCGGTCGGCGTAAGCAGCGAGGTCTTCGGACCCGTCCCGGTTATCCCCTCTGGCGAACTGCCGGTGATCGTCGTTCCATCCAATATCGAGTTGGCGGCAAGCGAGCGGACCTGGAACCCAATCAACGACTGAGTGGTCGCCGAGCTGGCGAATTTGAAATCGATGTCGCAGATTTTGGACCCGACGGCACAGACACCGGGCGCATGGTCGACCTGGGCGGTGACTTGCGCCAGATCAATGGTGAAAAGCGGATTCTGGGCAGTCTTGATCTGTGCCGGCAGCAGCCTGTCCGTGGCAATACCGGCGGGAGTACAGCTGTTCGGATTGATCTGGCAGAAGTTGGTGGGAACGGTCCTGCCCACGCTCTGCATCAGGTTCAGCGGGCTGCTCGACGAAGTCCCGTCCACATGCTGCAATCCGAGATTGTGTCCGACCTCGTGCGCAAGCGTGTCGAGTGCCGGAAGCTGACCTGTGTTGAGGTTGGGCAGCGTCGGAACGATGATGCCGTTGCCGCCGATGAAGGCCGTGCCATAAATACCGACGCCGTCGCTACGGGTCAGGTGGTCCACGAACCAGACGTTGAGTGTCGTCGGATTGCTGCTCTGCCCGTGGCCCGCTCCATACATCAGCTGATGCGCCAGATCGGTTGGTGTTCCGGTCGGAAAGCCTGCGGCGATCGTTACAGTAGGGTTGAGAAAGCCCTGGGACGGCGTCGTGTCATCGAACTGCACCGCCGGCAGAAAATCGAACCCAAGCCCCGCCTGATCCCACACCGCATTCACCGCCGTCTCGTCGTTCGCCAAATTGGCAAGC
Organism: Acetobacteraceae bacterium; assembly: GCA_035511435.1. Lineage (GTDB taxonomy): Bacteria > Pseudomonadota > Alphaproteobacteria > Acetobacterales > Acetobacteraceae > JAMXLO01. The sequence continues at coordinate 1,630 of DATKFJ010000220.1, read as the reverse complement.
GACGCGCAGCCGGTGCCGATGGCATCACACACGCCGATCGGCTGGATCGTAATGATACTGGTGACCGGCAAAAGCGGAATGTTGATATTGGTCGCCTGCGCGACACATGGCAGCATCAACGGCATCGCGACGCCGGCACAGCTGAATGCCGCATGAAAAATCCGCATCACGAGTCCCCCTCGTCGCTTTATTCACCATAAAGAAACAGTTACGTAGCGGACACAAGAGGCTTATATTGCCGAACGTCAAACATCGGTCCCAGATAGGGAAGCATTTGTTGTAGGCGAACAACGCATGATTGCATGCCAAGGCGGCTAGGCACGCTTTCGCGGATTGTTTCGCTTCAGCGCGCTATCGACCGGGCAATCCGCCGCGTGACGCACGCCCAAGTTGCACGCGGCCAGCCACGAACTAAAATGGCCTCGTAAAAAATGCTGCGGCCTATGCCACCAGTTCGGCCAGCTTCGCCAGGTAGTGTGCGGTGTCGCCAAACAGCCGCTCGATCACCATGCACCGACGGAAGTAGTGGCCGATCGCGAGTTCCTCGGTCATGCCGATGCCGCCATGCAACTGCACTGCGTTCTGCGACACGAAGCGGCCGGCCTGGCCGATGCCCACCTTCGCCATTGCGATGTTATGCGCACGCTCGCTCGCATCGGGTTCGTCCACCATCATTGCTGCGAGCATCGCCATGGAGCGGCCTTGCTCCAGCGACATCAGCATCTCGGCAAGCCGGTGCTGCACCACCTGATTGGACCCGATCGTCCTGCCGAACTGCTCGCGCGTCCGGCTGTAATCCAAGGTCATGGTGTGGAGCGCTTCCATCGCGCCGACGGATTCCGCCGCGGTTGCCGCGATGCCGGCTTCAATCACCCGCTCGACCAGCGGCAACGCGTTGCCGACCTCGCCCAACACGGTGTCCTGTCCCACCTGCACGCCCGATAGCGAAACCTCCGCCGCCCGCTGTTCGTCCCTCATCGTGTAGCCGCGCCGCGCCACACCGTTCGCGTTGGCATCCACCAGGAACAGCGTGATACCATCGGCATCGTCGCGCTCGCCGGAGGTACGTGCGCTCACCACCAGCGTGTCGGCGCAATCGCCATGCGTGACCACGCTCTTGGCGCCATCCAGTACCCAGCCGCCACCGCTCTTCGTGGCCGTTGTCATCACGTCGGTGACGTCGTAGCGCGCCTGCCGCTCGCCATGCGCGAATGCCAGCTTCATGCTGCCATCCGCAATCGCCGGCAGTATCCGCGACCGTTGCGCCTCGGTCCCACCGAGACGCAACGCTGTGCCGCACAGTACGACGGTCGCCAGATACGGCTCCAGGATCAACGCGCGGCCGAACGCCCCCATCACCAGCATGATCTCGACCGCACCGCCGCCGAACCCGCCATATTCCTCTGCAAACGGCAACCCGAGCAGCCCGAGTTCGGCGTACTGCGACCACATCGCCGCGCTCCAGCCGCCCGGCTCTTTGAAGTGGTTCTTGCGCTGGTCGAACGTATAGCGATCGGACATCAGCCGATCGACGCTGTCCTTCAGCAGGCGCTGTTCATCGGAGAGATCGAAATCCATCTGGCGTTTCCTGTCATCTTGCCATTGCAAGGAGCGCTAGAGCCTCAGCACT
>DATKFJ010000219.1:0-4376 GCA_035511435.1 Acetobacteraceae bacterium | reverse complement strand
GGCGTCCAGTACCTGCACCGCCGGATCGGGATAGCGCTCGCTAGGTTGCCACATGGTCATGTTTGCCCTGTTGTTGCGTTTATGATGCGGGGGGTGCGGGGTTATCGCAAGGCGGGCCGCCGTCGTCGGTCAGCGCGGGAGGGCTTACACCCTGCCGGCATCCACGACCCACAATTGCGCCGTGCACATCCGGCTGTCGTCGGATGCAAGCCACAACACGACGCGTGTCACATCCGCAGGCGCCAGCTTGTCCTTCAGGCACTGGCTGTGGATCAGGTTCTGTTCCGCCTCCGGCGTCAGCCACAGCTTGATCTGCCGCTCCGTCATGATCCACCCGGGGATCACCGTGTTCACCCGGATGCGGTCCGGTCCCAGATCGCGCGCCATGCCGCGTGTCAGCCCTTCTACCCCGGCTTTCGACGTTGTGTAGGCCGGCATGCCGCCCTGCGCCGCGTGCCAGCTCACCGAACCGAAGTTGATGATCGAACCGCCGCCCGCGGATCGCATCATCGGCGCCACCGCCTGAATGGCGAAGAACTGATGGCGCAGATTTGTCGCCAGACGTTCGTCCCAGTATTCGACGGTCACATCCTCGAACTTATGGCGCTGATCGTTCGCCGCGTTGTTCACCAGCACGGTGATCGGTCCCAGCCGCTTTGCCGCTTCGGCGATTGCCGCCTTCAGCGCCGCGATGTCCTTCAGGTCGCAATGCTGATACAGCGGCGTTCCGTGGCCCGCCGCCTGGAGCTTACCGCACAGTTCGTGCGCCGCATCGTCGGCGATATCGACGAACGCCACCTTGGCACCCTGGGCCGCGAACTGCGTCACATGCTCCGCGCCGATGCCACTGGCGCCGCCGGTGATGAAAACCACGCGGTCGCGCAGGCTCGGATAGACCGCAAACTGCCCGCTCATCCCATGCGCTCCTTCAGCTTTTTCATCGCGTCGTCGACGATTTCATCCGGCGGCGGTTCGATCGATACAACGATCGGATGTTCATCGGCGGCGGGTTCTTCCAGCGTGGCGAACTGGCTGTCCAGCAGGGATGGCGGCATGAAATGCCCCTTGCGCGCCGCCATTCGCCCGGCAATCAGATCTTTCGATCCTTTCAGGTAGACCAGCACGACGTCGGGCCGGCCATCGATCAGGATGTCACGATAGGCACGCTTCAGCGCCGAACTCGTCACCACCGCCGATTCACCGCGCGCACGTATCGCATCGATTTCGCGCGCGATCGCCTGCAGCCACGGCCAACGGTCTTCATCGGTCAGCGGCGTGCCGGACTTCATCTTCGCGACATTCGCCGGCGGGTGGAAATCGTCGCCTTCCACCAGCCGCCATCCCTCACGCGCGGCGAGCCCCTGGGCGATGGTCGTCTTGCCGCTGCCGGAGACGCCCATCAGCACCGCGACGGTCATGATTTCGGTGCCGACGGTTCCACGTGGCCGCCGAAGCCGAACCGCATGGCGGACAGTATCTTCTCGGCGAAGGTGTGCTCCTGACGCGAACGGAAGCGCACGAACAGCGACGCCGCAAGGACCTCTGCGGGCACCGCTTCCTCGATCGCCGCCTCGATGGTCCAGCGTCCCTCACCGGAATCCTCGACGTTGCCGGAGAAATGTTCGAGCGTCGCGTCCTTGGCCAGCGCATCGGCTGTCAGGTCCAGCAGCCATGACGTCACCACGCTGCCGCGCCGCCAAACCTCCGCGATGTCGGCAACATTCAAATCGAAACGCTCATCCGCCGGCAGCTTGTCGGCAGACTTGTTGCGCAGGATGTCGAACCCTTCGGCCATGGCCTGCATCATGCCGTATTCGATGCCGTTGTGGATCATCTTCACGAAATGTCCGGCGCCGCAAGGCCCGGCATGGATGTAGCCGCGTTCCGCACGCGGATCGAGCGCTTCCCGCCCCGGCGTACGTTCGATGGTGCCGATCCCAGGCGCCAGCGCGGAGAAAATCGGATCGAGATGGTCGACCGCGGCCTTCTCGCCGCCGATCATCAGGCAATAGCCGCGCTCCAGCCCCCACACGCCGCCCGATGTACCGCAATCGATGTAGCGGATGCCCTTCGGCGCGAGTTCCTTCGCGCGGCGAATGTCATCCTTGTAGAAGGTATTGCCGCCATCGATGATGATGTCGCCCGACTGCATCATCCCGCCCACTTCGGCGATCGTCTGTTCGGTGATGTGACCTGACGGCAGCATCACCCACATCGCGCGCGGCGGCTGCAACGCCTGCACGACATCCTTCAGCGACGCCACGCCCTTTGCACCCTCCTTGCCGAGGCCCTGCACGGCGGATGCATTGGCATCCCACACCACGCAGGTATGGCCAGCGCGCATCAATCGTCGGGAAATATTGGCGCCCATGCGTCCCAGGCCGATCACACCGATCTGCATCGTCGTTCCTCCGTTGTCAGCCGTCGTTATCAGCCGTGGTGGTCAGCCGTCGTTGTCAGCCGTGCCACCAGCGCCCGCCGAGGACGATCCCTCGGCACGCCAATTTCTGCTCCGCGATCAGCGTTTCGCCCATTACATCTTCGAACACAAAGCGCCCCTGCTCCAAGGTCAGCACGGTCGCGTCCCCGAGCAGGCCAGGTTGCAATGTACCACGATCCGTCAGACGCACCGCGCGCGCGGGATTGATCGTGGTGGCGCGGATCACTTCCGGCAAGGGCACGCCCAGCACCAGAAATTTCGACATCGTTGTCAGCAGATCGTACGCCGGCCCCTCGATCGAGACGACATGGATGTCCGACGAGATGACGTCCGGCATGAAGCCCTGCTTCAGCATCGCCATTGCCGTTTCGTAGCCGAACGAACCCTTGCCGTGCCCGATGTCGAAGATGACGCCACGATCGCGCGCCGCCAGCACGTCTTCGCGCACCGCGCCATCAGGCGCCACGGGCGTATTGGGGAACGGACGGAAGCAATGCGTCAGGATATCGCCCTTGCGCAGCCGCGGCATGACATCGGAGCGATACGGCGGCGGCGCATCGAGATGTGTCATGAGCGGCAGGCCAGCGTGCTCCGCGACTTCAAGCGCGATCTGCATCGGCGCGATGCCGGACGCACCGGATGCGTTGCCGCCGACCCGCACCTTGATGCCAACGACGAGGTCGGCATCCGCCTTGGCAACGTCGAGGCACACGCGTGGATTGAGCAAGGCCAGGTCACGGCATTCGCCGACATTGATCTCCTTGGAGAGTGCAAAGATACCGGCGAACGAGATGTTGAGGAACGGCAGGATGCGCACTTCGGACCGTTCGATGACATGCCGGCGGAAGCCCTTCAGGTTGCCCGGGCCGGCGGAGCCTGCATCGATCAATGTGGTCAAACCGCTCGACTTCGCATAAGCGTCCGGATCAACGCCGAGAGAGGTGCCGCCCCAATAGACATGAGTGTGCAGATCGATCAGGCCCGGCACCACGATCAGGCCGGAGACGTCGCGGGTCTGCGTGCCGCCGACGAGGTCCGGTCCGATCTCCGCCACCTTGCCGTGGGCGAACGCCACATCCAGCCTGGCATCCACGCCATGCCCCGGATCGACGATCCGGCCACCTTTCAATACCAGATCGAACATCTGCGCCCTCCCTCTCGCCAAGCGTGCCACAGCACGGCAGTATGGCAAGCATAGCCACCAATGAGGCCAGTCATGAATGACGTCGCCAGCGACCTTCGAAGCAACTCCCGTATCATTGCCGCCTATCGCGAACGGACCCCGGGTTCGGCTTCGCTGGCCCGCGAGGCGGGCGAATTGTTCCCCAGCGGCATCACCCACGATGCCCGCAATGTGGACCCCTACTGCGTCTTCATCCAGCGTGCGGCCGGCCCGCACAAATGGGACGTCGATGGCAACCGCTATATCGACTACTTCGGCGGCCATGGCGCGCTGCTGCTGGGCCATGGTCACCCGGCGGTGACGGCGGCTGTCAGCGCGGCATTCAGTGATGGCACACAATTCGGCGCATCCCATCCGCGCGAGGTGCAGTGGGCGCATGCAGTTCAGCGCCTGGTGCCATCGGCTGAGCGCATCCGCTTCACCTCATCGGGCACCGAGGCGACATTGATGGCGGTGCGGCTGGCGCGGGCGTTCACCGGCCGTCAGACGCTGATGCGGTTCAAGGGTCATTTTCACGGCTGGCACGACCAGATGGCCAGCGGCTACACCAACCACTTCGACGGCTCACCCACGCCAGGCGTGCTGCCCGGCGTGACGGAGAAGTCGATCCTGCTGAACCCGGGCGACATCGAAGCGGTGCGCGCCGCGTTTGCCGCCAACAGCGACATTGCAGCGGTGATCTACGAACCGACCGGTTCATCGTTCGGCCAGGTGCCGCTGACTGCCGAGTTCTGCCAGGAATTGCGCCTCGTC
>DATKFJ010000218.1:0-8006 GCA_035511435.1 Acetobacteraceae bacterium | reverse complement strand
AGACCTTCAAGTCCCACGCTTCGCGCCAGCGATCCTCGTTGACGTCTTGAAGATTGCCTGCCGGTATAGCGCCCGCGTTGTTCACCAAAATGTCGATGTCCGGATGCTGCGCCACAAGCCGATCAATGTTTCGACTGTCGGAGATGTCAAACGCATGCACCTCGACCCGCACATTCCAACGCGCGGCGATGTTGTCGCGCACCGCTTCAAGATCGGCCTGGGTGCGCGAGACGACAATAACATTCACGCCCTCCTCTGCCAGCACCTCCGCCGCAGCACGACCAATGCCCTTGGAAGCGCCGGTGATCAGCGCCGTCCTGCCACGCAGATTCAATTCCATAACGCCATTCCCCTCGCTTCAAACCGTAAGATAACGACTGCGGATTTCCGCTTCCTCAGCTCGGAAGCGCTCGGGTGAGGCGGCATAAACCACCCTGCCCTTCACCATGATATGGATCTCATCCGCCACCGCCTCGGCCAGCCGCATGTTCTGCTCAATCAGCAGGATCGTCACGCCCTGGCTGGGCAATCCTCGGATTACTTCAGCTAACTCTCTCACCACCAGCGGTGCCAGTCCCTGGCTTGGTTCATCAAGCAGCATCACCTTCGGATCGCTGACCAGAGCGCGTGCGATCGCCAGCATCTGCTGTTCGCCACCGGACAGATAACCGCCCTTGCTGCTGGATCGCTCGCGCAATGGCGGAAACAACTCCATCAACCGTGGCAACGGCCAGCTTTGCGAAGGCCGCCTCTCGGCCACTCGGATATTCTCGATCACCGTGAGATCGGGAAAGATCAGCCGCCCTTCCGGCACATAGGCAACACCGGCACGCGCGACACGATGCGGAGGCCATCCTGTGATATCCGCGCCATCCAGCAACACGCGCCCACCACTGGGCGGCACCAGCCCCATCACGGTTCGCAACGTCGTCGTCTTGCCGACACCGTTGCGGCCAAGAACGGAGCAGATCCGCCCGGTGGAGACCGCCAGATCCACGCCCTGCAAAATGTGGCTCGAGCCATAATGCGTATTGAGGCCTTCGATCGCCAGCATCAGGCAAGACCCCCGAGATACGCGCGCTGCACCTCTGCATCTGCCCTCACCATCTCCGGCGACCCGTCGGCGATCACCGCGCCACGGTGCAGCACGGTGATCATGCGTGCCAAACGAAACACCACCTCCATGTCATGTTCCACCAACAGCACCGTCATGGTTCCGTCAGCCAACAGACCCGCAAGCGTCGCCACCGCCTGTTCGGTTTCCTCCACCGATAGACCTTGCGTCGGTTCATCCAGCAGCAACAGCCGCGGTCCCTGCGCCAGGGCCATTGCGACTTCCAGCAGACGCTGGTCGCCGTGCGACAGCAATCCCGCCGGACGCTGGGCGACATGCGTCAATCCCAGCCTCTCCAATGCAGCATCGCCCATCCGTTCTGCCGCACCGAACACAGCGCCACCACCATAGGGTTGCCAGCGCCGCCCATGACGCGCCTGCGCCGCAAGCCGCACGTTTTCTCGCGCAGTCATCTCTGGAAACAGTGCGGTCAACTGGAACGTCCGGGAAATGCCGCGCTGGCAGATACTCTGCGGCGGCATACCGGTGAGCATCTCACCAGCGAACCGCACCGACCCCGAACTCGGTTTTACCACGCCGGTGATCAGGTGAAACAGGGTAGATTTGCCGGCACCGTTAGGCCCGATCACCGCGCGCACCTCGCCCGCTTCAACGTGCATCGTCACGTCATCCACCGCGACGATGCCGCCGAAGCGGCGCGTCAACCCGTCCAGTTCAAGGAGCGCCATCGCTTGCCTTTAACTTCGGGTGCACGGCGACGGCCGAACCAGCGGGTCGCGAGTCCCCAGATGCCCTGCGGCGCGAACAACACGAAGCAGATGAAGATCAGGCCAAAGAACAAGGCCCAGGAATCGGTCCATGAACTCAGCAGGTTGGACACCAGCATGAAAAACGCCGCGCCAATGATCGGACCAATCAGGGTCCCTGCGCCGCCGACGATGACCATGATCAGTACCTGGCCGGAAAACAGCCAGAACAGCAGTTCAGTGTTGGTGAACCCGGCAAATGGTGCGTACAGCGCCCCGGCAAGCCCACCAAGCGCAAAGGAAATCGCCACCACCGCGATCTTGTAATGGCGCGTATCGAAGCCGAGTGAACGAGTCTTCGCTTCGTTCTCGCGGATGCCTTGCAGCACGGCGCCGAAAGGCGAACGAACCAGCGAACGACAGAAGATGAAAGCACCGCACAGACAGCCAAGGACCAGGTAATAGAAACCTATTTTGTCGGTGAAGAAAGTGATTCCGAACGGCCCCGGGCTGCGCGGTATGCCGGCAAGTCCATCAGAAGCACCGGTCACGGGGGTCCATTTGAATGCCACGGCATAAAACAGTTGCGCGATGGCCAGCGTTAGCATGGAAAACGATACGCCGGACGCGAGCGTGCAAACCCAGGCGACACCGATCGCGACAATGCCGCTGAACAGTCCTGCCAACAACACTGCGAACACCATCGGAATGCTGGTGTGCAGCAGCAGATTGCCGGCGGTATAGGCACCAAGCCCGTACGCTGCGGCGTGGCCGAAGGACAGCAGACGCGTATAGCCCACCATCAGATCAAGACTCATTGCAAACAGCCCGAGGATGAGTGCCTCGGTCAGCAATGTCATGGCGTACGGGGGCAGACCCGCCGGCGCGAGTGCAAGTGCGAACGCCGTCACGGCGAGGCCAAGCCAGCCGTTCATTCGATCAGGCTTCCTTGCCAAGTAGTCCGCCGGGACGGACAACAAGGACCGTCAGCATGACCAGGTACATCAGAGCAAGCGCGAGGTCCGGAAAATAATAAGTGCCGAAGACCTGCACGAAGGCGACCAGCAACGCACCGATCAGCGATCCGGCAAAACTGCCCATGCCGCCGATGATGACGATGACGAAGGTGTCGATCACTGCGTTCGGCGCCATGCCGAGTGACGCGGTGACCAGGGGTGCCGCCAATACACCACCGATGCCGGCCAATCCGCAGCCGATGCCGAATACCGCGGACCGTACCAGACGAACATCAGTGCCGAGTGCGTGGACCATTTCGGCGTTCTGCGCAGTGGCGCGGATCAGCAGGCCCAGGCGAGTGCGCTCCAGGAACTGCCAGATGCCGATCGCGACGACAATGCCGGCGCAGATAAGGAACAGACGATAGATCGGGAACGGTTCGTCCAATATGAAGACGATGCCGGACAACGATTTCGGCGCCGGTACTTGCAGCGCTGCTACGCCCCACAGCAGGCGAATCGCCTCGCCCATGATCAGCGTCAGGCCGAACGTCACCATCAGGAATGCGCTGTGATCGCGGCGATAGAGTTGGCGCAGGATGCCGAGTTCGAAGGCAACCCCGAAGCCTCCGACCAACAATGGCGCCGCGATCAGCGCCACCCAGAAATTGCCGGTGACGGAGACGGCAGTGTAGCCGACGTAGGCGCCAAGCATGAAGAAGGCACCATGCGCGAAGTTGACGATGCGCATGATGCCGAAGATCAGCGTCAGACCGACGCCGAGAAAGAACAGCAGTGCCGCCTGCGACAATGCGTTGAGGCACTCGGTGACAAGGAAGCCGAGAAAATCCATCAGCGGTGCAGGTGGGCGTTGGACACGTAACTCCCCCTCCCTTTGTGGGGGAAAGAGATATCGACCTCGGTTCCCGCAATCCTCATCGTCTTCAGCTATCGAACGTCATCTGCCGGCACGCGGGTGTGACCTCGTCACCGGGCAGCGTGGCGATGATCTGCGGTACTGGCAATTTGGCTCCCGCCACCTTCTCCACCTTCACGATGTAGCCGCCCTGCACTGCCTGGTGGTCGCAGGCGCGCATCGCTACGTGGCCCTTGATCGAGTCGATTGCCGCGGTTTCCAGTGCCGGACGCAGCTTATCGGCATCGATGCTGTTCGCTTTCTCGATCCCGGCTTGCAACATCTGGCACGCCTGATACTGCTCGCCTTCGAACACGTCGGGCAGTGCGTTGTATTCCTTCCGCCACTCAGCGACGAACGCCTTGTTTGCCGGATTGTCGATGGTGAAAACGTAGCGCGTAGAACCCGCCAGGCCGATCGCCGCATCGCCCACCGCACGGATGCTGTTGAGATCGACAATGGAGGTGATCAACTGGACCTTGTCGGACAGCCGGTATTCATGCGCCTGCGACAGAAACGCGTTGTTGTCGTCGCCTTGCAGCACCAGGAAGCAGGCATCCGCGCCGGACTGACGGATCTTGGTGATGTAGGTGGAAAAATCCGTCGTGCCAATTGGCGAAAACACCGTCCCCACAAGGTCCTTCTTCGCCTTCTTCACCTCGTCCGAGAACACATCGATGCTGTTGTGGCCCCAGGCGTAGTCCATGCCGAGTGCGTAGAACTTCTTGAAGTCAGCCTTCCGCAGCCACAGCGAGATGGCGCGCGTTTCCATTGGCCCTGAAATGTTGGCACGGAAGAAATTCGGCACAAAGGACGAACCCGTCAGCCGGCCATCGCCGTTGTCCGATGACATGAAGATCGTGTTCCAATCAGCAAGCTTCGGCACCACCGCCAATGCCTCAGACGACAGCACCATGCCGAACAGCAAATGGCAATTGTCGCGTTCCACAACAAGCTGCGCCTTGCGCACGCAGGTTGCGGGATCACCGGCGGTATCCTCGACATGCAGTTCGATCTGCCGGCCGGTCAAGCCACCCTTGGTATTCACCTGCTTGGCCCAGAATTCGGCGCCGTGGCGCATCTGCAAGCCGATCTCCCCGGCGGGGCCGGTCAGTGCCAGCGGCATCCCGATCTTGATCGGTGTCTCGCCACGCGCATAACGCAGCAGGGCAGGCGCGGCGACCGCGGCGAGGCCCGCTCGAATGGCGGTGCGGCGGGTGAAACCAGTGCGCGTATTCATTTTTTATCCTCCCTGTACGCCGTCCTGCACGCTGTCCAGCATCACTCCGTCAGATCGGCCGTCTTGAAGTCTGCCGGCACGATGATTTCCAGGACTTCCAGATCGTCGGAATAGTCCAGTGCTGTGTGGCTTGATCTTCGGTGGCCACAACCTGCCATTTTTTCCTCCCAGGGATTGCTGGTTCTCGTCGCAGTATCGGCACGTTGCCGACCCGCGTTCAAGCGGCGGCGGTGCTCACTGCCTCCAGCGCCCTGCCAAGCTGATCCATCGCCGCGTCGATCTGCCCCGGCGTCGTGGTCGCCGGCGGCACAAACCGCAGCACGCTCCCGCCACGCCGCAGACTGAAGATCAGTCCCTGCTCGAAACACATCCGACCGATCTCGCGACCCTCGTCCGTCGCCGGCTGCTTGGTGTGACGATCGCGCACCAGCTCGATCCCGGTAAGCTGCCCCTGCCCCCGCACATCGCCGATCAGTTCGTAGCGTTGCTGCAACGCCTCCAGCCGCTCGAGCATATGTCCACCGATGCGGCGCGCCTTGGCCGGCACGTCCTCCTGCTCGATCACGTCCAGGCTGGCGACGCCCGCGGCGCAGATCAGCGGGTCGTTGGCGTGCGAGTGCGTGGCCGCGTAGCCCGATGCGACCACCTTCTCCTCGACCGCCTCCGTGGTGACCAGCGCACTGACGCCCACGCCGCCACCAAGATGTTTTGCTAGAGTAATTATATCCGGCACGATCCCTTCGATCTCGAAGCCGAACATGCGCCCCAGCTTGCCCAACCCGGTCTGCTCCTCATCGACGATCAGCAGCATGCCGCGCGCCTTGCACATCTCGTGCAGCCGGCGAAGCCAGCCGGGCGGCGGTTCCACCACACCGCCCGCACTGAACAGCGGTTCGGTGATGACTGCGGCAGGCTGGCCGGTCGCCTGCGCATCCAGCAGCTCGAAGCTGGTCTTCAGGCAGGCGTAGTCGCAACCCGGAAATGTCTGCGCCAGCGGACAGCGGTAGCAGTACGGCGCGACGATCGCGTAACTGCCGCCCGGCAGATGACCATGCCCAGCGTGCCAACCGGCGTAGGTGACGGATCGAGTCGCGTCCGACAATCCGTGAAAGCTGATGTGCGGGCTGGCGATTTCATAACCGCCAGTGAACTTGCGCGCGATCGTCATCGCCATCTCGTTGGCGTCGGATCCCGACTCGCCGAACAGCGTCTTCTGCAATGGCGGCGGCACGATCCGTCCAAGCCGCGTCGCCAGTTCGATCTCGCGCACGTTGTAATGGCTGGAATGGGCATGCAGCATGTCGTCGCACGCCTGCCGGATCGCCGCCACCACGGTAGGATGGTTGTGGCCAAGTGCCGAACACATCTGGCCGGAATTGAAGTCCAGGTATTGCTTGCCATTGACATCGACAACGACGGAGTCGCGCGCCGAGGCGAACACCGGCCCTTCGTTGGTCTTCTTGTCCATACGCGCGCGAAAGCTGTAGCGCGCGGCGTTGGCCAGCAACTCGGCTTCGGTTGGATGCGGCATGACCTGCTCCCTTGCGACGCCGGCATTGTCGTGTCGGTAGCCATGCCGACGTCAAGTCGTCGCCGGCGAAGCATCGATCCTGATTGCCGTCGCGTATCCATGCTCTTACGATTCCAGCTCGATGTCGTGCCGTCGGGCGCTGGCCAGGCGGCGATGCGGGCGGTAAATGATCCAGCGGCACGCTCCGCCGGCGCTGAAGGTGCGGCAAGGGAACGCAGCGCGATGGTGGTCGAACAGGTCGGTGTCATCCTGGTGCACGGCATCGGCGAGCAGCGCCGTTTCGAACATCTCGACGGTCAGCTTCGCGCACTGATCGGAGCGCTGGATCACCTGTAAAGACAAGGGGCAGATCGAGGACGTCAGCGTCGACATCACCAGCAGCGGCGCCGCTGCCTTTCAGGCGGAACAGGACACTTGGAACGCCGGCCCCAAAGCCAGCGTCACCGTTGTCGTCCATCACACCACGAAGGGAGTACGGCAGGAGACGCGGTTGCAGATGCACGAGGTCTGGTGGGCCGACGTAAACGAGCCGTACTCGGTCGCGAAGCAGTTTCGCTTCTGGCTTTGGGGCCTGGCAATTTGGGCCCATCCAGCCAAGCGGCAGAGCGCACTCGGCAGCGCGGACCGCGTCGCCCCGCCTGCCATACCGCTATCCCACCGGATCTGGGATCGCGCCCGGCTTTTCCTCGTCGGATTTATCTTTGCGCTGCTGGGCTTCTCGATCGGCATGCTGATGTTCCTGGCGAGCCGCCTGCTGCTTTGGCAGACGCCCGATGTTCTCGGGGTCATCGCCAACTACATTTCCGCAGTGAAACTGTTCAACCAGAGCTGGCGCTACGGCCCAGGCCTGCTGTGGGGGCGCGAAGACTTTCTCGATTCGGTCGGCGAGCCGCCGCGCGTGTCGATTCGCCGCCGCATGATCCGCGCGATCGCCGATGTCGCCTGCAACAACTACCATCGCTTGTACATTCTGGCGCATACATTCTGGCGCACAGCCAGGGCACCGTCGTCGCCTTCAATGGCCTGATGGAGACGAATTACGCTTGGCCAGGCTACCTCGACAAGGAACGCTGGGATTGGCTGTGCCAGTGCGGGATGGCGGGGCCGGCCCTCCCCCATCCTGGTGATCCGCGCGCCGCGCGCGTGATGCCACGCCGACCCGGCTGGGCCGCGGCGGACGATATCGCCTATCGCCGACGCATCTTCGATCGCTTCCACGGCCTGTTGACCTACGGCTCGCCGTTGGAAAAGTTCGCCGGCATCTGACCCGCGCTGGTACCGATCGCGCGGCAGCCAGCATTCAACAACTCGGTCCGCTGGCTCAATATTCACGATCCGATTGATCCCGTGTCCGGCCGCCTGCTCGCCTTTCAGCAGCAACCGCCGGAATGCTGTCCGCACGTGATCAATATGGGGTATGCCGCGAGCTGGTGGTTGCTGCTGGCGCATCTGAAGTACCTGACCTATCGCGACGCGCAACCCGACGTCGCCGTCGCGACAGTCATGTGGCTGCTGACCGACAGCACGGCTGAATTCACGCGC
>DATKFJ010000217.1:0-6023 GCA_035511435.1 Acetobacteraceae bacterium | reverse complement strand
AATGTGACCGTCGTTCAGATTTTTTTGTAACGGGCCCGATCGTAGCCGCCCGATGACAGGAGGAAACATGGCTGAAATCAAAGGCGCCGACTTGCTGGCGAAGAGCCTCAAGGAACAGGGCGTGCAATTCATGTTCGGCGTGGTCGGGTTCCCGGTCGGGCCACTCGCCGAGGCAGCGCAAAAAATCGGCCTGCCCTATATCGGCATGCGCAACGAGCAGACCGCGTCCTATGCTGCCGGCGCCGTCGGCTACCTGACCGGCCGCCCCGGCTCGTGCATCGTCGTGACCGGTCCCGGCGTCATCCACGGTCTCGCCGGCCTGGCCAACGCGCAGCAGAACTGCTGGCCGATGCTGTTGATCGGCGGCGCATCGGAGACCTACCGCAACGGCATGGGTGCCTTCCAGGAAGAGCGCCAGGTGTTGGCCGCGACGCCGCTCTGCAAATGGGCGCACGGCATCGAACACGTGCACCGCATCCCGTTCTATGTGGAAATGGCGGTCAGGCAATCGATCTACGGCCGCCCAGGCGCCACCTATCTCGACATTCCGGATGACATCATTACCGGCAGCTGCGACGCGGACCAGGCGATCCAGGCCGCGAAATGCCCTGATCCGCCGCGCACCCAGACGATGCCGGAGTACATCGAGCAGGCGTTGAACACGCTGCAATCGGCCGAACGGCCGCTGGTCATCATCGGCAAGGGCATGGCCTCCTCGCGTGCCGAGAACGAGGTGCGCGCGTTCATCGAGCGCACGCAGGTGCCGTTCCTCGCCTCGCCGATGGGCAAGGGCGTGATGCCCGACGACCATCCGCTGTCGGTCGGCGCGGCGCGCAGCCTCGCGCTGCAAAATGCTGACGTCGTCTTCCTGATGGGCGCGCGCTTCAACTGGATCATGCATTTCGGCCTGCCGCCGCGCTACAACAAGGACGTGCGCGTCATCCAGCTCGACATCGAGGCGGAGGCGATGCATCAGAACAAGCCGGCCGAGGTCGCGTTGGTCGGCGACGGCAAGGCGATCGTGGGGCAGCTCAATCAGGCCCTCACCCAGCGTCAGTGGTTCTACCCGAAGGAGACGCCGTGGCGCGCGGCGATCACCAAGAAGTCGGCCGAAAACGCGGCTCAGATCGCGCCGCAGATCGCCGACAACTCGGCGCCGGGCGGTTACTACCGGCTGCTGCGGGACGTCGCTGCCTGGACGCCGAAAAACGCGATCGTTTGCAGCGAGGGCGCCAGCACGATGGACATCGGCCGCACCCAGTTGCCGAACTTCTTGCCGCGCTCGCGGCTTGACGCCGGCAGCTACGGTACGATGGGCGTCGGCCTCGGCATCGTCATCGCCGCCTGCGTCGTGCACCCCGACAGGCCGATCGTCCACGTCTCGGGCGACTCGGCGATCGGCTTCTCCGGCATGGAGATGGAGACGCTGTGCCGCTACGGGATGCCGGCCAAGATCGTCGTGTTCAACAACGGCGGCATCGGGCCGGGCATGCCGGAAATTCCCAACAACCCGATGCTCAACATGCGGCCGAACTCGTTGATCTGGGGCGCGCGCTACGACCTGATGATGCAGGCCTTCGGCGGCCACGGCTCCTACGTCGAGGACCCGAAGGACCTGCGCGGCGCGCTCGACGAGGCGATGAACTTCCCGGGCCCCGCGCTGGTCAACGTCAAGCTCAGCCAGGGCTCGCAGCGGAAGGCGCAGGAGTTCCGCTGGCATAGCTGACTTTCCACCCAAACCCCTCGCCATCCCGGGCTTGACCCTGGATGGGGAGGGGCTTGCGGCGGAATGCCGCGACAACTGTCCTTGCGGCGGAACGCCGCGACAACTGACATCGACGACATCGATCCCGGGCGAGTGCGCGGCTGAACGAGTTCAGCTGAACGGGCCCAGGCATTTTCGTATGCCACCGCGCCTCAACAAGAACGAGCGGAACGTGTAGCTCGACATCTCGCCCGAGGCGATCAGCCGGAATGTGCCGGCCGAGGTGACCCCGATGGGCGACGGCCGGGCGATCGTCGGGCACTCGAACAAAATGCTGGAAAGCGGCCAGTGGTTCTATTGAAAGGCCGACACAGCCGACGTACCGCCCTACACCGTAAACTGCTCAGCGATAATGCGCTCCGACAGTCCGCGATCCGGATCGAACAGTACCCTGACGTTGACCGAGCGATCCTCGCAGACCGACACCGACACCACGTCACGCACTTCGGTGAAGTCGGCGACCGCGGCGGTCGGACGTTTCGCCGACTCCAGCACCTCGAACAGCACCTCGGCCGTACTCGGCAGCAACGCGCCACGCCACCGTCGAGGGCGAAACGCGGAGATCGGCGTCAGCGGAAACAGATTGGCGGACAGCGGCACAATCGGTCCATGGGCTGACAGATTATATGCG
Organism: Acetobacteraceae bacterium; assembly: GCA_035511435.1. Taxonomy (GTDB): domain Bacteria; phylum Pseudomonadota; class Alphaproteobacteria; order Acetobacterales; family Acetobacteraceae; genus JAMXLO01. Next base: position 3,627 of record DATKFJ010000217.1, on the reverse strand, counting down.
GTCGATCCAGCCGGTGTGGAGATCAGTATGCCGTCACACATCAGCTCCGCCAGCCGCACCCGTCCATCGACGGTGATGCGGATCTTCGCCGTCTGACGAAGCTGGCGCAGCAGCGAAACCTCGTTCAGCGCCAGCGCCTCCTCGACCGCGCCACTCTCGGTGACGGCGAGCATGCGCAGCGGATGCAGCACCGCTTCCTGCGCCCGCGCAAGGCGACCGGGCAGATCTTCCTCGCTGAACGTGTTCATCAGGAAGCCGACGGAACCGCAGTTCATCCCGTACACCGGGATGTCGCGTCCGAGCACGCGGTGCAGTGTTTCCAGCATGAAGCCGTCGCCGCCGAGGGCCACCACGACAGACGCCGCATCGAATGCGCAATCACCGTAGCGCGCTCTCAGTTGATTGCAGGCATCGCAGGCCAGCGCGGTCGGCGCGGCGGCGAAAGCAATCCGTCCAGCCGCGTAGCCGCGCTGTTGGACGACCGACATGCCAGCGTCGGGAATGTTCAAACGTGCTTCCGGTGTTCCAGCACCGGCATGTCGCGGCGCACCCGGGCGGTGACGTTCTGGTCGATCCGCGCGGTGGCCCAGCCGATGCCGTCGGACACTTTCGCCACCGTGTGGCCCCATGGGTCGCAGATCATCGAGTGGCCGTAGGTGAAGCGCGGCTCGCCCTTGCCTTCCAGATGCTTGCCCCACGTCGCGGGGGCGGCAAACCAGCACTGGGTCTCGATTGCGCGCGAGCGGATCATCACCTCCCAATGGTCCTTGCCGGTGGCAAGCGTGAACGCGGACGGCAGGAAGATGATTTCGGCGCCTTGTTCGCGCAATTTCCAGAACAGATCAGGGAAGCGCAGGTCGTAACAGATCGCGCAGCCCACCTTCACGCCATCGGCCTCATACGTCACCACTTCGTCGCCGGCGCCGTAGGTGTTGCTTTCGCGGTAGCCGGTGCCGTCGGGGGCGACGATGTCGAACAGGTGCATCTTGCGGTAGCGCGCGATTTCCGCCCCATCCGGGTCGAACACCACGGTGGTGTTGAACAGCTTCTCCGGCCCTCGTTCGATGATCGAGCCGCCGTGCACGTGGGCGCGGGTGGCGCGCGCGGTTTCACGGAGGAACTCGTAGGCCGGCCCGCCTGGTTCGTTGGAGCCTTTCGCCGGCAGCAGTTCGGCATTGGCGTTCCGCGTGGTGCGGTCACCGCCGAGGCTGTCCCAGACTTCGGGCAGGCTGACGATGTCGGGGCGGTCGGCTTCGACAGCCTCGCCGATCAGGCGTCGCGCCTGAGCGATGTTCTCCGACTTATCGGCGCTTGGATTCATTTGAACGACGCTGACGCGCATCGCCTGGCTCCATGGTGAACGATCAGAAAAGCCGAACCGACAGCCTGACGCAACTTGTTGCTAGCGCGGCCAGTCCAGCCGGGGTTCGGAGCGGCCTGTGGATCGGTCCCTGGCCGCGTCGCGATCAGGCTCCCGCCGGGCGTTGCGCAGCGGCATCTCGCTTGGCCGTTCGCCTTCCAGCTCATGCGCGGCGGGCGGTATCGGCGGCCGGGTGATCACCACCGGCGGTGGCGTGCGTTGCGGCGCGTCGGTGGGTGCAGGCGCATAGATCTCATCGTAATTGGTGACGCGCACCGACTCCGGCAGCCGTAGCGCCACGTGGCGGATTTCGCTCTGGATCTCGTCCAGTCGCGCCTCGACCACCTCCAGGCGGCTTTTCACGCCGATCACGCTGAACGGCATGAACAGAAAGGCCAGCGCGTACAGCAGCGCCGGAACGAGGAGCACGATCGGCACCCACCAGGGAAGCCAGTCGGGCAGGATGAAGGGCAATGTCATGGGGGGAGCCTAGCACCTCGCCGCAGCAGCAATCCATCCACGCCCCGTCCGTCGCTACCTCCCACGGCGTTCTTGCAGCAGCATCAAGCGGTTGCCCCGAATCAGTCCGCGGCCTGGGAACTGGCGTGGCGGATCGTTCCCAGCGCCCATCCGAGATCATCCTTCAGGTCCTCGACATCCTCCAGCCCAACCGACAGCCGGATCACCCCGTCGGTAATGCCAAGCTTCGCCCGCTCCTCCGCCCCAATCCGCATATGCGTGGTGGTGGCCGGATGCGTCACCAGCGACTTCGAATCGCCCAGGTTGTTCGACACGGCAATCAATCCGAACGCGTTCATCACGCTGAACGCGGCTTCCTTGCCGCCGGCTACCTCGAAGGTGACCACCGTGCCGCCACCCGTCATCTGTGCCAGCGCCAGAGCCTGCTGCGGATGATCCGCTCGCGTCGGATACCACACGCGGGTCACTTCCGGTCGCGCGGCCAGAAACCCGGCGATCGCGACGGCGCCGCGGCAGCCGGCATCGACGCGCAGTGCCAACGTTTCCAACCCCTTCAGCAGCACCCACGCGTTGAACGGCGACAGTGTGGGGCCGGTATTGCGGATGAACGGCTGCAGCGTATCGTTGATCCACTTCTTGCTGGCCAGCACGGCGCCGCCGAGTACGCGCCCCTGACCGTCGATGTGCTTGGTGCACGAATATACCACCACATCGGCACCCAGCTTCAGCGGCTGTTGCAGCAGCGGCGTGGCGAACACGTTGTCAACCACCACGATTGCCCCCGCGGCATGCGCCAGGTCGGCGACCGCATGAAGATCGACCAGTTCCAGCATTGGATTGGACGGCGTCTCCAGAAGCACAAGCTGCGTTGGTCGCGACAGCGCGGAGCGCCATTGCGCCAGATCGCTGCCATCGACGAACTCCGTCGCGATGCCAAATTTCGGCAGCAGGGTGGAAACAATCCAGTGGCAGGACCCGAACAGCGCGCGCGACGCCACAACGCGGTCGCCGGCCTTGACATGCGCGAGCAGTGCCGCGTTCACCGCCGCCATGCCGGTCGCCGTGGTGCGGCAGGCCTCCGCACCCTCGATCAGGCACAGCCGCTCCTCCAGCATCGACAGCGTGGGATTGGCGAAGCGCGAATACTGATAATGCTCCACCGTGCCGGCGAAAGTGCCTTCCGCCTGCTCCGCATCGTCGTAGACATAGCCGGAGGTGAGATACAGAGCCTCGGCAGTCTCCCCATGGTGGCTGCGCTGGACGCCGCCATGCACCAGGCGAGTGGCGGGACGAAAATTCGTGGGATCGTTGGTCATTGTCTGGGCCCTCTTTTAGTTGGCCCGACCGATGGAGCAGCTTGAGCCCGGGAAACTGGGCTGTCCGCTGGCCTCTTTAGCGCGCTTGTTTCACCTCGCCGCAATCCGGCCGGACAAATCACGAGGACCGGACGGGCCGGCAGGAAGCAGAGTAGGGCGGCGACGATTATCCCGTCAACCCGGTGTGCCAGCATGAGCGGGTGAGGGAAGGGGGGTAACAAATCGGCAGAGCGCTGTGTGTGCCGCGACTCTTCACGTTGGTTTCTGCCGCAGGTGCTACATCCATCCGGCGATTTTCGATAGCTGCCTGGGCGGCTCTCTGCTGGAGGCACTCAAGCGACGCGCGAACCAGAAGTTGGCTGATCCCGGCTTCGGTCTTCAAGCGGCAGAGGCCGCCGTGCTGGCTTTTTTGAGTCGCCATCTGGGGCAGTCGAACGGCACCCGGGCGCCCACGCCAACGCGGTGTTGACG
>DATKFJ010000216.1:0-6827 GCA_035511435.1 Acetobacteraceae bacterium | reverse complement strand
GAGGGTGGGTTTCTAACGCTGGGCGCGGCGTACGGCCGGAAAACGATGCTGAATACTTGGCGCGACTTCGACGTTTGGCCCGCGAGCGTTTTGGCGGGTGACAGGTGGTTCGGTGCTGGCGCCGGATAGCCCGCTATGCCCGCGGCACGATGCCAGCGCCGCACATCGCAGTGCCGCGATACTTCACCGCCGCCGAGGCCGCCCGTGCGCTCGGCATGGCAAAGCAGCGAATTCGGGCGGCGGTCGCCGGGCCAGTGACCAGCCACGCAGCCCCTGCGCATCGCATGCGGCGCAAGACTTCGCCGACGGTCCGATCGCGCCCGTAGAAGCTCGCCAACAGCGACACGGCTTACGTCCGCTCGCCGCCGCAGCCGGGAACCGGGCAGTCCACAGAAAGGCAGAACCCGGTCGGCTCATGAAGCGGACTGGCCAGGATTGCGGATCGCTGTCTGGGCGGAGGCGTTGGCGGCGGCCACGCCGGGACGATAGGGGATGAGTTAGAACGTAGCAAGAACGTTATCTCTCCGTCCCATGCCGTCCACGCTTAGGCTGTATGCTGTAGTGTATGCCAATCAGATAACATCGAAACTTTTATGGATAACTCAATAGCTTAGTAATACCAAATGGCGGAGGGGATGAGATTCGAACTCACGATAAAGGTTGACCCCCTATAACGGTTTAGCAAACCGCCGCCTTCAGCCACTCGGCCACCCCTCCGCCGGGAAGCCACCAACCGGGACGATGCCCGGACACGGCGTTTGCACCGCTGGTTCTAGGGCCTCCCCGAAGCAGCGTCAAACGGTCAGCTCAGCCCGACTTCGAAGCCGCGCCGAGTGCCGGGGCGAGACATCATCGTTTCATACCAGCGCTTTACGTTAGGGAAATCGGCCAGGTCCACCTTGTGCCGCTCGTGCCGCCAGGCCCAGCCGAGAATAGCGAAATCGGCGATCGATACCGCGCCAGCGACAAATTCGACCTGCGCCAGCCGCTTGTCCAACACGCCGTACAGCCGCCGTGTCTCCTTCATGTAGCGGTCAAGTCCGTAGCGGCGATCCTGCTCGTTCTCCACTTGCAGGAAGTGGTGCACCTGCCCGGGCATCGGACCGAACCCGCCCATCTGCCACATCAGCCACTCCAGCACCGGCACCTGCTCGCGCAGCTCGGACGGATAGAATTCGCCGGTCTTCACCCCGAGATAGATCAGGATCGCACCCGATTCAAAGACGCTGATCGGCAAGCCGTCAGGACCTTCCGTATCGACAATCGCCGGGATTCGATTGTTCGGGCTGATCTTCAGGAATTCCGGATTGAACTGCTCGTTCTTGCCGATGTTCACCGGATGGACATTGTAAGGCAGTCCCATTTCTTCCAGCGCCACGCTGATCTTGCGTCCGTTCGGCGTGTTCCACGTGTGAAGTTCGATTGGCATGGCAGCCTCCTTCGCGTGACATTCGATTGGATTGTCCCCGACCGCGAGCGTCACCGCAACCGCTGCGCCAGGTTGCCCGATCGCGATGCAGGCACACTGCTCGCGCGGCTGCCCATTCCATGGGCAAGCCGGCACCGAACACGCCGCCCCGGCATGGCCCGCTGCTTGCTACGCCCTGCACGATCAGTGCACCTGGAGGGCCCCAGCCAGTGAGCGATTCCACCGCTACGATTCCCGTGCCACTTGCCCATCCGTCGACACGGTGGATGCAGTTGGGCCTGGGCCTGATCTGCATGATGGCGATCTCCAGCCCACAATACGTTTGGACACTGTTCACCAAACCACTCGGCGGCGCACTCGGTGTGACGCCGGCCGCGTTGCAGGTGACCTTCTCGCTACTGATCGTGCTGCAAACGTTCTTCTCGCCGTTCCAGGGCTATCTGGTAGACCGCTTCGGACCGCGCCGACTGATCGCGCTGGGGGCAGTGCTCACCGGGCTTTCCTGGGTGCTGGCCGCGCATGCCGGATCGCTGAGCATGCTGTATCTCACCTACGGCATTGTCGGCGGACTGGGCACCGGCATCGTCTATGTCGGCGTCGTTGGACAGATGGTGGGATGGTTTCCGGACCGGCGGGGCTTTGCCGCAGGCGTGGTAGCGGCAGGCTACGGCATGGGTGCGATCCTCACGACATTTCCGATTGCCCATTCGCTCGCCGGCGCCGGCTATCAGGCGACGCTGCAACAGTTCGGCGTGATCTTCGGCTTGGTCGGCTGCCTTGCCGCACTCGGCTTGAAAGCGCCCCCCGCCGCGGATAGCGATGCCATGGGCGGCGTATTCACGCCAACCGGGGACATGCTGAAGTCGCCGATCTTCTGGCTGATGTTCGTGATGATGAGTTTGATGTCCACGTCGGGGCTGATGGTGACGTCGCAGATGGCAGCCTTTGCCGGGGATTTCGGCATCACTCAGGCGGTGGTCTTCGGCATGGCCGCGCTGCCGCTGGCACTCACCGTCGATCGCTTCACCAATGGCCTGACGCGACCGTTCTTCGGCTGGCTGTCCGACAGGATCGGGCGTGAGAACACGATGTGCCTGGCGTTCGCGCTGGAAGGCCTCGCCATGACCTTATGGCTGGTCACGCGCGGCGACCCGCTGCTGTTCGTGCTGCTGTCCGGCGTGGTGTTCTTCGGCTGGGGCGAGATCTTCTCGCTCTTTCCGTCGACACTGACCGATACGTTTGGCGCGCGCAACGCCACGCGCAACTACGGATGTCTCTACATGGCGCAGGGCATCGGCGCGATCTTCGGCGGTCCGCTGGCGTCGCTGCTGCATCAGGCGACCGGTAACTGGACCAGCGTGTTCGCCGTGGGGATCGCCGCGGACCTGATCACCGCGCTGCTGGCAATCGCCGCGCTGAAGCCGCTGCGGGCGGCGTACTTGCGAACAAGCTAGACTGGCACTTCGCCCTTCAGCATCAGCCGGTACAGGTAACGTCGCTCGTTCATGTCGTAATCCGGGTTGGCCTGGTGCATGACGCTGCGGTTGTCCCAGATCACCATGTCGCCGTGACGCCACTGGTGGCGGTACTCGTATTTCTTCTGCGTGGCATGCGCCATCAGGTCGGCAATCAGCGCCAATGTCGTTTCGTCTTCCATGCCAGGGATGGATTCTATTCGCACCGGATTGAGATACAGCGCCTTGCGCCCATTGTCCGGATGCGTACGCACCAGCGGATGAATGCCGGGCGGTGGCAACGCCTGGCGGCTTTCCTCCGACAGCGCACCGAGCGAGCGCGGGCTGTACTTGCTGAGATAAACGTGCATCGCTTTCAGGTCGTCGATCTTGCGTTTCGTCGATTCCGGCAGGTCGTCATAGGCATCATGCATGTTGACGTACTGCGTGTCGCCGCCGGTACTCGGCAGTGACACCGCGAAAAGCGTGGTGGCCTTCGGCGGCGCCGGATGGTTCGAGTGGTCGGTATGGAAGCTCTCGCCAGGAATAATGCGCTTGCCGTTAACGATCTGGTCGTTGGAAACATAATAGACGTCCGGATGACCTGGAACATGCGTCTCCTTCTTGTCGTGCTGCAGCAGTTCGCCGAACACCTGCGCCGCCTTCTTGAAGTCGGGCGGCGTTAGTTGCTGATCGCGGATCACCAGAACATGGTGATTGGCGAACGCACGATTGAGCTCGCTACGAATGTCCGGGTCGATATCATTCGCGAGATTCAGGCCGCGAACCTCTGCGCCGGTGTGACTGGTAAGGGGCGTGACGGTATACGACATTGGACGGCTTCCTTGATCGGCTCTTGCGTGTTGCCGCGACGCTATGACTGGGTGACCAAGGGGTCAAGGCGACGAAGACAGCGCGCGCTTCAGCGCATCGTTCACCAGCACGGGATTCCCCTTGCCGGCCATTCCCTTCATCACCTGGCCGACGAAAAAACCGAACAGCTTGTCGCGGCCGCCCTTGTATTCCGCCACCTTGTCGGCATTCGCCGTCAGCACCGACGCCACGGCCGCATCGATCGCATCGGTATCGGTGACCTGACGCAGCCCCTTCTCCTGCACGATCGCCGCGGGATCCTTGCCGGTCTCCACCATCGCTTCCAACACATCCTTGGCGATGCGCCCGCTGATCGTGTTGTCGGCGAGCAGATCGAGCAACTTGCCCAGCGATGCCGCGGATACCGGGCTGTCGGCGATTGTCCGTCCAGCGCGATTCAAGGCGGCGAACAGATCGCCCGTCACCCAGTTGGCGGCGATCTTGGCGTCACGCCCTTTCGCGACCGTTTCGTAGTAGCCCGCTGTCGCCTGTTCGGCCACCAACACGCCGGCATCGTACGCCGTCAGCGCGTAGTCATCGATGAATCGCCGCTTCTTCGCATCCGGCAGTTCCGGCAGGTGTGACTTGAGTTCCGCGACCCAGGCTTCGTCCAACACCAACGGCAGCAGGTCGGGGTCCGGAAAATAACGATAGTCGTGCGCGTCCTCCTTGCTTCGCATCGAACGCGTGACGCCGCGGCCACTGTCGAACAGCCGTGTCTCCTGATCCACCGCCCCGCCGCTTTCCCACACTGCGACCTGCCGCTTCGCTTCCGCCTCGATCGCCTGCATGACGAAGCGCACCGAATTCACGTTCTTCACCTCACAGCGCGTGCGATACGACTCGCCGTGCCTGCGCACCGATACGTTCACGTCGGCGCGCATGGATCCTTCTTCCATGTTGCCGTCGCAGGTGCCGAGGTAGCGCAGGATGCTGCGCAGCTTGCGCAGGTAGGCACCGGCCTCTTCGGGCGAACGCAGATCGGGTTCGGACACGATCTCCATCAGCGCCACGCCGGCACGGTTCAGATCGATGTAGGATTTCGTCGGATGCTGGTCGTGCAGCGACTTGCCGGCATCCTGCTCCAGATGCAGCCGCGTGATGCCGATGTCGCGCGTCGAGCCGTCAGCCAGTTCGATCTCGACCTTGCCTTCGCCAACGATCGGATGCTGGTACTGGCTGATCTGATAACCGGCCGGCAAGTCGGCATAGAAGTAGTTCTTGCGGTCGAAGCGGCTCACCATGTTGATGTGCGCATTCAGGCCGAGCCCGGTGCGCACCGCCTGCGCCACGCATTCGCGGTTGATCACCGGCAGCATGCCGGGGAACGCCGCGTCGACGAAGCTTACCTGTGTGTTTGGTGGCGCGCCGAAATCCGTCGCCGCGCCGGAGAACAGTTTTGCGTTGCTGATCACCTGCGCGTGGACTTCCAGGCCGATCACCACTTCCCATGTGCCGGTGGCACCTTCGATCGCGTAACTCATGGTGCAGCCCCTGCCCTGATCTGCGGCAATGCATCGAACCCCGCGACGCGCTCCAGCGCCGCGCCCACCGCCAACACCGTCTCCTCATCGAACGGTTTGCCGATCACCTGCAACCCCAGCGGCAATCCGTTGGCGTCCAGTCCCGCCGGCACCGACATACCCGGCACACCCGCCATGTTCGCCGGCACGGTGAACACGTCGTTCAAATACATCTTGATCGGATCATCCATGTTGTCGCCCTGCGCGAACGCCGCCGATGGCGCGGTCGGCGTCACCAGGGCATCAACAAGGGAAAACACTTCGGTGAAGTCGCGCAGGATCAGCGCGCGCACCTTCTGCGCACGCAGATAATATGCATCGTAGTAGCCGGCCGACAGCACGTACGTCCCGATCAGCACGCGCCGCCGCACTTCCGCGCCGAACCCTGCAGCGCGCGTGCGTTCGTACAGATCGCGCAGGTCCTCACCGCTCTCCCGCAGGCCGAAGCGCACGCCGTCATAGCGCGCCAGGTTCGACGAAGCTTCCGCGGGCGCTACGATATAGTACGTGGTCAGGCCATACTTCGTGTGCGGCAGAGACACGTCGATGATGTCCGCGCCGGCATCGCGCAGCCACTCCAGCCCGTGCTGCCACAGACGCTCGATATCGTCCGGCATGCCGTCCATGCGGTACTCGCGTGGCACACCTATGCGCAGTCCCTTCACATCGCGCCGGCACGCAGCCTCGAAGTCCGGCACTGGACGATCCGCGCTGGTGGAATCCTTCGGATCATGCCCGGACATCGATCGCAATAGGATCGCGCAATCGTTCACCGTGCGCGCGAACGGACCGGGATGATCAAGCGATGAGGCAAACGCCACCACGCCCCAGCGCGAGCATCGCCCATAGGTCGGCTTCACCCCGCAGACGCCGCAGAACGACGCAGGCTGACGGATCGAGCCGCCGGTATCGGTCCCCGTCGCACCCATCGCCAGCCGCGCCGACACCGCTGCCGCCGAACCGCCCGATGAACCGCCAGGCACCAGCGCTGCCGATCGATCCTGCAGGCGCTGCCACGGGTTCGTCACCGCGCCATAGCCCGACGTCATGTTCGACGAGCCCATGGCGAATTCGTCCATGTTCGCCTTGCCGAGAAACACCGCGCCGTCGCGCAGCAGATTGGCGCTGACGGTGCTCTCATAGGGCGGGATGAACGGTTCCAGGATGCGACTGCCCGCCGTGGTGCGGACGCCTTCGGTGCAGAACAGATCCTTGATCGCCAGCGGGATGCCGGTTAGCGGGGCAAACTCGCCGCGCGCCGACGCCGCATCGGCGACGTCGGCCTGCACGAGCGCGCGTTCGCCGGTCACCGTGATGAACGCGTTGAGTCGCGGATTGAGCGCGTGGATCGCCGCCAGATGTGCCGCCGTGAGCTCACGGGCAGTGAATTGCCCGGCCCGCAACCCATCGCGCGCCGCGGCGATCGTCAGGTCGGTCAGACTCATTCGACCACCTTGGGGACGACAAAGAAATCCCCTGCGCGTTCCGGCGCATTGGCCAGCACCTTGTCGGGATAGCCACCATCGCTCACCACGTCATCGCGCATCT
>DATKFJ010000215.1:0-5171 GCA_035511435.1 Acetobacteraceae bacterium | reverse complement strand
GGAATCAAGCACATCTGTCGCACCGGATTTGCCGGCCGCGCACCGGCCGAGGATTATCCGTTATCCAATCGGTTCGATGAGGTGGATACGCTGATTGTGTTCGACGATGTGCTGGTGCCGTGGGAGAACGTATTGTTCTATCGGCACACGCGCGCCGCCACATTCATCCGCGCGACACTGCATCGCTATTCGGCGTTTCCCTATACGCAGCGCATCCTGTATCTGGCGGACATGTTGATTGGCGCTGCATTGTTCAACGCGCGACAGACCGGGTTGGACAAGCAGCAGGCGGTGCGGGAGAAGTTGGCCGAACTTGCCTGCTATCGCGAGGGAATCAATGCGCATCTCACCGCGGCGATTGCCACCGCGCAGCCGAGCCCCGCGGGGCTGCTGATGCCGAATCAGTCGCTGCTGTTCACCGGCCGCGTGCATGCGTGCACGAAACTTCCCGCAATGATGCATCTGGCGCGCGAGCTGTGCGGCGGCCAGATCTGCGTTACCCCGGATTACGCTGCGTTCGTTGATCCGGAAACCCGGCCCTGGCTGGAGAAGTTCTACAGCGTCAACGAGGCGTGGAGCGCCGACGATCGTCGGCGCCTGCTGGCATTCGCGCGCGATCTGCTGAATTCCGACTATGCCGGCCACCGGCTTACATTCGAGTTGTTCGCTCAGTCGCCGCCCTATGCGCATCTGAACGCGGTCTACATGAACTTCGACTTCGATGCACCGTTGCGTTTTGTGCAGCATGCGGCCGGTCTGAGCAACCGGGTGATGTAGCCGGCGCGGGCAAGCCGATCAGTGCGGCCGATCGCCGTTGTTGGTGCGACGATCGCCGGCGAGCCACCGCGCCAGCTCGGAATGCGCGTCCTTCCGTCGCATCGCTGCAATCTGCTCGACATCGGGCGCGTCGACAGTGAATTCCAGTCGCAGGCCGTCCGGCGTCTTCAGGTACATCGACACGCAATACCCATGATCTATCTTGCGCACCGGAACCCCGGCCGCGGTCACGCGTTGCATCAGCTCATCGAAAGCCGGCTGCGTCACCTTAAAGGCGACGTGCCACGAACCGCCAACCTCCTGCAGGATCGCCCGGTTCTTCTGCCATGCTTCCTCATCTGCAAATTGGAAGAACGCCAACGCCCCGCCATCAGCCATCTCATAGAATGTGTGGCAGTAATCCACCTCACGACCGACCTCGGGACGAAACACGCGCTCGCACCATGTGGCTACCAGTGGAATTCCCAGTACGTCCTCTATGAACTGCCGGTTGACCTCCTGATCCTTCACCGCATAGGCATGATGATGCAGCCGCAACGGCAGTTCTGTCAGCAGCCTTTCCGCACCCTGGCGTTGTGGGCGATCAAGCATGTCTTCCTCCCGCGATCCGCCGCGGACGTATAGCACGCCGCTTGCATTACGTCGATTTTCCCGCTTTTGATCGCATCATTGCGAAGGAGAGGGCACTTGGCCGGACAACGCATCCTGATTGCCGGTGCCGGGATCGGCGGCATAGTCGCGGCGCTGGCGCTTTTACAACGCGGCTTTCAGGTCGTGCTGTATGATCAGGCCGCCGAACTACGCGAGCTGGGCGCCGGCGTGCAGATCTCGCCGAATGGTTCGCGCGTGCTGTGTCAGCTGGGTCTGCAATCGGCGCTGGAAGCAATTGCCTCCGTGCCGACTGCCAAGGAAATGCGTCTTTTCAACACCGGTCAGTCCTGGCGCGTACAGGACCTCGGCGCCAATTCCGTCACACGCTATGGCTCGCCGTACTGGCTGGTGCATCGCGGTGATTTCCACCACGCCCTGGTCCAGGCGCTGGCGGAACGTGCACCTGGCGTCGTACATGTCGGCGCGCGCTGCATCGGATTCGAACAGGATGCCGCCAGCGTGACCCTGGTGCTGGAAAACGGTGAACGCATCCGCGGCGACGTGCTGATCGGTGCCGATGGCGTGCATTCACGGATTCGCGAAACGCTGTTCGGTGGCGCACATGCCACGTTTACCGGCTTCATGGCATGGCGTGCGGTCGTGCCGATGGAACGGCTGCCGGCACGGCTGCGCCAGCAATATGGCATGACCTGGATCGGCCCCTATGGCCACGTCGTAACCTACCCGCTGCGTCGGGGCGAACTGCTGAACTTCGTCACCGCCATCGAACGCGATGATTGGTTGATCGAAAGTTGGTCGGAAGCCGGCACGGTGGCGGAATGCCGTCGCGATTTCGCGAACTGGAATGAAGACGTGCTGGCGATCGTCGATGCTATGGACATCCCCTACAAGTGGGCGATGCTCGGACGCGAACCGTTGGAACATTGGTCTGTCGGGCGCGTCAGCCTGCTCGGCGACGCATGCCACCCAACCCTGCCGTTCCTTGCACAAGGCGCCAACATGGCGATAGAGGACGGCATGGTACTGGCGCGATGCTTGGCAGCATACCCGGACATTCCGCAGGCATTGCAGCACTACGAAGTCGCACGGCTCGACCGCACATCGCGCATCGTCCGCGGCTCGCTGGAAAACGTGTCGCGCTACCACAACCCGCAACTTGCCGACCCCATCCAGGCGCAGGAATTCATGGAGCGGGAGTTCGCGCCGCGCGCAATGGGTGCGCGTTACGACTGGCTGTATGAATACGATGCGCGAACCGTGCCGGTCTGACCAGGGAGAGACGTCCATGCGCACCCGACTACTGGCCTGCTGGGTGGCCGCGCTGCTTGCGCTTGCAATAAGCCAAACCAACGCCGACGAACCGGCAGAACTCAACATTGGCGTGGTTGCTTCGGTTACCGGTCCTTTCGCTGCACCCACCAAGGATACCTTCGACGGGTTCAACGCCTGGATGAAGCAGCAAGGTCTGCCTGGCAAAAAGATCGTGCTGCAGACACTGGATGATGAGACAAATCCGGTGAACGCGGCCAATGCCTTCCGCAAGCTGGCGTCCGATCCGCGTATTGCGCTGATCTACCTCTTCATCAACAGCAACTCGGCCATGGCGGCAAAATCCTTCGCCTCGGAATTCAAGGTGCCGATCATCACCGGGGGCGGCGCGGATGTGCTCGGTATTCCACCTGATCCGTGGATGTTCAAGGTTGCGCCTTCGAATCGCGACTACATGATAGCGCTGTCCGAGTACATCAAACGCAAGGGATACACGAAGGTCGCCCATCTATATTCCACCGATACGTTCGGTCAGTACGATCACACTAATCTGGAGAAGCTTGCGCCCCAGTATGGCTACAAGTTGGTGGCCGAGGAGAGCTTCGCTATCGAGGACACCAGCTTCAACGCGCAGTTTACGCGAATCCGCGCGGCGAATCCGGATCTGATCTACAGCAGTGCCAGTGCCCGGGCCGCGATCCTTGCATTCAAGCAATATAGGCAACTCGGCATCACGACGCCGCTGGTTGTCGCCGGCTCCGCCATCAGTGCGGCGTTTTTCAATGCCATCGGCGGCCCAGCCGCCGCAGACGGCCTGATGATGATGACGCAGCGCGGTTCACTCGGTGAAGGACTCGGCGGCGAGTCGGCAAATTACTACGCTGAGCTGAAGGCAGGCATGGGCGGCCAGACCCCGGTGTTCTTCAATGTGTTCGGCTTCGACGTAGGCTTGATCACGGCCGCAGCAATAACGCAGTCCGATGGCTCCCGCCAGGGTATCCGCGATGCGCTGGAGAAGCTGAAGGACCTGCCCGCGATCAACGGTCCGGTGACCTATACGACGCAGGATCACACGGGCCAGGACGCGCGCTCCATCACGTTGGGCAAGCTGCAGAACGGCAAGCCTGTCCCGGCCGACTGATGGACACTACCGTCTTCCTGCAACTGCTGCTGCCAGGACTGACCACGGGATGTGTCTATGCGCTGGTGGCGCTGGGCTTCGTGCTGTGCGCCAACGTCTCCGGCGTGGTCAACTTTGCGCAGGGCGAGTTCGTAATGCTCGGCGGCATGGCGGCTGCGTGGCTCATCGGGCTCAATGTGCCATTTGTTCTCGCGATCGTCGCCGCGACCGCAATCGGCGGGGCGGTTGGGGCAGCGCAGGAATTCCTGACCCTTGCGCCGGTGCGACAACAGCCGCATTTCATCCAGATCACCACCACCGTCGGCTTCGCCGTGGTGCTGCGCGGCATCACGCTGATCGTCGCCGGCAAGGATGCGCTCAGCGTACCTGGTTTCTCCGGTGACGGTGTGTTCTTTGTCTTCGGCGCGATCCTGCCGGTACAAAGCCTATGGGTGTGGGGCGCGACATTGCTCATGCTGGTCGGCACCTTCACCGTGTTGCGCTACACCACGATTGGCCGTGCTGTGCGAGCCTGCTCGATCAATCTGCAGGCGGCGCGGCTGATGGGCGTGAATGCCGAGAGACTGCGTGTCATCGTGTTCGCGGTCAGCGGCGCAACCGGCGCGCTGGCCGGCGTCGTGATCACGCCGATCGTGTTGGCAAGCTGGGATGCCGGCCTCACCTACAGCACCAAGGGTTTTATCGGTGCAATCCTCGGCGGCTTCCGCTCACCAATGGCTGCGGTGTTGGGCGGACTTTTCATCGGCCTGCTGGAATCGCTCGGTGCCGGCTATGTTTCTTCCGGCTGGAAAGACTTCATCGTGTATGGCGTTCTGTTGGCCTGGCTGCTGATCCAGGGCGGCGTTTTCCTGCGCGGTCGTGCCGGTGCGGCGGCAGGCGGTCAGTGACGAATTTTCTGTCGCGCCGCAAATCGGCGATCGCCACGCTGCTGTTCGTCATCGCCGTGGCGCTATATCCGCTGGCATTCCCCGACAGCTATCATCTCGGCGTCGGCATCAGCGCCGGTGCGATGGCGGTCAGCACCGTCGGTGTCGTGTTGTTGCTTGGCCTTGCGCACCAGCTTGCGATCGGCCAGGCGGCTTTCAGCATGATCGGCGGCTACGCGAACGCCATCCTGTGCGTGCGCTATGGCTGGGACCCTTTCGCGGCACTTCTCGTCGGCGCCGGGATCGCGATGGCGCTCGCCTATGTCGTCGCCGCACCAATCCTGAAACTGCGCGGCTTCGTTCTCGCGATGGCAACGCTGGCGTTGCATCTGATGCTGATCGTTGTCGCGGTCGAACTCGCGTTCACCGGTGGTCCGATGGGCGTCACCGGCATTCCGAAATTCCGCGTATTCGGCCTATCGCTGGCCGATGATCGCATGTTCTTC
>DATKFJ010000214.1:0-9424 GCA_035511435.1 Acetobacteraceae bacterium | reverse complement strand
ACACCACCACATGGCGCTGTGCGATCACGTTGGGGCGACGCGGACGCTGCGGGCCGGAAAGGTAGCCGGAATCAAGCATTGCGAATTCCTCTCGCGGCCATCGCCATCATTGCGAGTGCCACATTGGCCGGTGGCGCAATTTCCTTTTCCATCCTCTTACGGGAAGCGCAGGGGCGTGGCGCACCGCAGCACGTCAGTCCAGCGCCACATCATGGCGTGGCCGTCCCCAATCGCTGGCGGCCGCCGCGCAACGTGCGACATCCTCCTCCAGCATCAACCCCTGCGCCACGAGTTCGCGCGCGGCAGCGGTGATCGCCGCAACATAGGCCGCCTTGTCGGGATAGCGCTCCAGGATCGACAGCCGCGAATCGCCGGTCATCTGACGCTCCTCCGGTGATTCGGCAAACGGGATGTAGCTGCCCTCAAATCGCAACTGCGCCCCAGCACCGTGCCCGCGCACACGCAGGTTCCAACCGGTGTACGTGCCAAGCGGTGCCGCCACCATCGGCGCGCGCACGCCAGGCACATCGTTGCCGTCGCGATCCACCGACGGAACCTGCACCGTATAGTGCTTGCCGGGCACCACATCCGGCGGCTCCTTCAGAATGCCGCGCGCCTCATCCGGTCCGAAATCCAGCAGCGGCAGCGGGTTCGGTTCACGCGGCATCGCGACCCCAGGGATCGCAGGAAATTGCCGGCGCCACTCCTCGACGCTCAGCAGCGTTCCGTCGGCGCGCATCGGCACCCGGCTCGGTGGCGGCGCAACGCCCTCGGTCGCCCAGCGATCCATCGCATCCAGATTTGCCCGGAAGAACATCGACGTCGCCACGTTGTTGGAAAAATTCTGCCCGATACTGCGCACCGGCGCCCGCAACAGCGGATCGGCGAAATGCTGCGAGCCGGACCAGCATTGCACGCGCACCGTATCCGGCTGCTTCAAATCGTTGCCCTGCGTGTCGGTATGCGCCAAGGAGCCTCGCCGCACCCAGTATTCCGTCGCTGTCTGCGTGTGTATCACCAGCGGATCGGTATCGGGTCGCTTCAATATCGCGTCCTGCTTCCCGGTCAGATGATCGGTGCTCCACGCATACGAAAACGGGAAGCTGTCCGCGACGTTGAAGTGATCTTCGTACGTCTGGCCACCGGACACGATGGGGCTGGCGAACCGATGGTTCAGCCATTTGCGTCCCGCGCCGGCAACATGAGGCATCACGCCGTCGAACACACGCCGTCCCTGTGCATCGGCATTGAACCCGCGGTAGACGAAATCGCGCAGGCATCGACCGGTCTGCGAACGCCCCCATGCGTACGCCTTCTCCACCCCACGCAGCGGATTGCCATCGGAGCGATCGTATTTCAGGAAACTGATGAAATCGCGCACCGCGACATGGCCGAGCCCGTGCACCAGCGGATCCTTCGCCGTATAGACAAGTTCATAGAGCCAACCCGGGCGGAAACCCGTCGGCAGATGGATGTGGCGCGCGGACGGCACCACGGCGTGCTCCAGCGTTTGCGTCTCGCCGCCGCTGCCGGCTTCCACGCTGGCGAAACGCCATTGGTCATGCGGGATCACCTGCGGCGTATCATACGGATAGCGCCGCCGCGTCAGCACCGCATCGCGCGTATCCATCGAAGCGGTGGCATAGCTGTGCGCCGCGATCCGGCCACTCAGCGGGAAGCAGGTGACGCCAGGAGCCTCCGCGATGTATTCGACCCGGATGCGCCCGGTGATCGGCGTGCCGTTGTCGCTAGCAACCGGCACGTCCAGCACCATGCGTCCGTCGCCCGGCAGCATGTCGCCTTCCCACGCAAGCCACGCCACCGCATATCCCCGGCGCATGAAGAACCCGTTGCCGGCATGTGCCATGCTGTTCGGCATATTGCTGTGCTGCGCGTCGTTGAAGAATTGCAGCGCCCGCTTGTGACCGCGGTTGCCGTAGTCATAGAACACTCGTCGGTTGCCGCGCTCCAACTCGCGTGGCCGCAGGATCATGAAGTCCGCGGCGAAGTGTACCAGGCCGCGATCGTCCACCGGCGCCTTGTCGAGATCCACAACGGTGGCTTGCGCAGCGGCGCGCGGATCGACCATGAAGTGCGCGCGCCCAGACAAACGTTCATACGCCCCAACATCGCCGAATGCGTGGTCATCCGCGAACGCAACACGCTCGGCGATTTGCAACGCGATCTCGCTGGCCATGGTTGCCCCTTCGTCTGCGAGGCGCACTGTGGCGTGCGTCAGACGAGGCGACAAGTGCGGACTCACCCGGCAGCAATCTGAACACCATCAGGGTCCGATCCGACTTGACCGGCTTGCCATGTCCGCCATCCGATTGGCATTCCCCGGTCCATTGGCATTCCCCGGTCCATTGGCAATCCCCTGCGAAATACCCGACAGTGTCGCGCATTGCAGTCACCCCTGGCCGTCCCACCAGCAACATCGCAACCCAGGCGCCGCCGACGAACCGTCAGAAAAGTGAGGACCGAGACATGCAAGCCAACCCCCTCCGCGCCGCCCTCGAACGCGGCGAACTGCAGATCGGCACCTGGGTCAACATCGTGCGCAACCCCGCCATCCTGCCGTTGCTGAAGGCTGCCGGCCTGGACTTCGCCCGCGTCGACATGGAACACACCGCCGCCTCGATGGAGACCATCGCGCACATGGCGCTGCTGTCGCGTGCGCTGAACTTCCCCATTGCCGTGCGCCCGCCCAAGGCCAATCGCGAGTGGATCACCCGCCTGCTCGACAGCGGCGTATGGAATCTGCACTGCCCCCAGGTCGAGAACGCCGCCCACGCCGCCGACATCGTCGCCGCCTCGCGTTACGCACCACGCGGCCTGCGCGGCAACGCCGGACACAGCCCGGGAACCGACTACGACATGTCAGGCAGCGCGGCGGACCGGCGCGCCTTCGCCAACCGCCAGGTGTTCGTCACGGTGATGTTCGAAACTGCCGCCGCCTTCGCCGATCTCGATGCGATCGCCGCGATGGATGGCATCGACGCACTCACCATCGGACCAGCGGATCTCGCGCAGGATCTCGGCGTGTTCGGCACACATGACCAGGCGCGCGTGCTCGACGAAAAGCGCGACCTCGTGCTCGCCGCAGCAAAGAAGCACGGCAAGACCTGTGCGATGCTCTGTTCCAGTTACGAACAGGCGCAGCAATGGAAGGCGGCCGGCGCCCTGCTGCTCGCCTACTCCAGCGACAGCGAGGTGCTGCACGGCGCGTACAGCGCGGCGATCGGCCGCATCAAAGGCTAGAGCAAACATTCCTCGACCGGAGCAGCCCGCAAACATTTGCGAGAGCCGGTTGCGATCGAATTTCCAGCCAACCAAACTTCCTGCACGAGCCGACAGGCGTTAGGAATACGCTGGCTGCTCCCGCTGTTGCTGCTCGCCGGATGCACGGCATACGCCGACGTCCCACCGGATTCCTGGTCCCCAAGGCAATCAGTCGTAATTCGGCGACTTGTCCTTGGCGCCATTTGTCTCATCCGGACGGCTGGGGCTGCCATCGCGGTCAACGTCCGTGGTGTGCCCCCCCGCGGATTTGCATGACGTCTTGGTATGGCTCGTCGGCTGCCCGCCAAAGGCGCACGGAATGTCATCCTGGAAGAAATGCGGGATGTCGGTGGTGAACGTTCGGCGCATATCATCGAAGAAATCCGCGCGCGCCGGCGCAGGCACCATGCACGTCAGTAGCGATACGGCAATGAGATAAGCGAGCAGCCAACCTCCATATGTCCGGGAACGCATCGCCATCTCTCCCATTCTGTCAGGTCCCGGTCACGGTAACCCTGCGTCGCGAGATTCGCTGGCACCACGGACGCACAGCTACCGACCGCTAGGCCAATGCATGCCCAGCGCGCTATCGCCCCACCCACTTCGGCGGCCGCTTCTCCATGAACGCGGTCCGCCCCTCTTTATAGTCCGCGCTGTTGAAGCACACCTCTGACATCCGCGCGATCGCCGCCATATCCCGTTGGCTCTCATCCTTCAGCATCTCGCCGATCGTCAGCTTCGAAGCCGCCACCGACAGCGGCGCGTTGTCCGCAATGGTCCGCGCGACATCCAGCACCTCGTCATTCAGCTCTTCACTGTCCACCATCTTGTTGATCAGCCCGATGCGCTGCGCCTCCACCGCATCGATCCTCCGCCCGGTATACAGAATCATCCGGGCATGCGCTGGCCCCACCAGATCGATCAGCCGCTTCACCGAATCCGGCGCGTAGGCAATCGAAAGCTTCGCCGCCGGAATGCCAAACTCGCTGTCCACCGCTGCAATCCGCAGATCGGCCTGCATCGCGATCGCCAGCCCGCCGCCCAGGCAGAACCCACGAATCCGGGCAATGATCGGCTTCGGAAACGCGGCATATTTCGCCCGCCCCACGCCCGCCAGGCGATCATATTCCTGCTGCGCATTCGCATTCGACCGGTTCTTCTCGAACTGGCTGATATCCGCCCCGGAAACGAACGCCTTGTGACCGGCCCCGCTCAGGATCACCACACGAACCGACCCATCGTCGCGGAATTCGTCCAGGATCTCGCCCAGCCCGGTCCACATCTCCAGCGACATGGCGTTGCGCTTTTCCGGCTGGTTGAACGTGACCAGCCCGATGCCGTCATCCTTCGCCGCCAGCATCTTGCCGCCGGCGTATTCGCGGGTGACGGCGCCACCCGGCATGTCGTTCATCAGATGGCTCCCTTCTTGCGCATATCGGCGATCTCCTCGGCCGAATACCCCACCGACGCCAGCACCTCGTCGGTGCACTCGCTGATCTCCGGCGTCGCCTTGCGGATCGCCTTGGAAAATCCGGTGATGCTGATCGCCGAAGCCACCACCTCCACGTCCCCCACCACCGGCGAATGCATCGGCGTCGCCATCTGCAGATGCTGCACCTGCGGATCGGCGAACACCTGGTCGATCGAGTAGATCGGCCCGCACGGCACGCCAGCACCTTCCAGCAACTCGATCCAGTATTCGGATGGTTTCGTCGCCGTGATCTCGCTGATCGCCGCGTTGATCTGCTTGCGCTGCCCGCTCCGCGCCTTCTGATCCTTCCACTCCGGCTTGCTCTTCCAGTCCGGTTGCCCGATCGCATCGCAGAACCGTCCGAACACGCGGCTGGAACTCGCGGCGATGTTGATGTGCCCATCGGACGTCGGAAACACGCCCGTCGGAATCCCCGTCGGATGATCGTTGCCGGCCTGCGGCGCGACCTCCTTCGCGATCAGCCAGCGTGACGCCTGGAAGTCCAGCATGAAGATCTGCGCCTCCAGCAGCGAGGTGGTCACCCACCGCCCGACGCCGGTCCGCTCGCGGTCGAAGATCGCCATCATGATGCCCAGCGCCAGCAGGTTGCCGGCGGTCAGATCATCGATCGGAATACCGACGCGCACCGGTCCCTGGCCCGGCAATCCGGTGATCGACATCAGCCCGCCCATGCCCTGGGCGATCTGGTCCACGCCGGCGCGAAGGCCATATGGCCCGGTCTGCCCGAACCCCGAAATGCTGCCGTACACAATGCGCGGGTTCACTTCCTTCACATCGTCATACGACACCTTCAGCCGATGCTTCACCTGGGCGCGCATGTTCTCGACGATGATGTCCGCGCCCTTCACCAGGCGCATGAACGCCGCGTGGCCCTCGGGCGACTTCAGGTTCAGCGTCATCGCGCGCTTGTTGCGGTGCAGGTTCTGGAAGTCGAAGCCGTGGCGGTTGCCGGCCACGTCCTCGCCATCGGTCGCCGGCGGCTCGATCTTGATCACATCGGCGCCCCAGTCCGCCAGGTGCCGCACGCAGGTGGGTCCGGCTCGCGCCAGGGTCAGGTCCAGCACCTTCAGGCCGTTCAGCGGCATGCGGGTCTGCGATTGGCTCAGCATCGTCTTGTCGGCGGGGCTCTCCGGCATCCCTGGTCTCCTCTTGGGTCCGGCGCCAATACTCTGCCGCAATCGTCGCTCGCTCAAGTGTGTGCGTGCGCCACGCCCGCCGATGGGCTTCAATCCGAGCCATGAACGCAGTCGATCTTGCCCTGGTCCTCGCAGTGGACGGCTCCGCCAGCGTCACCTACGACGAGTTCGGCCTGATCGCCGGCGGCATGGCCGCGGCCCTGCGGGAACCGACCATCATCGCTGCCCTGATCGGCGGCCCCGCCAAGGCCAGCATCTGTTCGCTGCTGTTGTGGTCCGGCACCGGCGCGCAGGAGGTCATCACCGACTGGACACTGATCGCCTCCGCGGCCGATGCCCACGCCTTCGCCGACGCGGTTGAAAACATGCCCCGCATCGTCAAGGCCGGGGAGACCGCGATCGGCGAGGCGCTGCTCGCGTCGCTCACCCTGCTCAGCCACCTGCCCGACACCCCCGCCCGCCAGGTGGTCGATGTCATCGGCGATGGCCGATCCAACGCCGGCATCGCCCCCGGCCCGATCCGCGACCGCATGGCAGCCGCCGGCATCACCATCAACGGCCTATGCATCCTCCACGAGGAACCCGACCTTCTACAGTCCTATACCCAGGAGGTGATCGGCGGTCCCGGCGCCTTCGCGCTGACCTGCCAGGATTATCCAGCCTTCGCCGCGGCCATGAAACTTAAGCTGGCGCGCGAGACCAACGCGCCGATTGCGTAATGCCGTCGCGCAGTCCCGATCATTCGTTCGTTGCTGCCCGTCCACTGGCGTTCCCGCGAATATTGTCATGCCCGCGAACGCGGGAAGCCGGGTGGCTCAGCATCGGCGCAACCGTCCCCGGTTCCCGCTGTCGCGAAAATGCCGACTGCAGCCCAAGTGCAAAGGCTGTGTGGCTGCCAACCGCGCGGGAACGGAACAGAGACACCGTGCGAGACCGGTTGCTCGCAAATCCGTTGGCGCCAATAGCCCGCCGCGCGATCTCGATTGCCAACCCTGATCGCGCACGAGTTACGACAGACGCTCGGATCCCGCACAAGGAACCCCACCATTTGATCGGCCGGCGGGCGTCTTCGCATTACCTGTCAGAACGACCCGGCCGCCGCCGCGGCGATGCAGTGCAACCTGGCACGCCAGGACCAGCACGCCCATCGCCTGGCAAATCGGCCGGTTGCCTCGGCCTCCCCGCCGATGGCCCCGATAGCCTGCTCGCTAGCCTGCTCGATTAGCCTGAAGGAGTGCCGGCATGGAAGGTCAGACGGCGGACCCGGACCCCGATACCGACACGACCGGCGTCGCAATCACCGTCGATGAATCGGTCGAAGTCGAGTCCACCTCGATTCCCGTGATCCGCGAGGAACGCGAGGAAATGCCCCTCCCCACCGAGCCGCGCACGATCTTCCTGGGCGGCCTGTTCCTGCTCGCGCTGCTGGCCGTGCTCTACGTCGCCTCGGCCATCGTCCTGCCCGTGGTCCTGGCCATCGTGCTGAAGCTGCTGCTCCAGCCGCTGGTACGGATCACCGACCGGGTCGGCATCCCGCGCGGCATCGGCGCCCTGCTGGCGCTCATTCTGCTCGTGGTCACTCTCGCCGCTCTCGTCAGCGGCATCGCCGGCCCCGCGGCTGCCTGGGCGGGCAAACTGCCCGATGCGATCCCGAAGGTGCAGGAGAAGCTGGCCTTCCTCGCGCACCCGATCGCCACGCTCGAATGGATGCTGGGCCAATTGCAGGGCTTCACCGGCGGCGGCGTCACGACGCTGCCACAGGCGGCGCCGATGCATTCGGTCAATGTCCTGGGCGCGCTGTTCACCGGCACCGAAACCGTCGCCGCCGGTCTGTTCACCACGCTGATCGTGCTGTTCTACCTGCTGGTGGCCGGCGAGACGTTCCTGCGCCGCGTCGTTGAAATCCTGCCGCACTTCGACGACAAGCGTCACGCCGTGCAGATCTCGATGCACATCGAGCGCGACATCTCGGTCTACCTGATCAGCGTGACCCTGATCAACGCCGTGGTCGGTCTCCTGACGCTCGCTGTCATGTGGGGCTGCGGCGTAGCCAATCCGCTGCTATGGGGCGTCATCGCCTTCGTGCTCAACTTCGTGCCGATCCTCGGCGCGCTGCTCGGCCTGGCGATCTTCCTGATGGTCAGCGTCCTGTCACTCGGCGTGACCTGGTGGGCGCTGCTGCCGGTCGGCTTGTATTTCCTCATCCACGTGATCGAGGGCGAACTGGTAACGCCCATGCTCATGGCGCGCCGCTTCACCATCAATCCGGTCGCGGTCATCCTCGCGCTGATCTTCTGGTACTGGATGTGGGGCGTCCCCGGCGCAATCCTGGCGGTGCCGATGCTCGCAATCACCAAGATCGTCTGCGACGACATACGTCCGCTGCGCGCGTTCGGCCACTTCCTGGAGGCATGAGGGCGAGGGCGGCAAGTCTTCGGCACCGATTGCCCGGATTGCGCAGGGATATTCATGAACAGGCCTGTAGGCGCTTCGTGCAGGGCCCGCTTACCGCAATCCCGCTGCTAATCCTGTTCACCGATCGTTTGGGCGTACGTCTTTCCGTACGGGTAGAACAGTTCCTTTCGGCCCTGCTGCCATGCCGCCTTGAGTTCGGGCGTCGTGATGTCCCAGTCCGGCCGGCATTTCTTCGTCACAGCACGCAGGTCCTGGCGCAGTTCTTCCACAGTGGGGCGGCCAAAGAACCAGTAGCCGTTGTAGATATTATAAATGACAAGACCTGGTTCGAGGACGATCGTGTAGGGGATCATCGGATTGTGGTTCGGGTCGGTGTATTCGGCGATGTCGAGGTCCTTCTGCACGGTACGCCGCGGATCCGACAGGAAGGGCCAGTGGGCGCCCACTCCGCTGCGATATTCATTGGTCTCGGTGATGTTGTCGGTACTGATCGTGACCAGCCGGCAATAGCCGACCTCGAGCTCACGATGCAATTGAAGAAGCCCTTCGTGCTGGCGGCGGTCCTTGGGGCAGAAACCTCCGCGGCTCAGGACCAGAACCATCGGGTGCGGTCCCTGCAGCTCTGAGAGCTTGCGGTGTTTGCCGGTGTGGTCGGACAGCTCATAGTCGGGGAAGGTGGCCCCTGGAATCATGTTGGGTCGCATATGAAGGTCTCCTTCTCGATTGCTCGTTGATCGGCTGGTGCAAATAGCTGCGCTCCATGCCTGTTCCCGCCGTAGCGCCAACGTCGTGGCGGCACTTGCGGCAGCGCAGAACCCCAGGCCGGCTGGCGACACGGGGCGCTTCTCCAGCCGTTCGGCAATCGGGGCAGAACCCACCTCGCCACCGGTTGGTATTATCCACCATTCTTCACATCAGGTCCCGAGGGATGACCCGATCCCAGGTGCGGTCGCAGATGCCATTTTCCCCGTGCCAGGCTCGCAACCTCGCATGCACCATGAACGAATTGCGGCTGCAGCTCAGGCGCAGCGTCGTTTCGACGCGGACTTTCCAGTCGCCTCTCGAGAGTGTGTCGGCGTGTTGTGTTTCAGCGACTGCG
>DATKFJ010000213.1:0-8427 GCA_035511435.1 Acetobacteraceae bacterium | reverse complement strand
GCGAACAGCGCCATCGCCAGCAGGAAGTTGGCAATCGGGCCGGCCGCGACGACGATTGCGCGCGCGCCGACCGACTTCTCGTGGAAGATTCGGCCCCGGATCCAGACCTTGGGTTCATCATCCACCACGTCCGACATCGCCGCGACCGGGGTCGGGGCGACGAGGGTCGGGGCGACGGGGGCCGTAGCGACCGGTGCCGGGGCGACAAGTGCCGTCGCCACGGGGTCCGTGGCGACGGGCCTCCGGCCGAGGCCGGCACGCTCGCGCCAGGCGGCGATCGCAAGACCGGCGCGGCTGGGACCGCTTGGTTCAGGCGGCAATTCCCGCGGTCGTTCCTGGCCGTGCAGCTTGACGTAGCCGCCGAACGGCAGCCAGGCGAGCTTCCAGACCGTGCCGACGCGGTCGGTCCAGGTGAAGATCGCCGGGCCGAAGCCAATCGAGAACACCTCGACATGCACGCCGACCCATCGCGCGGCGAGGTAGTGGCCAAGCTCGTGCACAAAGACCAGCACACCGAGTACGACGAGGAAAGCGAGGGTGGTGTGGATCACGTCGGGCATTGTCTGAAAACTCTCAGTTCGTAGCTGTCACAAAAAATCATGCGGCTCGCGCGGTGGCGAGTCGCTCCGCGGTCCGCCGGGCGGCCGCGTCGAGCGCGACCACCTCGTCAAGCGTGTCGGCTGGCTGGTTTCCCATCGCATCCAGCACCTCCGCCACAGTGCCGGCGATGTCCAGGAAACCTATTCTGCGTTGCAGGAAGGCTTCAACGGCGATCTCATTCGCGGCGTTCAATATTGCCGGGGCGCCACCGCCGGCGCGCAGCGCGTCGCGCGCCAGGCGCAGCGCGGGAAACCGCACGGTGTCCGGCTCGGTGAAATCCAGCCTGGCCACGTTGGCGAGATCGAGGCGGGGCGATGGTGTGGTCATGCGTTCCGGCCAGGCCAGGGTGTGCGCAATCGGAATCCGCATATCGGGGGAACCGAGCTGCGCCAGCACGCTGCCGTCTCGGTAGTACACCAGTCCGTGGATCACCGATTGGGGGTGCACCAGCACGCCGATCTGCGGTTCACTCAGCCCAAACAGCCGTGCCGCCTCGATGAGTTCCAATCCTTTGTTCATCAGCGTGGCGGAATCGATGCTGATCTTGGCACCCATCGACCAGACCGGATGCTTGCGCGCCACATCCGGCGTGGCGACCGCCATTTCGTCGAGGCTGGCCGTGCGAAATGGGCCGCCGGACGCAGTGAGCACGATCTTTTCGACCGCGCCGCGGTTGGCGTTTTCCAGCGCCTGGAAGATGGCATTGTGCTCGCTGTCCACCGGCAACAGCGTGGCGCCGGCATCGCGCACCGCGCGCAGCATCACCTCGCCGGCGCAGACCAGCGCCTCCTTGTTGGCCAATGCCACGCTGGCGCCGCGGCTGATGGCGGCCAGGGTGGCGGCAAGTCCGGCGGCGCCGGTGATGGCGGCCATGGTCCAGTCGGCCGGCAACGTGGCGGCCTCCACCACGGCCTCGGGTCCGGCGGCGGTGTCGATGCCGGTACCGGCCAGGGCTTGACGCAGCGCAAGGTAGCCGGAGGGGTCGGCGATCACCGCGAGGCGGGCCTTCAGCGCAATGGCCTGCTGGGCCAGCAGGGCGGCGTTGCGGCCGGCAACCAGGGCACGAACCTGGAAGCGATCCGGCGCGCCGTTCAGCAGATCGACCGTCTGGGTGCCAACGCTGCCGGTGCTGCCCAGTACGGTGACGGTGCGCGGTGCCTGTGTCATTGCCACAGCACTACTCCACGACCGAGGGTAAGCGCCAGCAGCGCCGCCACGGGTGCCGCCGCGAGCACGCCATCGAGGCGATCGAACAGCCCGCCGTGGCCGGGGATGAGATGGCCAGAATCCTTTACCTCCAGGCGCCGCTTGACGAAGCTTTCCAACAGATCGCCGGCTTGTGCAACGATGCCCAGAATCGCCGCCACCAGCGCCGCGCGCCAGGCATCGGCGCCGACCGACAGCAGATGGGCGACGAGCAGCCCGGCTGCAATCGCGGCGAGCAGGCCGCCCAGCGCCCCCGACCACGTCTTACCGGGGGAGATATGGGGCGCCAGGCGGGGTCCGCCGAACCATCGGCCGGCTAAATAGGCGCCAATGTCGCCGGCCCATACGGTGAGCAGCAGGAACAGCACATCCGCCCGACCGGCGTGCGGATCGTCGCGCAGCCACAGCAGCGAGGCACCAGCCAGGGCAATGTAGGCCAGGCCGGCTGGACCAAGCAGCGCGGCGCTCGACTGCGCGGCGGGGCGGCGGCACAGGGTGAGCCACTCGATGGCGAGCCCGATCATGATCGCCACAGCAAGCAGCGTAAACGCGATGCCGCCCAGCCAGACACACGCGACGGCAATTGGCGCGAGCACGAGCGCCGACAGCACGCGGATGCCGAGGTCGGCCCAGCGGCTGGTGGGGCGATCAGCCATAGGCGTTGGGATGGTGGGGCGCGGCGGCAACACAGGGCGGGTTGGGAATCTCGGTATGGTCGGGATGTGGGGTGTTGGAATTGTTCTCCGCCTCCCCTGGCGGAAGGGGGGCGAGGGGAGTCGGTCCAACGAGCAGCGGCAACGGGCGAACGTACCCCCTCCCCTACCCCCACCCACAAAGGGAGGGGGAAGATTTTGCTTCATTCACAACAATCACATATTCGTTTCGTGTCACCCATAACGTCTGCAAAACTCCCGATAGCACGGCTCATTCCGGAACCCCCGTGGTGCAGTTCAGTCCGGCCGCGCACCGAAGCGCCGCTCGCGCCGGGCGTATTCGCTCAGTGCTGCAGCGAAGTGGTCCGGCCCGAAGTCCGGCCATAGCACGTCGAGGAACACCAGCTCGGCATAGGCCGCCTGCCAGAGCAGGAAGTTGGACAGCCGCTGCTCGCCGGAGGTGCGGATGATCAGGTCGGGATCCGGTATGCCGGTGGTGGCGAGCGCGCCGGCGAAGGCCGCTTCGTCAATGCGCGCCGCGTCGAGTTTGCCGTCGCGCACAGCCTCGGCGACCGCACGCACGGCGGTAACGATTTCCGCCCGCGCGCCGTACGACAGTGCGACCGTCAGGTTCAGCGTCGCGTTCGCCGCGGTGTCGCGTTCCGCGCCGGTGAGGTCGCCCTGGATGTCCGCATCGAACCGCGTCCGATCGCCGATGAAGCGCAGCCGCACACCGTTCGACTTCAACTCGGCTATCTCGCTCTTCAGGTACTGGCGCAGCAGACCGGTGAGATCGCGCACCTCGCCTTGCGGGCGGCGCCAGTTCTCGCTGCTGAAGGCATAGATCGTCAGCCAGGAGACGCCGCTTTCGATCGCGGCCCGGATGGCCCGCCGCACCGCGCGCGCGCCTTCCCGGTGACCGGCGATCTTCGGCAGGTGACGCGACGCCGCCCAGCGGCCGTTGCCGTCCATGATG
The DNA here is from genome assembly GCA_035511435.1 of Acetobacteraceae bacterium. Taxonomy (GTDB): domain Bacteria; phylum Pseudomonadota; class Alphaproteobacteria; order Acetobacterales; family Acetobacteraceae; genus JAMXLO01. The sequence continues at coordinate 4,992 of DATKFJ010000213.1, read as the reverse complement.
ATCGCGACATGGGTGGGACAGACCGTGCCACCGTTGACGGCATCGCCGGCCCGCAACTCTTGTCTGGCAGCACTGCTGGACATCGGCGCAGATCAGACTTGGCGGATGTCCTTTTCCTTCCCCGCCAGATCGTCATCCACGCGCTTGATGTACTGATCGGTCAGCTTCTGCACCTCGATTTGCCAATCCTTCGCCACGTCCTCACCGATCTCGTGCTTCTTCTCGTGGGTCTTGATCTGCTCCATGCCGTCGCGCCGCACCGCACGCACCGCGACCCGCGCGCCCTCGGCGTATTTATGTGCGGTCTTCGCCAGCTCGGCGCGACGCTCTGTGGTGAGCTGCGGGATCGGCACGCGCACCACCTGCCCATCGGCGGCCGGATTCAGCCCGAGCCCGGCATCGCGGATCGCCTTCTCAACCGCGCCGACCAGGCTGCGGTCCCACACCTGCACGGTGAGCATGCGCGGCTCCGGCGCACCCACGGTGCCGACCTGATTGAGCGGCGTGTCCGACCCGTAGGCCGTCACCTTCACCGGTTCGAGCAGGCCGGGATGCGCGCGCCCGGTGCGCAGTCCGGCGAACTCGCGCTTGAGCGTGTCCAGCGCGCCATCCATGCGGCGTGTCAGGTCCTGCTTCAGCTTGTTGAGATCGGCTTGTGCCATGGCGGTCTCCCAGACGTATCCCGGACGTATGCCCGTGAGGATCTTATTGCTGTTCGATGATCCTGGTGAACCTGCCCTCGCCGCGGACCACGTGGGCGAAGGCGCCAGGCGCGTGAATGTTGAACACCACGATCGGCAGCGCGTTCTCCCGCGCCAGGCTGATCGCGGCAGCATCCATCACGCCCAGTTCGTTGGCCAGCACCTCGAGGTAGGTAAGCTGCTCGTAGCGTGTGGCGTCGGGCACCTTGCGCGGATCGGCTGAATAGACGCCATCCACCTGGGTGCCCTTGAACAGCGCGTCGCAGTGCATTTCCGCGGCACGCAGGGCGGCGGCGGTGTCGGTGGTGAAGAACGGATTGCCGGTGCCGGCGGCGAAGATCACCACCCTGCCCTTCTCCATGTGCCTCTCGGCACGGCGGCGGATGTAGGGCTCGCAGACGGTGGACATCGGGATGGCGGACTGCACGCGGGTGGGGACGCCGGCTTTCTCCAGGGCGGACTGCATGCCCAGCGCGTTCATCACGGTGGCCAGCATACCCATGTAGTCTGCTTGCGCGCGTTCCATGCCGGCGGCGGCGCCGGAGATGCCACGGAAGATGTTGCCGCCGCCGATCACGATGCAGACCTGTACGCCCATCGCAACCACGTCGCCGACGTCGGTGGCGATGGCGCGGACAGTGTCGTTGTCCAGGCCGTAGTCGCGCCGGCCCATCAGGGCTTCGCCTGACAGCTTCAGCAGGACGCGCTGGTAAACTGGGCGGACCGGCATGCGGAACGAGTCCCTGACGTTCGCGGCGGCACCCTAATGGGCGGCGCGGGAGGGAACAAGTTCCGGCGTGTTCAGGCGACCTGTTCGAGTGTGGACGCGGTGTCCAGCGTCGTTGCACGGCGCAGGTCGCGCGGCTGGGCTTCATCGTGCGGGCGGCCGCGATGCATGGTGCAGCGATTGTCCCAGATCACCAGGTCGCCGATGCGCCAGCGGTGGCTGTAGACGAACTCGCGCTGGGTCGCGTGCGCAGTGAGGTCCCACAGCAGCAGCCTGCCATCGGCAACCGGCCAGCCGACGATGTGCGACGCGTGGGCGGACAGGTACAGCGTCTTGCGTTTCGAGCCCGGATGCAGCCGCACCAGGCGCTGCGGCGAGGGTGGGTATTGTTCGCGCTCACCTTGCGCGAACTCGGTGAAGCCGATCTGGCCGCGCGACCAGAATATGTCGTGCTCCACGATCAGGTTGTCGATCGCGGCTTTCGTGGTATCCGGCAGCGCATCGTAGGCGGCGCGCATGTCGGCGAATTCGGTTTCGCCGTTGCCGAATGGCGATGGCGGCGGCAGGGCGACGGCGTGCAGCATGCCGAGTACCACCGGCACCGGCATGTACGATGCGTCGGTGTGCCACAGCCGGTTGCCGAGGCTGTCGAGGCGGCGGCGGTCGTCCAGGCGGCGGACGTTGCTGTCCTCGTCGAGATTGGAAATGTCGCCGATCTGCGGAATGGCGAGACGACGGCGTCCGGGACGCGCGGCGGCACGACCGATCTCCAGCGGGCCGAACCGCGCCGAGAAGTCGCGCAGCTGCGCGTCGGTCAGGCGCTGGTCGCGGAAGATCACCACGGCGTAGCGGTCGATGGCGGTCCAGATCGTGTCGATGGTGGCGGCGTCGATCGGTTGAGCGAGGTCGATGTTGGCGAGCTCGGCGGCGAAGTTCGGTGTGAATGGGCGCGTGTGCATGGTCATTTGTTGCCTCATTGATCCCGGGAAGTTGATGGTGACCCGACAGGCGCAGTCAGCCGCGAACCGGCAGGCAGGTCAACGTGCCGGACAACTCACCTGAAGCTGTCATAGGGACCATGCGGGCCGAGGCGGTCCAATGCGAACGGATCCGGTTCTGCCGTCACACGCAGGATAATTCGATCGCCGCGGTTGAAGCCATCGAATGCAGCCCTGTCATGGCCGCGCAATTCCTCGAATTCCACGCTGGGATGCCTGGTGTCGGCGACCAAGAGATATAGCGCTCTTTGAACCCCAGTAGGGCTTGCGACGATTGGCGGGAGAGTGCGCCCCGAACGGCAATGCTCCGCCAGCTCGTGCTGAATGCCGCGCACGTGTGTAGGCATGCCGGCGGCGACGCGACGCAGTTGCCGAGCATTGTCGGTCAACGCCGCATCGGCGAGTGACCTCGACACCGCCTGCATATCGCAAAAGCCGGCGCTTTGAACGGTCGAGAAACCGATCATTGCCATCACCGCCGCGGTGGGCCCCTACACGCCCGCGGTCGCAGCCACCTCGGACGCGAAATCCGGGCCTTGCGGCTTGTCGATGCCCTCGCCGAGTTTGAAACGGGCGAACCCCACCAGCTTCACGCCCGCCTTGGCCAACACCGCCTTCACGCGGCTTTCGCCGTCGTGCACCCAGACCTGCTCCAGCAGGACGACCTCTTCGTAGAATTTGCGGATGCGGCCTTCGACCATCTTCTCGATGATGTTGTCCGGCCGGCCCGACGCGCGCGCCTGATCGACCAGCACCGATTTTTCACGGGCCAGCGCGGCGGGGTCGACGCCGTCGATGTCCAGCGCTTCGGGCGTGCTGGCGGCGATGTGCATGCCGACCTGACGGCCGAGTGTTTCCAGCACCGACATCTCGCCGGTGCCCTCCATGGCGACCAGCACGCCGATCTTGCCCAGGCCGGGCTTCAGTGTGTTGTGCACGTAGGTTGCCACCACGCCGCTGCCGACCTTCAGCACGCGCGCGCGGCGCAGGTTCATGTTCTCGCCGATCGTCGCGACAAGCTGCGTCAGTTCGTCGGCGACCGTGCGGCCGGTGCCGGGGAATGGTGCGGCCTTGATCGCGTCGAGGTCCTCGCCGACGTCGAGCGCGATCTTCGCCACCGCCTCCACGAAGCCCTGGAACGTTTCGTTGCGGGCGACGAAGTCGGTTTCGGCATTCACCTCCACCATTGCGGCGCGGCGATTCGCGGATACCACGCCCACCAGCCCCTCGGCGGCGACGCGGCCGGATTTCTTGGCTGCGGCGGCGAGGCCCTTCTTGCGCAGCCAGTCCACCGCGGCTTCGGTGTCGCCGGCGGTTTCCGTCAGCGCCCGCTTGCAGTCCATCATGCCGGCGCCGGTCTTGTCGCGCAGGTCCTTCACCAGGGCGGCTGTGATCTCAGGCATCTGGCGTCTCCGCGTCAGGCGTTGGCGTGTTCGGTGGGCAGTTCGACGTCCGGCATGGCTTCCGGCGGCAGGTTCTCGACTGCGCCGAGATCCTGACCGGAGGCTGCCATCTCGGCGCTGATGCCATCGAGCACGGAACCGGCAACCAGGTCGCAATACAGCGTGATGGCGCGGATCGCATCGTCGTTGCCGGGCACCGGATAGGTCACGCCGGCAGGGTCGGAGTTGCTGTCCAGGATGGCGACAACCGGGATATGCAGCTTGTTGGCTTCCTCGACCGCGAGCTTCTCCTTGTTGGTGTCGATGATGAACAGGATGTCCGGCAGGCCGCCCATTTCCTTGATGCCGCCCAGCGCTCGTTCCAGCTTTTCCTGGTCGCGGGTGATCTCGAGGATCTCTTTCTTGGTCAGGCCCTCGATGTTGCCGCCGAGCATTTCCTCGATCTGGCGCAGGCGCTTGATCGAGCCGGTGATGGTCTTCCAGTTGGTCAACGTGCCGCCAAGCCAGCGGTGGTTGACGTAGTATTGGCCGCAGCGCTTGGCGGCATCGGCGACATATTCGGCGGCGGCGCGCTTGGTGCCGACCAGCAGCACGCGGCCGCCGGCGGCGGTGACGTCGCGGATGGCGCGCAGCGCGCGGTCCAGCAGCGGCACGGTCTGCTGCAGGTCGATGATGTGCACCTGGTTGCGCACGCCATACAGATACGGTCCCATGCTGGGGTTCCAGCGGCGGGTGTGGTGGCCGAAGTGGACGCCGGCTTCGAGAAGCTGGCGCAGGGTGAATTCGGGCATCGCCATGGGGGCGGGTCCTTTCAAGCGTCCGGTTGTGCCTCCGCGGGGGTTTGTCTTGCGACACCGGACCTGCCAGGGGAAGTACCTGCCCAGGAAAGGCGCCCCGCGTGTGAATTACCGGGGGCGGTGGCCCGCCGGCGCGCTGGATATGGCGGAAGTGGGGTTTTTTCGCAAGGGCGGCAGGGGGATGGTGTGGGGCGCGGACCAAGGGCAGTGGAGGTGGGTGCAGCTTACCCAGGTGGTCGTGATGACCTTTATGACCATCTCGACCATTCGAGGCCTTGATCGTCTGGTGAACATGCTGGCCGCTGCCGGGATGCACGTGGAGATACGCGTCGCTCGCCAAGCATGGCGATAATGATTTAAGAACGG
>DATKFJ010000212.1:0-4345 GCA_035511435.1 Acetobacteraceae bacterium | reverse complement strand
TTCGGCTTGCGAGCGCATCGACCGACCGGGATTGGTGACCGGGCGCGCGGGGCAAGCGGGTGCGCGGCGGTCTCGCCAGCGGCGCGGTGACGCGGCAATCCAGGTCAGTCACGGTGTGCGCGCCCAACTCGCGGAAGATTGCTTCGCCTGGCTCGCAATGACAGCGAAAAGCGGGCCGGTCAGCATCTTCGGCGTCTTTGGCGCGTTCACCCGATTGCCCTGCTCGGGCACCGGCTCTTGCCGGACCGCGCCAGACGCGGAACCATACCGGGCAGAATACCGGGAGGAAGCAGCGATGGTCGATCTGGTGGTGCGCGGGGATACCGTGGTCACGCCGCAGGGTGTCGGTGCCTACGACGTCGCCATCGCCGGCGAGCGAATCGTCGCGATGGCCGCCGGCGGCAGCCTGCCAGTACCGGACGGCGCGCGGCTGATCGATGCGCGCGGCAAGATCGTCATGCCAGGCGGCATCGATCCGCACGTGCACTGCAAATGGCACCTGCCAAATCCGGACGGCAGCGCAGGCCTGACCGATCCGCCGGATGTCGTCGGGCGCGCCGCGGTGCATGGCGGCACGACGACGATGATCGACTTCACCCGCGCATCGCAGGGCAAGGACGTGCGCGAGGCGATAGAGACACGCGAAGCAGACTGGCGGGGTCACTGCGCGTGCGATTACGCGCAGCACATCATGGTGGAGGGCGATCTGCCGGTGGAACTGCCCGGTCAGCTCGCCGAAGCGATCCAGGCCGGCTTTCCGACGGTGAAGATATTCACCACCGATATCACGCCGTCGCGAAAGGGACGCATGGTGGATTTCGGCGACATCTGGGAGGTGTTCCAGGTGCTGCGCGACCATCACGGGCTCGGTGTCATCCACTCCGAGGACAATGACATCGTGATGCACATGTACGGCAAGCTGATCCGCGAGGGACGGACGGGATTCGCTAACATGGCAGAGGTACACAACACATTGTCGGAGGATATATCGTTTCGCCGGGTGATCCGCCTGGCGGAGAAAGTCGGCGCCGCGCTCTACATGATGCACACGTCCGCGGCGAGTGGCGTGTCGGCGATCCGCGAAGCCCGCGCGCGCGGAGTGTCGATCTACGGTGAGTCGCTGCATCAGTACATGCTGTATACCAATGAGGACTACAAACGGCAGAACGGGCAAATCTACCACACCTATCCCTCGCTGAAATCGGCAGAGGATCAGGCGGCGTTGTGGACTGGCACACTGGATGGCTGCATCAACTGCGTGGCAACGGACGAAATCTGCTGCACGCTGGCGAAGAAGCTGCAAGGCGCGCGCATCGACGACACCACAGGCGGCAATGCCGGCGTCGAGCCGCGCGTGGCGCTGATGTATACAGAGATGGTGGGTAATCGCGGCTATTCGCTGTCGCGCTACGTCGATCTGGTGTCCACCAACGCGGCGAAGATCATGGGGCTGTATCCACGGAAGGGTGCGCTGGCGGCTGGCTCGGATGCAGACATCTGCGTGCTCGACCCGGCGGACAAGCGGGTGATCCGCGCGCAGGATCTGCACGAAGCGGACTACACGCCGTGGGAGGGTCGCACGATGCAGGCGTGGCCGAGCATGACGATTCTGCGCGGCAAGGTGGTGGTTGAGGGCGGTGTGTGGAAGGGCAGTCTCGGTGATGGGAAGTGGCAGCATCGCAAGATCGCCGAGGAGATGTTCGCGGGTCCGCGGTTGTGATCAGCGAGCCAAAAAATCCTCCACCGCCCCTTGTGGCAGGCGGTTGGGGGGAGGGCTTCCTGCGCCAACCCTCTCTGAACGCGCATACCGTCCCCCTGCCCCCTCCCGCAAGGGGAGGCGAAAGACTTTGCTGTGACACACTCTGAACTTCGCGCTCTGTTGCTGGATTGCCTGACGCTGTGGGGCGTGCAGGGGCGCATCGAAGCGACCGATACGGGTCTGCAAATCACCACCGGCGACGGGACCTATACCTTGCAGCGCGCCGCATCGGACATGCGTCCGGCACGCTGGCTGCTGCAAACACCGGCCCGACGCACAGCCAATCGACCACCCCGCGCGGCACCATCGATCGTCGCCCTGCTCACCGCATTGCGCAACGCGCTCGGTGCCGAAGGCGGCAACCGGCTTCGGATCGGCATGGGAGCACCTGCAACATGAAACAGGACGAACGCGGCCTGGCACTCTCCACCGACAGCGCGGAGGCCGTCGCCTTGTTCGATCGATCGGTCGAGCATTTCCTGAAATTCCACGCCGACACCATGGTGCTGGCTGGGCGCGCGCTTGCGGCTGATCCCGGCTTCGTCATGGGTCACTGCCTGAAGGCGTATCTGCTGCTGATCGCGGCCAACCCTGCGAACCGGGCGCAGATCGATGCGACGCTGGCGAGCGCACGGGCCGGCGCTGCGAACATCACCGCGCGGGAGCGGCTGCATCTCGCCGCCGCGAATGCCTGGCATCGCGGATCACTCGACGAGACATTCAGTGCCTGGCAGCAGATTCTCGACGCGCACCCGACCGATCTGCTGGCGTTCCGCATCTGCGACACCATCTGGTTCCGCCATGGCCAGACCAAGCCGATCCTGGAACAGGCGGACCGCGTCGCGTCGCGCTGGTCCGCCGATCTGCCGGGCTACGATTGCAGCCAGACCATCTGGGCATTCGCGCATGAGGAGGTCGGTGATACCAAACCCGCGGAACGCGCGATCGATGCGGCGCTGGAACGCGACCCGACAAACTTCTTCGCGCATCACGTCAAGGCGCACATCATGGACACCGACTGCCGCTCGCGGGAGGGCAGCGACTGGCTCGGCGGCCAGGTCATCAACTGGTCGCTGGGCAACAACCTGATCCATCACCTTTGGTGGCACCGCGCCCTGCTGCGGCTCGACCTGGGCGAAGTGGACGCGGTGATGCGGAGCTACGATGCGGACATCCGCAACTTCGACGACCCGATGACCAAGGCGACACCGGACCATTACGTCGATCTGCAGAACGCCGCCGCGCTGCTGTGGCGGCTGGAACAGCTCGGTGTCGATGTCGGCGACCGCTGGCAGGAGCTGGCGGACAAGGCCGAAGCCCGCATCGGCGAGGTTGGTCATCTGCTGATGGTGCCGCATCTGATGCTGGCGCTGGTGGCGACCGGACGCGACGCCGCCGCTGCCCGGTTCATTGCCGCGCTGCGCGAACTCGCCGCCGACCCTGCGCTATGGACCGCGCCCGCGATCACCGATGTGGTCATTCCGGTCTGCGAGGCAGCGCAGGCGCACCGTCGCGGCGATTATGCCCGTGTTGTCGATCTGCTGGCGCCTCGGCAGCCGCAGATCCGCCTGCTGGGCGGCAGCAACGCGCAGCGCGACATGTTCTTCCAGATGCTGATCGACGGCGCGATGAAGGCCGACCGCCGCGATGTGGTGTCAGCTATGATCGCGCACGAAACCGCTACTCGTCCCGTCCCTCCCACGCAACGCACCGGATATGCCGCCGCCGCGCGGTGGCTCATGTGATCAGGTCCCTGGATGGGTAAGCGAGAGACAATCCGCCGGACGCAGGATGCGCACGCCTCGCCAAGGGTGAAGTACGATCAGGTCATCGTCGCTGCCGACTATAATCTCAGCGCCCGCTGCCAGCGCGAGTTCGAGATACATGTCGTGCTTGGGATCGCGGCACTCGGTGACACGTACGGATGGTTCAAACCAGACGGCCTCGTCACGGAGAACCGTCAAGATAAGCTCATGGCGCTCGGGCGGAATGGCACATGCGAATCTCGGGCGGCGAAGTACCGCTGCGATCTCGGCGTCAACGGCTGCGGAAAGCGCGAACGCATCCATTTCTTCCGCGCGCAGCAATGCCCGTTCGAGCACGCCTTCCATTTTGAGCGCCGCGCTCACCACAACCGAGGCGTCGAAGACAATCAATCGACAGAACGTCGATCGCGGCGTTCCGCGTTTTGCGCTGCCAGCTCGGCGTCGATATCCGCATCGATCAAGCCGGCGGTTCTCGCGGCTGCCTTCAGTTCGGCAATGGCCTGGGCGAGCGGACTTGGCCCAGATCGCGCGCGCAGCACGCGGCTGACCAGTCGGCCCGCCGCCTCACGGTTGCGAGCGTCGGCGAGCGTTGCCGCTGCCTCGGGGTCGACTGGGATGGTCACGTCGACGGTATTATCCATGCGGAGCTCCTTGCGCGCCTATAGCGGGCCGCGGCCGTCCAATACCACGGCTGGGCAACCATTCTTGACACTGTCAGACCCCCCCTGTAGCAAGCCCCGGCCTTCCGGCAGGGCAGCCTGTCAGGAGCGGACATGAGCGAGGAATCGGGCGGCGAAGAGCGTTCCTTCGAGGAGCGGCT
>DATKFJ010000211.1:0-2362 GCA_035511435.1 Acetobacteraceae bacterium | reverse complement strand
TTCGGCTTTCTTCCGGCGCAACAGGGCGAAATGCATCTGGGTGCGACATCGTTGAAGGGTGTTGCCTCGCATGACATGAGCCGGCACGGCATCACCTATCTGCCGCAACGGCCGAGCGTGTTCCCGTTCCTATCGGTCGAGGTGAATTTGCGGCTTGGGACCTGGGGGTTTCGCCGTAATCGTGCCTTGGCGCGCGAGCGGATCGAGCGGGCCTATGCGCAGTTTCCGATTTTGCTGGAGCGTCGGAAGCAGGCTGCCGGCACGTTGTCCGGCGGCCAGCAGCGGCAGTTGGAGATTGCTCGGGCGCTGTTGACGGACCCAGCCGTGATGCTGATCGACGAGCCCACTGCCAGCATCGAACCCCGCATCGCGGCGCAGATCTATGCGTTGATTGCCGGACTGGCCCGCGATGGCAAGGCCATTCTGCTGGTGGATCAGAACATCAAGGGCGCGCTGGGCATTGCCGACTATGTCTATGTCATGCGCACCGGCACGCTGTTTGCGGAAGGCCCACGCGATGAATTCACCGACGATGTGGAGACGCTGGTCAGCCGGTGGCTGTATACGACGTGATGCGACGCACTCCCAACCCCGGCCATGATGACAGGACGGCAGCGCATGACGGTTTCATCCGGGACCGGTGGGCCGCCGGCCGGTACGGAACTCGCAATCGCAGTGGCTGCGAATTGACGGCTGATCCGGGCTGACAGCATCATGTGGGTGTGAACCCAGGGGACATCGCATGACGATGAAGTCCAAGCGCGTGGTGCTGATGGCGACCGTCGGCGCACTTGCCGCGACCGGCGCGGCACAGGCGGACAAATTCCAGTGCGGGCGAACGGGTGGCGACTTTACCTATGGGTTGGAAGCGAACGTCGCCGGGCTTGACATGCAGGCCAATGCTGCCGCTTCGGTGCGCGATATCGCCATGAACACATATGAGACGCTGGTGACGCGCGACGAGAACATGAAGCCGTTGCTGCAGCTTGCCCAATCGGTGGATGTCAGTCCGGACAGCAAGGTGTTCACATTCAAGCTGCGCCAGGGCGTGCATTTCCATAACGGCAAACCGTTCACCTCGGCCGATGCGCGGGCCTCGTTCGAACGCTACGGACGAGTCGGCATCGACCGTTCGATCCTGGCGCCGGTGGATCACTATGATACGCCCGATCCGAATACCTTCGTTATTGCCATGAAGGATGCACGGCCTGGATTTATCGAGGCGATGTCGTCGATCACCGTGCCGATCATCATCATCCCGGAAGAGAACAAGGACGCGCCGCCACAGCAGCTTCCCTCGATGGGAACCGGTCCGTGGCAGCTCGATAAATTCGTCGCCGACAGTTATGTGAAATTGAAGCGCTTCGAAGGCTATACGCCGGACACGCGCTACGACGACCTGTCGGGCTTTGGCGGCTACAAGGTGGTGTGCCTGAACACCGTGACGTTCCGCATGGTTCCGGAACCCGGTGCGCGCGTCGCCGGACTGGAAACTGGCGAATTGCAGGGCGTGCAGGATGTTCCGACGACCGCGCAGAAGCGAGTTGGCGCAAACAAGGACATTCGCCTGCTGAAGCTGGAGAACTTCTGGCTGAACGTCACCTATCCCAACTGGTCGGCGCCACCCACCAACAATCTGAAATTCCGCCAGGCGGTGGAGGCCGCGCTCGATTTCGACGAGGTGATGGAGGCGGCGAGCGATGGCGATTTCAAGCCGAATCCGTCATTCCAATATCCTGGCACCAACTACTATACCGAGGTTGGCAAGGATCTGCTCAATCAGCACAACGCGGAGAAGGCGAAGCAGCTTCTGAAGGAGGCCGGCTACAACGGCGAAAAGGTCGTGCTGCTAACCAATAAGGACTATCCAAGCCTGTACAATTCCGGCCTGGTCGTCTCGCAGCAGTTGAAGGCAGTTGGTATCAATGCAGAACTGCTGGTGCTCGACTGGCCGACCGCATTGCAGAAAGCGATGAACGGCACGCCGGACTGGAATTTCTTCTTCACGGGCTGGATCACCTACGTGGCGGTTGGCGGTGTCCAGACATTGCGCCCGATGGCCGAGCCCAATCCGGTGTACACGCCGCCCGGGGGGAAGACGGATCCCGAGTTCATGAAGGACTTCAATATAGTGGCGAATGGGCCGACGCTGGAGGAGCGTCAGGCAGCATTCGCGCGTGCGCAGAAGATTGCACTGGAGCAGGTGATGGTGATTCCGATGGGCGTGATGCCGAAGGTACAGGCGGTACGCGCCAACGTGGAGCACTACGTGCCGTTCTACAATCCGCGCATGTATAACGTGTGGCTGAAGAATTGAGGCAACGATTGCACCAGGCAGCCAATCCCGCCACATTGCAGCCGG
>DATKFJ010000210.1:0-10324 GCA_035511435.1 Acetobacteraceae bacterium | reverse complement strand
CGGCAGCGCGTCCATCACCGCCTTCAATCACAACGACCTCTCGCCCCGCAACAGGTCGCTGCCGCAACGCTTACTGTCGAGGTTGCGGACAGCGAGGTCAGAATCATCGGATCGAAGAGCAATCTGCTGCACACGCTGACGGCCGCCTCGGGCGCGCGGCCGGCCACGTTTACAGTTCGCAGTTCTGTTCCGAAGTGGCGTCCCCGGCGGGATTCGAACCCACGACCCCAGGATTAGGAATCCTGTGCTCTATCCTGCTGAGCTACGGGGACCACCTGGGCTGCATATAGCCAACCAACTTCGCGCCGTCACCTGTGTCCGTTCCCCTGGGTCCGTTCCCCTGGCCTGTAACCGCCGCCCGGTGCACAGTGACAGGCCTGAGCGAAACGGACAGGCCTGAGAGAAACGCACAGGCCTGAGCGAAACGGACAGGCCTAGCGAAACCGGAGGGACACATGGCCGGCAAGGTCATCATCACTTGCGCCGTCACCGGCGCGATACACACGCCCAGCATGTCGGACCATCTGCCGATCACGCCAGAGGAAATCGCGCGCTCCTCGATCGAGGCGGCGGAAGCCGGCGCCGCGATCATCCACCTGCACGCACGCGACCCGCAAACCGGTGAACCCACACCGGACCCGGCCATGTTCATGCGCTTCCTGCCGGTGATCAAGCAGAGCACCGATGCGGTGGTGAACATCACCACCGGCGGCGGCCTGAACATGACGTTGGATGACCGCCTTGCAGCGCCGCTGCTTGCGAAGCCGGAAATGTGCAGCCTGAACATGGGCAGCATGAACTTCAACATCTCCCGCGCCGGCGACCGGGTGAAGACCTGGAAGCATGACTGGGAGAAGCCCTACCTTGCCCGCACCGACGATCACATCTTCCGCAACACGTTCCGCGACATCGCCGGTATCGTCGAGCGTCTGGGCAAGGCGCATGGCACGCGCTTCGAATTCGAATGCTACGATGTTGGCCATCTGTACAATCTGGCCTATTGCCTGGAGCAGAAGATCGTCGAGCCGCCGCTGTTCGTGCAGACGATCTTCGGCATCCTGGGCGGCATCGGCGCCGACCCGCGCAACCTGCTGTTCATGAAGGAGACAGCGGACAAGTTGTTCGGCGACGCCTATGTCTGGTCGGTGCTGGCAGCGGGGCGCCATCAGATGGCGTTCACCACCATGGCCGGCATTCTGGGAGGCAATGTGCGTGTCGGACTCGAGGACAGCTTGTACATTGGTCGCGGTGCGCTGGCGCAATCGAACGCCGAGCAGGTGGCGAAGATCCGCCGCATTCTGGAGGAGCTGAGCCTGGAAATCGCGACGCCGAAGGAAGCGCGCGAATCTCTCAAGTTGAAGGGTGGTGACCGCGTCGGATTCTGACGCGACCGCGCCCGCTCGGCGATGGTTCATACATGCTGATCCAATCGCGCGACGGCACTCGCATTGCCTGTGATGCCAGTGGGCTCGGGCCAGACCTGTTGCTGGTACATGGTTCGGGAACGGCAGGCGGGCGTTGGCGACCCGTTCGGCCGGCGTTCGAAGCGCGGTTCACCGTCCATGCAATGGATCGCCGCGGTCACGGGCACAGCGGCGACGCGGTGGCCTATGCTATCGAACGGGAATACTACGACATCGCATGCTGCATCGACGAATTCGGCACGCGCCCTATCGATGTTGTCGCGCATTCCTATGGTGCGATCTGTGCGTTGGGTGCCGCGCGGCATGGCGCGCGCGTCAAGCGCCTGGTGTTGTACGAGCCGCCGATACCGGCTGCCAGCGGCAATTACTGTCCTCCCGACGTGATCCCGGCGATGCGCGCGGCGATTGCACGGGGCGACCAGGCGGGTGCCATGACAAGCTTCCTTATCGGCGTGCACGGCATTACGGCGGACAACGTCGCCCGCATGCGCCGTGTTGCCGCCTGGCGGGAGCAGGTTGCACTCGCGCCGCTGGTGTTGCGTGAACTGGAGACAGTCGGGCGCAGCGACTTTGTCGCGAATGACTATTCGGGTTGGCGGATTCCGACGCTGCTGCTGCTAGGTGGCGACAGCCCGGTACAGTACCGCGCGACGGCCGACCTGCTGCTTGCCAGCCTGCCTGGCAGCCGGATCGAAGTTCTGTCCGGCCAGACCCATAACGCCATCAATGCGGCGCCAAAATTATTCGCCTCGGCGGTGCTGCGCTTTCTCAGCTGAACCGGATGGTTGCCAGTTCGCGCCGTTTGAGCACCGACGGCGCCGAACCATCCGCCGACGCTCGCACCAAATTGCCGGATCGGGTGGTCATCGATGCAGCGGACCACATCAGCTCTTTTTCGCTGCGCGAGAAGAAGTCGAAATGCAGACGAGCTTCTTCCGGCGTCACCGCTTCGACACCGGGCAGCGCCATGGTATGGGCAAGCTGGTAGCGGCCCAACATCTGCTTCTCGAACACCGCTCGCGCGAGCGGGCCTTGCGTTGGGCGCCGCAGCGATCGGTCCACGGTCCATGCGGCGATGTTTCCGGAGTACATCGCGATCGCGAATCCGATCGAGAAGATCGGATCCACGAATCCCGCCGCGTCGCCCGTGAGCAGGAAACCAGGACCGGCAAGCGTCTCGGAGACATAGGAAAAATCGCGCATCATGCGCACGCCGCCGTTGGTCAGCGTAGCGCCGTCCAGCAGATCGCCCAGGTAGCCGGCGTTGCGGCAGGTCGCCAGGAAATAGTCTTCCAGCGTCGCAAAGGCGGGACTGTTGCGCTTGTAGTCATCGATCGGAATCACCAGACCGACACTGGTGTTTTGCTTCATCGGGATATGCCAGGACCAGCCCCAGTCGCCCAGGCGGGTGACGAAGGTCACCGGCGCATGCGTCGCCAAGTCAGTGAACGGACGAGCAATGCCATTCGGATCGACGTAGCGCGAGTCGCGGAAATATCCCCACAGTGCGACGAAGCGGTATTCCGGATTGGTTCGCCGACAAGCCAACTGGCGGGCCATTAGCGAAGCCTGCCCAGTCGCATCGATCAGGTAGCGGCAGGTAATTTGCTCCCGCTCATGCTCGCCCGTGACGGCGACGGTCGCGCCGCCTGCGACATCGGTCAGCACGGTCCCGGCGCGGTAGCCCTCGAACACGCGGACCCCACGCGAGCGCGCGTGCTGCAACAGCACATGGTCCATCTCCGCGCGTTCGACGTGCAGTCCCGGCCGGTCATAGGCGAAGTCGCTGAACGAGATCTGCGTGATCTGATCGCCCCATGCGACGATCCCGCCAGCCTTGCGCACGAATCCGCATTGCTCGACCGCCGGCGTGACGCCGAGCAGGTCGAAGTATTTCCAGGCCGACGGCAGTATACTCTCGCCGACCGTTTCGCGTGGATGCTGCTGCTTGTCGATCAGTACGACATCATAGCCGAGTTGCGCGAGCTGGCCGGCTGCGGTACTGCCGGCAGGACCGCCACCGACCACGAGCACATCGACTTTACCTGGCAAGGACATTTCAACAGTTCCGCGCTATTCCGCCGCCACTGCGGGACGCAGGCGCACGACGAGGTTCGCAATCGCACGCGGTGTTTCGAAATTCTCCGGAACAAATTCGTCAATCGGCAGGGCAATGCCGAAATTCTCTTCCAGGTACGAAACCAGGTTCAGTATCTCGATCGAATCCAGAATTCCGCGTGCGATCAGTTCGGTATCAGGAACAACTTCTCCGGTCGCGCGGATGTACGCGGTGCGCTTGAGCCAGGTGATGACGGAGTCGATAACCGGGTCGATGACAGGCATGGCGATGTTTCACTTCGTGGTTGCGGTGTGGGCGCGCAGACGCAGTGCGCTGCGATCGGCTTTGCCGTTGGCGGTGCGGGGCAGTTCCGCAACAAATTCGAACCGGTCAGGCAGATAGTACGGCGCCAGGCGGGCGGCCAGGAATTCGCGCAGTTCCGACGGTGTACCAGTAGCAGAGCCACTCGGCGACAGGAACACACAAAGCTGTCCTTCGGCCGCGTCCTGCGCAACAACGGCAATCGCTTCCTGCACGGACGGATGAGAATTCAGCGCAGCCTCCAGCGCGAGCAGTTCGATCCGATGGCCGCGCAGCTTCACCTGTTGATCGCGCCGTCCAACCAGCATCAGTTCACCGTCGCCGCGCACATAGCCCAGATCGCCGGTGCGATACGTGCCAGCCTGGCCGGCAACCCGGACAGCGGTCGTCAGCGTCGGCTTCTGCCAGTATCCCAGCATCACAGCCGGCCCGGTCACACAGATCTCGCCGGTCTCGCCGGCCGCTACCGGTGCTCCATCGAGATCGCGCAAGGTGATGTCGCAATGCGCGCACGGCTGGCCGATCGGCAGCGTGCCCACTTCAGCCGGCAGAGGACCAGGCACGCGATACCAAGTACAGACATTGGTCTCCGTCGGGCCGTAAAGATTGGCAAATTCTACATCGGGCAGGTCCGCCATGACCTGTCGCAACACCGGTACCGGGAGAACCTCGCCGGCGAACAGCACCAGGCGCAGGGACTGCACGCCCTTCAATGCGCGACGCGCCTGAAGCTGAGCGAGCGCGGTTGGCACCGAGTACCACATGGTGATTCCGATTTTGTCGATCGCAGCACGCATCACGCCCGGGAATCGCGTTGTCGTCTCGTCCAGCAGGTGCAGCGTTGCGTGGCGGTTCAATGTGCAAAAGATATCCAGGACTGAAAGATCGAAATGGAATGGTGCGTGGCTGCTTGCGCGATCTGCTGCCGACACTTCGAACGTATCCGCGGCCCAGTCAACGAAGCTGGTCATGCCCTGGTGCGACAGCATGATCCCCTTGGGCTCGCCGGTGGTGCCGGACGTGTAGAGCACCGCCGCCAGATCCTCAGGCGAGGCAACGTCCGGCGCGGCACCGTGCAAGCGTTGCAGAGTAACGAACCGTGCGCCGGGCACGCCATCTGTCACGGCAACGCGCAATCCAGGTAGTGCATCGGGATCCAGCGTGTCCGCCAAATCGTTTGCGGCAATCAGCAGACGCGGTCGAAGCTCCGTCAGAATCGTGCGCAATTGCGCGGCCGGCAGTCGATGATTCAACGGCACGTAGGCGGCGCCCGCCGCCAGCGTACCCAGTATGAGCGTCAATGTTGCGATGGACTTCGGCAGGCAGATCGCCACCCGGTCGCCGGGGCGTACACCGGAGCGCCGCAATTCGTCGGCGGTCATCGTGACCGCACGCTGCAGTTCGCCGTAGCTGAGTACCACATCGCCGGCGCTGACCGCCGGGTGGGCCGCCCCAGCGCGATCCTCCAGCAACGGGGCTATCAGCGGCGATGCGGCAAGCATTATGGTCATTGCGGCCTGGCTTCCGCCAACACGCTGCGGGCGATCAGGTCCAGCTGAATTTCGGACGTGCCCGACGCGAACAGGCCGCCAAGTGCATCGACCAGCGCCGCACCACTGTCGAATGGTGTGCCACGCCAGCCGGCACCCGCCAACAGGCGTGCGACATCCTGCGCGCAGTCGACCAGTGCCTCACTGACAACAAACTTCGCCATTGCAGACGCGGTGTGATCGTCGCGTCCGTCATCGATGCTGCACGCGGCGCGGCGCAGCATCAGGCGGGCGGTCTCCAACCGCACCTTCATGCGCGCCATCCGGTGCAGTACCGCCTGATGGCGTAACAGCGCGCCGTCAGCACGCGAGGCCAACGCATCGGCGCAAACACCAAGGTCGCGATCGGCGGCGCCAATGAAACCTGCCAACAGGCCGCAGCGTTCCCATTTCATCGCTGTCATGAACACGCGTAGACCAGTGCCGGGTCGGCCAAGAATTGCGTCCATCGGCAAGCTACAGCCGTCCAGCACGAGTTCTCCCATCGCGGCACCTGGCAAGCCGGCAACCGGGATGATCGGTTCAACGGCAACGCCCTTGGCATCACGAGGCACCAAAAACGTCGTCAAACCCATCGCGCCACGGTCAGGAAACTGCCTGGCCAGAACAAGGAAAAGTCCGGCATGCAACGCGTTGCAGACCAGGGTTTTGCGGCCGCGCAACACGACCCCATCGGGCGTCGCGGTGGCCGTTGTCGCCATCTGGTCGAACCCGGACCCACCGCCCCGTTCGGTCACCGCCAGCGCGCCTATCACCTCACCATCGCGCAGCGCCGACAACCATCGTGCGGCCTGCCCCGCCGTCGCGTGGGCGGCCAGCGGCAGCATGCAGCCGAACAGATGTGCACCGGCCGCCATGAGCAGCCCGCGATCCGCCCCACCACGGCCCAACGCTTCCAACACGGCGGTGACGGCGAGCGCGCCAAGCCCCTCGCCACCCGCGCTCACCGGAAGTGCCATGCGAAACAAGCCGAAGTGGCTCAGCCCTCGCCATGATGCCGCATCGAATTCCGCACTGCACGGCCGGCCCGCGAGCGTGCTTCGTGCCCATTGGTCAGCGGTCGCCACGCGGTTTTGCAGATCCAGTGGCAAGCCGAATGTCATGGCTCAATCCTGCAGCCCGCGGCCGCGATCGGTCGCATCCCAACGCAGTAGCCCACCGACCGACACAGTCCTTGCCAAACAGTCATTATTGCTACAGGTCCAGGACACTTCCGCCACCAACTATAAATGTACTCGACGTGGCGCGCAATTTCCATCCGTTATTTGCCAGAAAGATCACGTCTGTCTCGGTTTTTATCAATTGGCGAATGGCTGATGGCGCAGCGGCCCGCCGCCATCTCCGACGCCCGTGAACTCCTCGGCCGTGATCTGTTCCAGTGGACGGTTGCGCGTCTCGACGCCAAAGAAAAGTATCGCTGCCGCGGCGAGCGCCATCGGAATTCCGCCAACCAGTGCCGTCGCTGCGATCGACGGCGTCGAGGCGCTTAGCGCGACCAGCGCAATGATCAATACGCCGCCGGCTTTGCTGGCCCCCGCGGCAAAGCCCGTTCCGCGCGACCGGACGCGCGTAGGATAGATTTCCGCGCTGTACACCGTCAGCACAGCCGTCACCGCGTTGATGCCCCAGATCGGAACGGCGAGCAGCACATATAGAAATGCGCCGTCGCGAATCACTGCATCACCCGCAATGGCGAGGCCGAATAGTGCCGCGGCCGTCAGAACGCTGAGCAGGATGATGGTCTTCTTGCCGCTCCAGAAACCATACATCCAGGCAACCACGAAGGTGAACGGAAAGCCGATCAGCGCAGAATCCCGCAAGATGCGATCGGCGCTGACTTCCGTGAATCCGAGTCGGCGCAGGTTCGACGGAATCCAGAGATTGAAGCCGAACAGCACCAGCCCGACACCCAGGGCAAGCAGCGAAATCGCCGCGGTCTGGCTGAGCAGCGGCCAGCGAACAAGCTGCACCCACTGGCTGCGAACCTGCTTTTCGATTTCCAATTCGGACGTTTCTTCGACGATCATCGCGCCATATCGACCCATGACCACGCGCGCTGCAGCTTCGCGTCCGGTGGCAAGCAGGTAGCGGGGCGATTCAGGTATCCATCGATTCAACAGGATCAGCAGAAGCCCGGTCGGCGCGCCAAGCAGCCACAGGATCCGCCAACTGTACACAGGCACCAACTCGGATGCGAGCCAGCTTGTGATGATGTAGGCGCCGGCAATATCGCCGCCGATCACCACCATCAGCCAGCCGCGGTGCCGCGCCGGGATCGCCTCGGCCATCAACGCATAGGCGATCGGCAGCATACCGCCGGCAGCCAGTCCCATGATGAAACACATGACGAAGTTCCATCGATAATCCGGCATGCAACCGCAAATCGATGTTCCAATGAACGTGATCCCAGCGAACAGGATCGAGGCCCGGCGCCCAATGCGATCGCCCATCCAACCCCACAGGAACGATCCCACAACGGTTCCGGTTATCCCGGACAGTGGCAGGTACGCAACAGGCACAATGCCGGCTGGATTGAGCGGTGATTTCATTCCGTATTCCAGCGCCATGCCCGGCACGACAAAGGCAAGCGCTGTCGGCTTCATCACGTCGATGGTGACGGCAATTGCCATCACGGCGAGAAGGCCGATATGCGCGGCACGAATCGGCGCTTCATCCAGCGCACGCACCCGGATTCGCGATACCAGTCCCGCGGTCGCTTCGGCTGATCGGGGATACAGCCCGTAGAAGCTGAGAACGAGGCCCAATACCACGAGGGCCATGCCGATCTTCATCGGTCCGTCCATCGGCATACCGACCAGGCGATAGCCCATGTCGCCGGCATTAAGATACATTGGCAAATGCAGTACGACGCCCGCAATGGTTGCCAGCGTTCCCAGCCAGAATGCCGCGGGATGCGGAAACGTCACGCCAGTCGGAGGCGAAATGGTCATTCGCCGCTTCACACCCATTTGATCCGCCCAACACTGTTGAAATTCGCACAAGTGCGCAATCAAGCGACGCTTCGCATGAAGCGTTTGAGCGCGGCGGTACAGTGGCGTTAATCTCGCATCATACTTCCATTACCCTACTACGATTTCGTGGCGGCAAACCGGTCTATGCCGAGTGTATTACGCCAATTTGCGGATTGCTCAGCCTTGGTGTCTTCCAAAGGGATGCCGGTTGCATCGGCAATGCGGGTAATGCCATTGAAACCCGCAATGACCGCGGCGGCATCAACCATGGCATCCTCCCCCATGGCATCCAGCAGCGCATCGCGGGTGCGGCTGATCAGCGGCGTATCGAATGCAACAACAGCCTCGGCAAACGCCAGCAGTTCGCTGGCGTGAAGCACACCCGTGTCGCTGGCGCCATCCATCACGCCGTCCATCCCAAAGTCCCGGTTCGCATGTTGCCCACTCGCACGGAGCAGGGTGAGATGACTAACCGTTCAGTAGATGCAAAGATTAAGCGCGGAGACCCGGGCAGCCAGCATTTCAATCTGAGCGTGTGAAACTGCGCGATACTCGCGTGTGAAGTCGCGCATCCACGGGCCGGGCATGTACATGATCTCAAGCATGTCCCACCACTGCATCATCGCAGGCGGCACAAGACTCAGCGCGCGTTGGATGTTGGCGCCCGATCGCAGCGATGGATCGCGGCGGGTGAGATACAGGTCGGGATCGTCAGGGCCGACGTCCTCCGGGGCGAGCGTTCCGACCCAGGCGAGATTGTGCCGGATGCCGACGGGGCGGCGACGTTCCGGCGTACCGGCATGCACGACTGGCAGGGGCAGTGCGTCCAACCCGACGGCCGAACGGAACGTATCGATGGCGACAGTGATCGCCACGACGGAGACCAGTTCTACATAATGTTCCTCGTCGAGCCCGTCGGTGAGCAACCGTCGGAACCAGTTCTCCCCCAGCCGGCCGGAATCGGTCCGAATGCGATGGATCGCCTCGATGGCGGCACCGGGCAACGATCCGAGCGTCGCGTGATCGCCGCCCACCATGCTCGGGGACAGCGCTTTCGCACGGGCAGCGCACAACGCGCAGGACGCGGCATGGCGCGTCTCCGCGGCAATCGCCACACGCTCGGCGCCGGCCCACCAGCCACCGGGGTGGCCAATTGCCGTCCAGGCGCGAGTCTGCGCTTCAAGGATGTCAGGTCGGATCGGCATTCGTCAGTCGCTCCACCAAGCTGCGAACATGATCGCCGCGTTGCATGGCGTTGGCAAACGTTTATCGCGGGTGCCGAACGGTTTCATGGAGCCGGACCGTCGGTGGCGCGCATCACCGCATCGACCATGCCGCATGCGTTGTCCCAATCGAATGTGCGGTACGCATGATTGCGGCTGACATAGCTCGTGCCAGCATACATCATCTCATACTGCAAATGACGCGACGCGAATTCGGAACCGGTCGCGTCCCACGCGAGCTTGAAGAACTTCACCCGGTCGTCCGCTTCATAGAACGGCGACACTTGGGTGCGTCGGATCAGGGCCGCCGTATCGGGGTCAGCGAAATCCGCGATCGACGAGGGCAGCATGATCATGCCGCCGCCAGCCAGTTCACGCAGCTTCGCGATGAGTTGAGGATACATCTCCTGCGCCTGCACCAAGGCCGTGTAGAGCAACGCGCGATCGGGTATGAAATAGCGGCCGACCATCCGTCCCTTTGCCTCCATGCCCCAGACAAGACCCTCCATCTGCCCGACATTGGCCGCGATCTGGCCCAACATCTCGCGCACCTGAGGGAAGCCAAGTGTGCCATTGGTGTCTGCGATGCGATGCGCCAGACCGGCGAGGAATCGCAGCTTCACCATCAGGCGGATCTGCGCCTGGTAGTTCTGGAATACATGCGCCGGGGTGCCGTGGAACTGACGCTGGCACATCTCGATGTCGCGGCAGACGAAGATGCGATCCCACGGCACGCGCACATCGTCGAAGTACAGCAACGCGTCGTTCTCATCCA
>DATKFJ010000209.1:0-7553 GCA_035511435.1 Acetobacteraceae bacterium | reverse complement strand
GGTCGGCGGCGACGAGGCGGGTGCTGATCGCCATGCCGGCGCGATAGTCGGCCAGCGCGCCCGGCTGATCGCCCTGCGCGCGGAGCACGTCGCCGAGTTTGTTGTGGCTGACCGAGAGGTCGCGCTGCCAAGCGGCGTTTTCCGGGTCGGCGGCGGCGAGGCGGGCGCTGATCACCATGGCGGCGCGATAGTCGGCCAGCGCGCCCGGCAGATCGCCCTGCGCGCTGAGCACGTCGCCGAGTCTTTCGTGGTTGACCGAGAGGTCGCGCTGCCATTCGGCGTTGCCCGGGTCGGCGGCGGCGAGGCGGGCGCTGATCGCCATGCGGGCGCGATAGTCGGCCAGTGCGCCCGGCAGATCGCCCTGCGCGCGGAACACGTCGCCGAGTTTGACGTGGCTGATGGACAGATCGCGCTGCCATTCGGCGTTTTCCGGGTCGGCGTCGGTGAGGCGGGCGCGGATCGTCATAGCGGCGCGATAGTCGGCCAGCGCGCCCGGCAGATCGCCCAGCGCGCTGAGTACGTCGCCGAGTTTGACGTGGCTGATGGACAGTTCGCGCTGCCATTCGGCGTTGTCCGGGTCGGCGGCGGCGAGGCGGGCGCGGATCGCCATGCCGGCACGATAGTCGGCCAGCGCGCCCGGCACATCGCCCTGCGCGCTGAGCACGTCGCCGAGCCTGTCGTGGCTGACCGAGAGGTTGTGCCGCCAGTCGGCGTTGTCCGGGTCCTGCTTCGCCAAGAGCGAGAGCACGGACGCTGTTGCCTGGAATGCGGTCCATGCTGCGTTGGTGGCGCCCAGTGTGATGTGGACGTCGCCTTGCTGGCCCAGCGCAAGATACCGTTGCGGCAATGCTTCGTCGCCAACGAGTTTGCCAAGCGTGTCGATCAGTCCCAGCCACGCCAGAGCGCTGGTCCAGGCGAAGCCCTTCTGTTGGGTCCGTAGCGTCCGGGCGACAGACGCCAATCGTTCGGCCAAAGCGGGCCACGGCGCCGCGGCCGTCAGCAGGCCGTGGCACGTGGTGTCCGTCTGTCGCTCGAGTTGCGATGGGAGCTCCACAATCGTGAAATCATCCAGCACGCGCGGGTCCGTGCAGGCGAGCAGCCGCGACCACAGCGCCACAGCGAGCGCGCGGCTGCCCAACGCCGCGTCCACCACGAACTCGGCGCCGGATTGTCTGCGATCGGTCAGCCAGTCGCGCAACGACGCGTGGAATGGCGCGACGCCGTCGGCGCGTTCCGGGAACAGGCTGCCGAGGCCTTGCAGCAGGCGCGCCTCGGTAGGCACGTCCCAGTTGAACATCGCGCGCAGGAGGTCGACAGGCACCGGCCGGCCGGCGGCGACCAGCACCTGAATCAGTGGTGCGTATTCCGCGCGATACGCCTTTGCGTCCGGGAACTGGCGATGGAACCACAAGCGATACAGGCCAATGAGGCCCTGCGGCAATGGGCCGGGTGCGTTCAGGTCGAGGCCGAATTCCTCCACTGCGTCGCGCAGCTTGCGCAGATACATGAAGTTGCCGTCGGCGGCAGCGACGACACGTTCGATCAGCGCTGTCGCTTCGGTGGCCGAGCGGTCGGGCGTTGCGAGCCAGTCGTGCGCGTAGATGCGCAGGTCGTCGGCGTTGGCCGCCGAGCCCTCGGCGTCGAGACGCAGCGGGGCGATGTGCGAGAGGCTCGCCGCGATCGGGAAATCCGGCCGGCTGGTGACCACGACGGCCATCCATTGCGGCAGCTTGGGCGCGTGTTCGGCGAGCAGATCGGCCAACTCGCTGATGCCGTCGCGCAATGTTTCGTCCAACGCATCGATCACCAGAATGAAGCGGTCGTGCCGCCGACCGCCATCGATCAGCGCCAGCGGTTCGGCGAGCAGCCAGTTGAACATCGCCACCGCGCCCTTGCGCGCCAGTTCAGCGCCATCCGCGTCCTGCGTGTGCAGCTTGTCCAGCAGCCGGCGGCGATAATCGGGGAGCCGCGCGGCGATCAGGAAGGCGAGCGTACGCAGTATGCGACGTGGGTCGTAGCGGTCTTCGTCGTTCCACTTGCACAGGTTGAGGCCGACGACGTTGGTGCGCAGGAAATGCGTGATCCAGGCGGCGAAGGCGCTCTTGCCGGCGCCGGGGCCGCCGGTTAGCCAGAACATGCGGCGCTGCGGTTCGGTCTTGCGCCAGGCTTCGACGAGCTGGACAACCCACTCGCGGCCGACGAAACCGTCGATCAGCGGCGGGATGTCGGCGGACTGGATGATGGGCTTGAGCTGGCGTTCGAGTTCTTCGATCTCGCCGGTGAAGCGGTGGGTTTCCGGGTCGGCGAGCTTGTTCAGGATCGCGGTGAGCTTGCTGCGGTACCAGGCTTCGTAGGCCGTTGGGTCGGCGGCCTGTCGCGTGGCCCAGTCCGACATGTCGAGCCACTGAATGTGGCCGATCGATACCGGGGGGCGGACCTCGGCTTCCGGCTCGATCAGGATGGTGGTGAGCGCGCCGTGGCGCATGCCCATCGCCAGCGCGAGTTCGTCCAGGCACACGCCGTTTTCGCGCACCGCGTGGCGGGAGAGGAAGGCGAGCGTCCAGTCGGTGTCCTTCAGGCCGTCGAGGATCTTTCGCCGCCAGTCGTCGGTGTGTTTGATCTCGGAGGTGTCGATCCAGGGGGTGTGGCCAGCGGCTTCCAGGTCACGCTTGATGCGCAGCACCAGGTCGGTGTTGGCGTCGTGGCCGTAGCTGAGGAAGACCTTCATCGTCATGCCTCCGCCGGCGATCCTGGGGAGCGTGGGGCGGTTCCGCAAGTGGAACTTACGGGGTTGCTGTGGAGGTGCGTGGGGATGATGCGGGGTTGGGTCGGTGTGTAGCTGACGGGTAATTGCCGCGTCGCTGCTGTTCCGTAATGGCAGTGGGCGCTTGCACTTGCGCGGGGATGACGGCCGGGTGGAATGTCGGGGCAACGAGACGAGGGGAAATTCCATGCAACGCAGCGAGACGCGCATCCTTACCAGCCATACCGGCAGTCTGCCTCGGCCGCCGGAACTGGTGCAGCTTTATATGCGGAAGAACCGCGGCGAGCCGGTGGATGCGGAGCTTGCTGCGGCGGGGCGTGCCGCGTTGGACCACATCGTGGGCAAGCAGCGCGAGGCCGGCATCGATATCGGCAATAACGGCGAGCAGCAGAGGGAAGCGTTCTTCCTGTACGTGCGTTCGCGCATGAGCGGGTTCGGCGGCGCGTGGACGCGGCTGCCGCGCGCCGATGTGGAGCGTTATCCCGACTATCGCGATGCGATGGCGCGCGAGCAGCAGCACATGCAGCAGGTGTCCAGCCGGGCGGAAATCCCTACCGCGATCGGCGAAGTGCGATATCTCGATCGCGCCGCCATCGAGACCGAATGCAGCGACTTCCGTGCGGCGCTGGACACGCAGCATGATCCGTTCGTCGAGCCGTTCCTGACCGCGCCGTCACCCGGCATCGTCGCCGCCGCGCTGCGCAACGACTATTACCCGAACGAGACCGCGTATCTGGAAGCGCTGGGTGAGGCGCTGCGCGTGGAATACGAAGCGATCGTGCGGCATGGGTTTCTGTTGCAGCTCGATTGCCCGGATCTGGCGATGGAACGCCATATTTCGTACCAGCATCAGCCGCTCGGCGATTTCCTCGGTTTCGTCGATCGGGTGGTGGCTACGATCAATGCGGCGCTGGTGAATATCCCGCGTGACCGAGTTCGGCTGCATGCGTGCTGGGGCAACTATGAGGGGCCGCACGATTGCGATGTTGAGCTGCAGGAGATCATGCCGATTCTGCGCAAGCTGAATGTCGGCGGGTTCGTGCTGCCGTTCGCCAATCCACGCCACGCGCACGAGTACGCGGTGCTGAAGGATTTTCCGCTGGATGCCGATCAGGTGATTGTTGCGGGAGTGATCGACTCGGTGACCAACTTCATCGAGCATCCGAAGACCATCGCGGAGCGCATCGAACGCGTGGCCGAGGCGGTGGGTGATCCGCGGCGCGTGCTGGCGGGGACTGATTGCGGGTTCGATACGTCGGCCGGTCAGCGTCGCGTGGCGGAAGATATTGTCTGGGCCAAGCTGGCCGCGCTTGGGGAAGGCGCGCGGATTGCGTCGGAGCGTTTGTTCTAGGATGCCGATTGCGCTGATCGGCGGGGGCCGGTTGTGTGTCGGGGTGCGCAGCGATGCTGCGCCAGCCTGAACTCGTCCATGGCGGTGGGTGTCGGCATTCCTCTGCCTACTCTTAGCGCAAGGGGAGGGGAGGGGAGGAATGGGGGCTGCTTGCACGCGCGCGGGCCTTATCGGTATCGCGACAAGCCCGGTTCAGGTCTGGGGTTTCGCCTAGATCGCAGGCTTCGCCGGAATAGCCTCAAAGGTCTGCGGATCAACTGGAATGCCGTGACCGACCGGCGTGCGCGGCGGCCGCGCAGTGTGGTCAGCAACGGCTGCTCGATGTAGCGGAAGCTGATCAATGCCCAGATGGTCGCGGCCAGCAGTTCTGTGGACAATGCAGCGACATGGTTCGCCAGTGATGGCGAAGCGGCGAAGCGCACCCACACATTGACCACGGCGCCGATTACCAGAATGTGCGACAGGTACAGCGAATAGGACGCATCGCCCAGCAGCACCAAAATGCGGGGAAAACGGACACCGGCACGCTCGATGCCGATGACGCCGGCCACCAGCAAGGCAGCGGACGGTCCGTAGATGATGGTGCGCGACCACCAGCCGAACGGCACGCCGGCCAGGTCGAGGAACATCGATCCGGCGATGAACCCACCACCGCCGAGCACGACGCAGAGCCACCCCGCCTTGCCGTCCAGTTCGGCCAGGAACAGCGCCACGCCGCAGCCCATGATGAATTCCAGGATGAGGGGTGAGAATACCAGCCCCAGCACCGGCTGATCCGTGTCGAGCGTCGGGTTGCCGGCGACGACAACGACTGCCCACGCACACAGCACGTACGGCAACTGCGATTGCCGCAGGCAACGCAGCATCACCGCGAAGATCGCATAGAAGAACAGTTCGAACGCCAGCGTCCAGGACACGAACAACAGGGGTGTCCCGCGCTGCGGCAGCAGCAGAAGCGACAGCAGGAGGTCGGGCTTGCCATGCGTATGGTTCACCGTCTGCGGCGATACCAGGTACACGGCGAGCAGCCCGAAGGAATACACCCAGTAGGTCGGATAGATGCGGAAGAACCGCAGCCGAAGGAAGTGCGGCGCGTATCCGGGACTGCCGAACCTGCCTAGCGAGATGGTGGTGACGATGAAGCCGCTGATGACGAAGAACAGATCGACGCCCGCCATGCCATAGGTCATCTGCGAGGGCATCACCGCCGGCCCCGGCATCTTCTGCTCGAAGAGCTGCAAATGAAAAAAGACGACCAACAATGCGGCGACGGCGCGCAGGCACTGAATGCCGGTAAGTTTGTGTCGCACCGGTATTACCTCGGTTCGAACTGTGCGTTCAGATGCGGTCAAGCGGGCAGATGCGGCTAAGCGGGCAGCTGCGGTTGAGCCGGAGCGGGGACGGCGATGGGATGCCGCCACGCCGGATTGAACGGGTCGGCCCATTTGCGGTGGAGCGCCTGTTGCCGCAGCCGCCACAACGTGCCGAGAGATGCGCCGAGGAACAGGGCGGTGAACGGACCCTCCAGAATGGCGATCACTGCGCCGTAGCCGAGATCGAATGCCAGGATGGCGAGCGCGGCCGTGGCAAAGGGTCGCATCTCGGCGGGCACCGACAGTGCTTCGTAGTTTGCCCAAGCGAGGTAGAACAGCGCCGGCACGCCGAAATTGCCGTACAGGAAGATGAAGAAATTGTCTGACGGATTATAGAAGTCCTGCGCGAAGAACCGCATCGCGCCGCTTAGTCCGCCGAGGCCGGTGGCAAAGGGGAAGATGTCGTGGTTGGCGATCCATCGCCACGCGTCAGGCCAGGTGTCGGTTATGCGCATGCCAAAGCTGGCAAGGCTGAACACACCGCCGCCGGTCGGCATGAGCAGGCCCGAGGTCGCGATCGGCAATACGATGGCCAGCAAGGTCAGCGACACGCATGCGAAGCACAGCATTGCGTACCACATGCGGCGTGGCAGCGCGAAGATGGCGGCGACTGCGACGAAAGCCAGCAGCGCGCCCTTCTGCGTGGTGAGGAATATGGCGCAACCGGTTGCGGCCAGCACGATCGTCCGCATGAGGAGCTTGCTTCGCTGGATGACCAGGAAGGCCAGTACCGGCAGCAATGAGGCCGCGTCGATCGAACTGCGGGTGAATCCGGCGACGCGTTTGTCCTCGCCCGAGGTGATGTCCCAGCCGCGCGAGACGTCGACCGTCAGTCCACCGATCTTCGTCTCCATGCCGCTCCACGGGTAGGTCAGGACGTATTTGTCGAGATAGAGCGCGACCAGCGAGACCAGCCATAGCAGCGCGAAGATCAGCAAGAGTTTCCTACTCGGCTGGACCAATGCGCTGGACAGGATGAAGCCGAACAGCACGGGCAGCAGGAACTTGGCGCCGTAGACCGGCGCCGCGAGTGCATGGAAGTTCAGATAGCCGACGCTGCCGTGCACCGCGACGACGAGGGCGAAAACCCAGAACGCCGGGTGCACCGTTCCGCGGATGCACTGGCGGATGAACAGCAGCAGCAGCGGCAGCGCCAGCATGAGGTCGCGCACGAAGATCGCGTCATCCATGCCGACCAGATGCAACCCGTAGCGGATCGGCGCCTCGAACGCATAGATCAGCACGTACAGCGTTGCGGCCAGCAGAAAGAGTCTGCGAATCTTGTCCGCCCCTGGTCGGGCAGGGTCGGGTTCGGGCAGGGCGAAATCACGGTTCACAGAGCCGCAATGGCCCCTCGGGGCGGATGGTGCGAATCAACAGTCGGAGAATTCCCCCATGCCGATGTCCATTGCCGGTCATGTCGCCGGTTCGGCGTGGGAAATTCACGATCGCGGTGTTCTTCACAATCCGGATAGCGGGATAGCGCCGGCCGGATAGCGCCGGATCGCTCAACGCGGCGGTCATGGCATTGGCATGGCCTCCCTTTCGGTTCCATCGTGTCGCGATTGGGCCAATCGGGGGAGTCGTCGTGGTACCTCCAGGTCACCGAGCACGGCGCAAGCTGGCTGCAACGATTCACGATGCACGGCAAACGCCGGAACATCGGTCTCGGGTCGCATCCCGCCGTCAGTCTCGCCGATGCCCGCAAGAAGGGGGAAAAGGTGCGCGAGCAGGTTGCCAATGGTATTGACCCGGTGGCCACCCGCGACACGCTGGCCCGCGCCGCAGCCGGCGTGGTCAAGCTGACCTACCGCGTCGCCACCGAAGCCTACATCGAGGCGCACAAAGGCAAATGGCGCAATCCCAAATCCGAGAAGCAGTGGACGCAGACGATGACGGATTACGTCCATGGGCGGATCGGCGACATGTCGATTCCTGATATCGACATGTTTGCTGACGTGCTGGAGGTGCTCAAGCCGATCTGGAAAAGCAAAACCGTTACGGCAAAACGGCTTCAGGTTTGGATGCACATGGTCTTCGCGTCCACACGCGGCAAACCCGGTGG
>DATKFJ010000208.1:0-3870 GCA_035511435.1 Acetobacteraceae bacterium | reverse complement strand
CTGGCCACCGCTGTCGATGATGCGGTGCTGGCCGGTCCAGGCCGGATGCGACTTGGGATCGATGTCCAGCCGCAGAGTGTCGCCAGCCTTGCCGTAGCAGGACCGCGTCTTGAACTGGGTCCCGTCGGTCATGACGACGTTGATTTCGTGATAGGTGGGGTGAATACCGGGCTTCATGGCGCGCTCCTGACGGCGCCGCCGATACCGACCGGCCGCGCGAGCGCCGGCATATAGCCCCGGCGCTCGTCGAAAGCCAGTCCTTGCTCCCGCAACCCCTACTTGGTCGAAGCTTGCTTGCGAGCTTGTGCCTTCTCGGAATTGTAGCGGAACATTTGGTCAGCCGTCTTCTTCTGCTGATCCGATAGCGAGGCATACAGCGTCTGGAAGGCTGGAACCAATTTCTCCATCTCCTGCGCGCGCTGCTGTTCGATCTGCGCGAATGACTGCATGTTGTCGACCGCCGACATGGTCCCCATTTTCTGCGCGCGCTGCTGATAGGCCTCATCCATCTCCTTCGCGTTGTCGCGCATGACCTGGGTGAACTGGTCCCATTGCGGCTTCTGCTCGGCCGTGATTTTCATCCGGCTGTGCAGCTCGGTGATCCGCCGATCCACCATGCTGAGCATCGTTTCGCCCGGCTGCCTGGCCGCCGAGGCGCTATGCGGCATCGCCTTGTGGGCGGTCCCGGACGGGGCGGCAGTGGTCTGGGCGGAGCTCGCGCCCTGCGTCGATGGCGCCATTGTGGACGGTGCGGGGGACGTGCCTGATGGGGCCGTGGTAGTCGGCGTGGCTGTCGACTGTGCCCAGGCCGGAGCGGCGACCAGCATAGTGGTGATCAGCAGGGGTGCGGCACAGGTAAGCAGCGTGGCTTTCATTGCAGGCTTCTCCGTTGCGGGTTGGCGTTGGGCGCCGATTCGGCGCCCGCAGTTTCCTAAGCTGACCGCCAAATGTGGCGGCACTGGCGCATCACAGGAAGTTGTAGGTATGGCGGTCGTCCGTTAGCGCAAGCAACTATACTACGATCAGGCATGCTACGACAGCGTGGCGCGCCAATAAGGCGGCGGTAGTTCCGGCTTGACACCGAGTGCCCTTGCCGCGCGTAACGGCCATCCCGGGTCCGCCAGCAGCACGCGCGCAACGAACACCAGATCGGCGCGATCGTTGGCGATGATTTCCGCGGCGTGCGTAGGCTCCGTGATCAACCCGACCGCGCCGGTGGCGATGCCGGCGCGATGCTTCACCGCGTCCGCGAAGGGCACCTGATAGCCGGGATGCGTCGGAATGCGGACGTCGGGCGAGATGCCGCCCGATGAACAGTCGATCAGATCGACGTCGCCACGCGCTGCGAGCTTGCGGCACAGTGCAACGGTGTCGTCGATGGAGAGGCCGCCAGGCAGGTAATCGACACACGACAGGCGCACGAACAGCGGCAGGTCGATGGGCCACTCGGCGCGCACCGCGTCGATGGTCTCCATCAGGAAGCGGCTGCGTCCTGCCAGGTCGCCGCCATACGCGTCGTTGCGGTGGTTGGAAATCGGCGACAGGAAGGAATGCAGCAGGTAGCCGTGCGCCGCGTGGATTTCCACCACCTGCATGCCGGTCTCGCGCGCCATCCGCGCGGATGTGGCGAACTGTGCGGCGATGTCGGCGATCTCCGTCGTGGTCAGCGCGTGCGGATCGATGGCGTTCGGATGGAACGCGTTGGGACTCGGCGCCACCGGCGCCCAGCCGCCGTCGTGCGGCGCGATCGGCTTGCTGCCTTCCCAGGTGCGCGTGGTGCTTGCCTTGCGGCCGGCATGGGCGATCTGGATTCCCGGCACGGCGCCGCCGCGCGCGATGATCGCTGCGAGGCGTGTCAGCAGCGCCTGATGCTGCGCGTTCCACAAGCCGAGGCAGTAGGGTGTGATGCGGCCGATCGCGCTGACATGGGTCGCCTCGGTGAACACGATGCCCGCGCCGCCCATGGCGCGCGCGCCGAGATGCTGCACGTGCCAATCGTCACCGAGGCCGTCTTCGGCGCTGTACTGGCACATCGGCGCCACGACAATGCGGTTGCGCGCGGTGACCGATCGGAAGGTGATCGGTTCGAACAGTTTCGGCGTTGCCATGCGAGCGAGATTCCTGTGGTTGCGTTGCCAGTGCAGTATGAGGCGCGTGCCCTTGCATGGTCCACCGGCGGCATGCGAGGTTTTTGCCAAGCACATCCGATCCGAAGAGGGAAGCGACCATGAGCGGCTCCAATTTCGAAATCACCTCGTTGTTTGCCGATGGATTGCCTGATCCGGCGCCGCGTTTCGGCGGGTTCCCAAAATATAATTTCATCGGCGGCCATAACGATCCGGTGCAGATTCCGATCGAGGGTTTGATCGAGGCGACCGCATCCGTGCTGCGACGCGAAGGTTCGAAGCTGGCGATGTACAATCTGGCACAGGGGCCGCAGGGCTACGTCGGATTGCGCGAGTTCGTCGCGGACAAGCTGAAGCGCCATCGCGGCGTCAACGCGGACCGCGACAATGTGCTGATCACCACGGGATCCGGTCAGGGCATCGATATTGTCAGCCGGCTGTTCATCAATCCTGGCGATACGGTCATCCTGGAGGAGTTCTGCTACGCCGGCGCGATCAATCGCTTCAAGCGGGTTGGCGCAAACATTGTCGGCGTGCCGCTGGATGAAGACGGGATGCGGATGGATGCGTTGGCATCGACATTGGAAGGGCTGAAGCAGAAAGGCGTGACGCCGAAGTACATCTACACGATCCCGACGATCCAGAATCCGTCCGGCAGCATCCTGCCGCTGGAACGTCGGCAGCAGATGCTGGCGCTGGCCAAACAGTACGGCGTCGCGATTTTTGAAGACGAGTGCTACGCCGATCTGATCTGGGCCGGCGGCGCGCCGCCTGCGTTGTACGCGATGGCGCCGAAGCAGGTCGTGCATATCGGTTCGTTTTCGAAGTCGCTCGCGCCGGCATTGCGAGTTGGCTATGCGATTGCCGAGTGGCCAGTGCTGTCGCGCATGATCTCGTCGAAGACCGACAGCGGCACCGGCGCGCTGGATCAGATGATTGTCGCGGAATACTTCACCAAGAACTTCGACAAACATATCGGCGCGCTGTCGGGCGTGCTGAAGGAGAAGCTCGACACGATGGTGGAGGCGGTGGAACGGGAGTTCGGCACGAGCGCCGAGATGTGGAAGCCAAAGGGCGGTATCTTCCTGTGGTTCAAGCTGCCGGATGCGGTTGACGTGCGCAAATTGGTGAAGCCCGCGGCCGAAGCCGGGCTGAATTTCAATCCTGGTCCGGAATGGGTATGCAATCCGGAACCGGCGAAGTCATACATGCGCCTGTGCTTTGCGCTGCCGTCGAAGGAACAGATCCGCGAAGGCGTCGCCGCGCTGGCACAGGTTTGTTATGAGCAGACCGGCATTCCGGTACGCAGCGCGAATGTCGAGCGGGCCGGCGCTCGCCAATCGGTCTGAACGATGATCGCGCTGCACGTAAATGGTCGGCCGGTCAGCGTTGCGGCAGAGGCAGCGACACCGCTGCTTGACGTGCTGCGGAATCAGCTCGATCTGAAAGGGTCCCGCTACGGCTGCGGACTTGAACAGTGCGGCAGTTGTATGGTGTTGGTGGATGGCGAGCCGGTGTATGCCTGCTCGCGTGAGATCGGCACCGTTGGGGGGCGCAGCATCACCACGATCGAGGGAATCGGCAGCACCGCGCAGCCGCATCCTTTGCAGCAGGCATTCCTGGACGAGCAGGCGGGACAGTGCGGCTACTGCCTGGCGGGAATTCTGATGAGCGCCAAGGCGTTGCTGGATCGCAACCCGACGCCGACGCGCGCGGACATCGTCGCCGCGTTGGATAAGCATCT
>DATKFJ010000207.1:0-5974 GCA_035511435.1 Acetobacteraceae bacterium | reverse complement strand
TCGCCACAATTGGGGCATTCGGCGTGGGCCTCGCGCTGCAACGCCTGATGGCTGCGCCGCATGCCGGCGCGGGAGGGGGAGGTCTTTCTCTTAGGAACGGCCATGGGACTGCGCCCCTCCGGAATGCGTGACGCCCTGGGGTCCGGTTAAGGCACGAGGGCGATCACTTTATGTCAACAAAGCAAGGCGGGCCGTCTAGCAGAGGGCAAGGCAGGTCGCAAGGGATGGACTCTCGGCTTGGCGCTCGCCGGTGGCGATTACCGTCCGCTCAGCCGACGGTGTGCGCTGGGGACCCAGGGCTCGGGGGCTGCGCACAGCCGCCTGTCCCGCGCCACCCAGGCGTTCGCCTCGGCCAGTGTGGCAAAGCCGACGGCAGTCCGGGGAAGCTCGCCCGGTTTGTTGAGCTTCACCTGGAAGCTGCCATCTGGCTGGTGGATCACTTGATAGGATGTGGTGACCATGGCTCGGCACTATGGCACCGTCGGAGGCGCGATGCACGGGGCACGACGTGCGGCCTCTCAGGTGGTCGGTGGGCTCGGCGGAACAGGCGCAACGGTAACCGGAGCGCCGGCCGCCGCGACGCTTGCTGGCACTCCGCTGATCGCCGCGCAGGCCGCCACGACGGCGGGGTGCACCATCAGGGTGTCAACCGAGGTCGCGGCGGCGCCGCCCGGGCCCAGCGTCGCGACGATCGGCTGCGCGATCGGCACCAGGATGCCATCGACCGTGCAGGCTACCGCCAGGGCCTGCTGCACCTGTGTCTGCTGGGTGGTGGATGCGTTACCGCAGGCGGAAAGACAGGCGAGCAGCGGCAAAGCGTAGATGTGGCAAACCGTGGCGAGGTTGAATCGCATCGAAAGTCTCCTGGTTGTTGGGGAAGCTCAGGCGGTTGGCTGGGTCGACGCCTGCGGTGCGGCGATGGACACTGCAGGATCGGCGGCGAGCAGGCCGCCGAACCGTGCCTCGACCATCTGCTGCACGTGGTCAGGGGTGATGCCGAGCGCGGCCATCGCATCGGGTGCGGATGCCAAGACGTGCTGGACGCCCTTGGCCAGCGCAACGTTGCGGATCGTCACATCGCGATAGCTGGCAGAGTTGATGGCAAGATAGCCGTAAGCTGCCTGCGCGCCGGCAACCGCGGCGGATTGAACGGCGGCCGCCTGCGTTGCGGTCAGCTGAACGTGCAGATAGCGACGCAGCAACGGCACCAGATAGGGCGTCGTCGCGCTTAACGACGCAAGCGCAAGCGCGGCCAGCGCCTGCACCAATGGTGTCAGGTCGATGATCATCGTGTCTCCGCGAAATTGGAACGGGGCGAAATTGGGAAGGGGTTTGTCGAGCCGCCGGGCGCAGTCCGGCCGTTGATAACGTATCAGTTAGTGTGAATGACAAACCGCGTCAAGCATAATATTGGCCATCAGTGTCTTTGCGAGGCGGGCGCAGCGATGCGGCAATCCCGGGCCCGTTGAGCACGAACGAGATTGCCGCATCGCTGCGTGTCAGTCGAACTAACGGAAATTCAATTAGGACGTTTCAGCGCCCCGAGTGCGGCGAATTGCTGCGGGTCCGCCTCCGCTTCGATCTCCGGCAACTCGGCGCCCGGCGCGCGCGGATACGGATCGAGCGCCAGCGCAAGCTGTTCGGCGGCAGCCTCGCCGAGATCGAGTGTGCCATCGGCATAAGTGATTTCGTCCAGCGTCTCGGGATCCGGGTCGTCGCTCTCCTGTCCTTCCGGCAGGCAGCGCACGGTGAAACGTTCCTCGACGGTCGCGGCGAAATCCTCCAGCGAGACGATGCACGTCTGCACCACGTGCGCCATCAGGTGGCCGCGAGCGACCAGCATGTGCGCGGCATCCTCCGCCAGATGGAAGCGGCAGGTGAGCGAGAGTACCGCGGGCAAATCCATCCGCCGGGCCAGTGCGGCACATTCCGTGGCACTTGCTTCCACCGTCACGTCCAGCCCGCCGGGACCAATGCGATCGACGGCGATCGGCCTGTGCAGCTCCGGGGTCATCGCAGCGCGTCCAGGGGCGCCAGAAATCGTGCCTCACCCGCGGCTAGCGTCGTCAGCTTTTGACTGGCGAGATGGGCATCCTGCGCCAGCACGATTCTGGCCAGCGCGGCGGCCGCATTGTCAGGTGCCTCGCCGCGCCAGACATTGCGCGCCAGTGCCGCCTGCAATGCCGCGGTATCCGCCGCCTCCATCGCCGCCGTATAGACCTTGGCCCGCCCGTGCAGCGCTTCCCACATGGCGCGCACCCGCTTGCCGATACGCAGGTCGCTCACGCCGATCTCGCGCAGGCTCATGTCCATGTCGCTGAACATGGCATCGAACACCGCCTGTGCCAGGTCCGGGCCGGGCTCCGGCAAGCTCTGCAGGCGATGGATCAACAGGAACGCGTGCAGCGCGATCAGGTCGAAGCGGCCGTCCAGCGTGTCCGCCACACCCAGCGACTCGTAAAAATACGGCTCGCGCGCCGCCGCGACCGCGGCGCCATAAAGCGCAAAGCCCGCCCGCTCATGCCGTTTGGCCTTGCGTAGACCCTTCAAACCCAGCAGTCCTGCCACCGATGCGATCACCTTTGCCAGAAGCCGCGACGCGTCAGCCCACGATTGACAAGCGGCAGGCCGGCGTGACACCGAGGTGACATAGCGCGGTGCCGAGGATACGCCCAGATGGACGGAAATCGATCAGCCTCTCTGTCATCATCCCGATCGCGCGGACGCGTCCGGCTGTTGCTGCTGGCCTGCCTGCTGCTGGGCGGCTGCAGTTTCTTCCAGGCGGAGTCGCAACTGCGCGGCAATCGTGTGGATGCCGACCAACTCAAGGAACTGGTGCCCGGCACCTCCACGCGCGCCGACGTGACGGCCTTGATCGGCTCGCCGACCGCCAGGGCCACGTTCGACGACAACACCTGGCTTTATATCACCGAGGTCACCAGGCCGCGGATCGCCCGCGTCCAGGGCGTGCTCAGCCAGAACGTGGTTGTGCTGACATTCAACGACCAGGGTGTGCTGCAGGGTGTGAAGAAACTGAACCAGGAGGATTCCCTGCCGGTATCGGTGGTCGCGCGCGCAACACCCTCGCCAGGCACAGAGGCGTCGTTCCTGCAACAATTGTTCGGCAACATCGGCCGCTTCAACGCAATAGCCCAGACGCCAACCGCGCCAGCCGGTGGTGCTCCAGCGCCCGCCTTCTGACCGGCGCCCGAGTCCATACCTACCCCGGTTCAGGCCCGCGCCGGCGTAAGGCGCGCACGAGCCGACCAATGCCAGATCACCAGGCCGGCCGCGATCAGGGTCGGCGGCACCACCACGAGGTTCAGCGCGGCCCAGCCGCCGGTCGCCTCCACGGCGCCCGACGCGAATGCGGTACAGGCCACGGTGCCAAACACGATGAAGTCGTTGGTGGCCTGAACGCGCACCCGTTCATGCGCGTCGTGCGCGGTCGCCAGTAGTGTCGTGCCTCCGACGAACAGGAAGTTCCAACCAACGCCCAACAGGACCAGCGCCACCAGGAAAGTGGCCTGCACCGGCGCGAAGCTCAGGTTGGTGACGACGCAGAGCAGCGTGAGCGCGGCCCCTGTGCAGATGATCGGATGCGGGCCGAAGCGCTGGATCAGCCGGCCGGTGACGAAGCCGGGCAGGAACATGGCGATCGAGTGCGCACGGATCACATCGGCGCTGGCGTTCACGCCGTAGCCGCAGAACAGCATTTGCAGCGGCGTCGATGCCATGATCAGGTTCATCGTGCCGTACCCCACCATGCTGCAGACCACGGCGGTGAGGAAATTCGGCCGTGCGATGATGCTGCGGAACGGCACGGGCGCGCTGATCTGCCGGCTCGCCGGTGGCAACTGGATGAACAGCAGCAGCGTGGCGCTGATCAGCGGCAGTACGGTCAGGCAGAGATAGGTGCCGAGAAACATCATTGGCGGCAGCAGCATATTGGTGCGCTTGACGACTTCAGGCCCGATGATCGCGGCCAGCACGCCGCCGGCCATCACCAGCGCTATGGCACGCGCTCGGGCTTCCGGTGCCGCGACTTCGGCGGCGGCGAAACGCAGATGCTGCGCGATGCCGAAACCCAACCCGGCACAGACTGCGCCGATGCAGTAGACGTGGAAATTACCGAGCCAGACGCCGAGGGCGAAGATCAGGCTGCCGCATAGTGATCCGGCGCAACCGAGCCAGAATCCCGGCTTGCGGCCGACCCGGGAGAATATGATGCCGGCGGGGATCGAGGCGGCCATGGTCGCGGTCATCTGGATCGCCATCGGCAGCGTGTTGAGCGTCTTGTCGACCGCCAACGCGTGGCCGATCAGCGCACTCATGACTGTCTGGCCGGACATCACGGCGTTCATCAGCGCCTGACAGCAGAACAGCAGCCATACGTTGCGGTTCATCTTTGCCGACGGCCTTCAGTGAAGCGTCGATCGCATCATCCAGCCTTCATCAGAAGTGGCTCCAGCCGCCGGCGGCCAGTTCCATTGGTGCGCCATCGGGCCCACGTACCATGACGCGCGGCGGTCCGGAGCGGAAGCAGCCGATGCGCGTGACAGCCATGCCGGCGACCAGTGCCGCCTGCCGCAGCGCGTCGTCGTGGTCGGGCGGAACGGCGAGCAACAGCTCGTAATCGTCGCCGCCGGTCAGGCAGGTGGCCAGCCATTCCGGTCCCGCCAGGCGAGCCTGCGATGACAGCGGCACAAGTGCGGCGTCGAGCTCCGCTGCAAGTCCGCCGGCGCGGCAGAGATGGCCCAGGTCCTGCACCAGTCCGTCGGATACATCCATGCCAGCCGACGCGACGCCGGCGATCGCCAGGCCGAGGCGCGGCTGGGGTAACCGGTAGCGGGACAGCAGGTGGCCGCTAGGGTCCCGCAGCCGGCCGCGCGCCACAGCCAGGCCGAGCGCCCCGTCGCCTATCGTACCGGTCGCCCAGATGCCGTCGCCCGGCTGCGCGCCGGTGCGACGCACCGCCTGGCCTGGTGCGACATGGCCGAGTATGGTGAGCGACAGCGAGATCGGACCGGAAGTCGAGGTGGTGTCGCCGCCGAATAGCGTGACGCCATATTCCTTCTGGTCCTGTGCCAGCCCGGCCGCGAATCCGGCGAACCAGGCGTCCGGCGTGTCACGCGGCGCCGAGACCGTCATCAGGTAGCCGATCGGCGTCGCGCCCTTGGCTGCAAGATCGGACAGGTTCACCCGCAGCAGCTTGCGTCCGATCAGGTCGGGCGGATCGTCCGGCAGGAAATGCACGCCGCCCACCATCGCATCCGCTGTCAGCACAAGGTCGCGTCCCGGCGGCGGCGTCAGCACCGCCACGTCGTCCCGCAGGTCGAGTCCTTCCGGCCCGGCAAGCGGTCGGAAGTGCCGCGCGATCAACGCGAATTC
The DNA here is from genome assembly GCA_035511435.1 of Acetobacteraceae bacterium. Taxonomy (GTDB): domain Bacteria; phylum Pseudomonadota; class Alphaproteobacteria; order Acetobacterales; family Acetobacteraceae; genus JAMXLO01. The sequence continues at coordinate 583 of DATKFJ010000207.1, read as the reverse complement.
GGCGGGCAGTTCGCTGGCCACGCTTCAGGCTAGGTCGATGGCGTATTTCTTGAGGTCGGCCAGCGCACAGTGATCCAGCGCACCCTCCTGCGTGGCGCGCAACACCACGCGCGGCGCGGAACCATCTTCCAGCGCTTCCTGCCAGCGCGGCGCGCACAGGCACCAGCGGTCACCCGGCTGCAAACCGTCAAAGCCGAATTCCGGGCGTGGTGTCGACAGGTCGTTACCGGCGGCTTTGCTGAACGCCAGGAATTCCGCGGTCATCACGACGCAGACGGTATGGCTGCCGACATCCTCCGCGGCGGTATCGCAGCAGCCGTTGCGGAAGAAGCCGGTCATCGGTTTGGTCGAACAGATATCGAGCACCCCGCCCAGCACGTTGCGCGACGGCTGGCGGCCGGGGCGACGGGACGTCTCATCGAACGGCATTGCTTCGCTCCTTGGATGCGGGGGGCAGTGATCGCAGACGGCATGCTACGCGGTAAGTCGTGCGCATGCGATGCCCGGGGATTGTGGCGAATTTCGCTGGGTTCAACCCATCCAACGCGTGCGGTGAGTTATGTGGTGCATCATGCCATCGTGG
>DATKFJ010000206.1:0-10179 GCA_035511435.1 Acetobacteraceae bacterium | reverse complement strand
CATCAACGTGATGATCGAAAGCATCCCCGCACCATTGGTAAGGCGCGGCACATAGCACGCCGTCATTGCGAGCGTGGCGAAGCACTCTCGGACCTGTCACGCGCAACCGGGCCGGAGACTGCCGTGGCCGGAGACTGGCGTTTCGCTTCGATCCTCTCGATGACAGCGTAACGCGGGCTACTCCGCCGCTGCCGCGACCTCATCGCCCAGTCGCACCCCTCGCACCGCATACTCCGCCGCGACCTTGATCGCCTCGATCATGCTGACCGCGCTCGCCTTCCCGGTACCCGCAATATCGAACGCCGTCCCATGATCGACGCTGGTGCGCAGAATCGGCAATCCAAGCGTCACACTCACGGTTTTCTCGAAATCCATCATCTTCGCCGCGATGTGGCCCTGGTCGTGATACAGCGACAGCACCGCGTCGTACCGCCCGATGCGCGCCATGTGGAACACAGAATCCGCCGGCACCGGGCCGCTCACCCGCATGCCGCGCGTCCGTGCCGCTTCGATCGCCGGCTTGATGGCGTCCATCTCCTCACGGCCGAACAGCCCATCCTCGCCGCCGTGCGGGTTCAGCGCCGCCACCGCCAGGTGCGGGGTTTCGATGCCAAGCTGACGCAGCGCCTTTACGCTGTTCTCGATGCCCTTCAGCGTGCGGTCGCGGGTGATCTGCTTGCATGCCTCCATCAGCGACAGATGACGGGTCAGGAAGAAGATCTTCAACCCGCTGATGGTGAACATCGTCATCTCTTCGCGCGCGCCGGTCTGGTCGGCGAACATCTCGGTGTGGCCGATGAACGGGATTTTCGCCGCCTTCAGCGACTCCTTGTTGATCGGTGTGGTCGCCACACCGGCGATGCGGCCGGCCATTGCCAGTTCGATCGAGGTGCGGATCGCGGCATATGCGGCCTCGCCACCCAGCGCCTGCACCTTGCCCATCTGCAACGCATCGGGATCGACAGTCTGCTGGTGCACCACGTCGATTACGCCGGCACGATCGGTGATCTGCTCCGGTCCCGCAATGCGGTTCAGCGACGCCGACAGGCCGCACACCGACAGCGCGCGTTCGAACACGCGGGCATCGCCGATCAGGAAGCTGCGGGAGATGTCCCGCACCTCCGGCGAGAGCAGGGCGCGCACCGCGATTTCCGGTCCGATGCCGGCGGGATCGCCCATGGTGACGGCCAGAACCGGTCTTGCCTCGGTCATGTCGGTGCTCTCCTTGGCTGGCTTCCTCTGCCACACGCTTCATAGCACACTGCCGGGCGGGAAATAACGCCCAGGGAGAAATCGCATGCTCCGCATCCACGGTTCGGCCCGCTCACGTGCCACGCGCACGCTCTGGATGGCCGAGGAACTTGGCCTGAAATATGAACATAACGACCTGGCGCCGCGCTCGCCCGGCACCCGCACACCGGAATACCTGGCGCTGAACCCCAATGCGCGTGTGCCGACCATCGAGGATGACGAGTTCGTGCTGTCGGAATCGATGGCGATCAACCTGTATCTCGCGAAAAAGCACGGCAAACTCTACCCGACCGATGCGAAGCATGAGGCCCTCGCCTGGCAATGGAGCTTCTGGGAGACCGATCGCCTGGACCGCCAGATGACAACCTATGCCAACAACGCGTCGGCGCTGCCGGAAGCAGAGCGCAACCCGGCTGCCGCAAAGGCTGCCTGGGACGAGATCGCCCCGGCGCTGGATGTACTGGAAATCGCGCTGGGCAAGGTGCAGTGGCTGGCCGGCAACGAGTTCACGGTGGCGGATCTGAACGTCGCCGCCGCGATGTATCGCGCGCTGTCGTTCGACCTCGGCAAATGGCCAAAAGTGCACGAGTGGCTGCATCGCTGCTGGGATCGTCCCGCCGGCAAGCGCACGCGCGCGATGCGTGAATAGTCCAGCAGCCCGCGCGGCGGCATGGCTGAGCGCCTGGGACTCGCAGGGCATTCATCGCACTGCCACCTCGGGTGACGAAGCCGGCGCCGCGTGGCTGGCAAACGAGGCCGCACTGCTGGGTGCGGACGTTGCCAGAGAGGCGTTCACCCTCGACCGCATCGATCCCGTGGATGCGTATCTCGAACTGGATGGCACGCGCATCGATGCAGTGCCGGTATTCGATGCGCCGCCAACCGGAGCGGATGGCATCACCGGCACTCTCGGCCTTGCGGGTGGCGGCGCGACGATCGGTGTGGCCGAACTGGCGCCCCAGGCGGTGTACAGCGGCGAATATCGCGCACTGCGCCGCGCTTCGTCGCACCGCGCGCTGGTCATCGTCTGCCGCGGTTCGCATCCCGGCATGGGCCTGTTGAATGCCGAACAGTTTCGCGATCCATACGGCGCCCCGGCGATCCACGTCAGCAGCGAGGCGCGCGATGCGGTGCTTGCCGCCGTCGTGCGCGGCAGCGTGGCCCGGATTGTCGCCGACTATCGGCGTACACCGGCAACCGCCCACAACGTCGTGGTCATGCTGCGCGGGCGTGGCGATGTCCGCTCACCGCTGGTCGTGATGACGCCGCGCAGTTCCTGGTGGCAGTCCACGGCCGAACGCGGCGGCGGCTTGGTATGCTGGCTGGAAACCTTGCGCGCGCTGCTCGCGGAGCCGCCAGCCTGCGACGTTGTGCTGACAGCCAACAGCGGGCACGAATTGGGCCATCTCGGGCTCGACGACTTTGTCGCACGGCGGCCAGGCTGGGAAGCTCCGGTCGGACAACGCGGCGCCGTCTGGGTGCATTGGGGCGCCAACCTGGGTGCCGCCGGCGGCACATTATCGGTGATGTCGGCAGACGACGAATTGCGCGCGCTGGCCGCGGCCGAACTGGCGAACGCCGGCCAGAAGCCGGATCTGCTCACACCCGCCGCGCAGGTGCCGAGTGGCGAGACCCGCGACATCCACTTGGCCGGCGGGCGCTATGTCACGCTGGTCGGCAGCAACCCGCTGTTCCATCTGCCGCAGGACCGCTTGCCGCATGCGGTTGACGTCGCCGCAGTGACCCGCATCGCCGCGGCGGCGGCGCGACTCGTGGTGGCACTGACGCGCGGCAAGAGCCAATGATGGTCATTGCAAGGGCTGGGCCTTTCCCATCCCGGCCGCTACGCTGATGGCGCAGAGGAGCCTCCTCGCGCCTGCGTGGCGCAGGCCTCTTGCACCCCCAACACCCTTCGCGCATGGTGCCATGCAACTGGACTGGGGCAGCGGCCGCACATCCTCTCAGGCCCGGTTCCTCCTTCTGGGCTGTTGATAGTGAAGGATTGATTGGATGCGCCTTGCGGTGCTGAAGGAACGTCGCGCGTTCGAGACTCGCGTGGCGGCAACCCCTGAAACAGTGAAACGCCTGATCGGCCTTGGCCTGACGGTGGCGATCGAGGCTGGAGCCGGTGCGGGCGCCTCTATTTCGGACAGCGAATATGCCGCGGCGGGCGCCGAGATCGTGCCGGACGGTGCCACTGCGCTCGCCGGGGCCGGGATTGCCTTCACGGTGCAGTTGCCGCTGGCCGATCAGCTTTCGATGATCCCGCGCGGCACCCTGCTGGTGTGCATCGCCAACGCCTTCGCCGATCCCGACGCAATTCCCACGCTGGCCGCGGCCGGCATCGACTGCGCCGCGATGGAGTTGCTGCCGCGCATTACCCGCGCCCAGGCGATGGACGTGCTGTCCAGCCAGGCCAATCAGGCGGGCTACCGCGCGGTGATCGAAGCTGCCGGTGCGTTCCATCGCGGCTTCCCCATGATGATGACCGCGGCCGGCACTGTCCCGCCCGCCCGCCTGTTCGTGATCGGCGCCGGCGTGGCCGGTCTTCAGGCGATCGCCACCGCTCGGCGGCTCGGCGCCATCGTCTCGGCCACCGATGTGCGGCCCGCCGCGAAGGAAGAGATCAAATCGCTCGGTGCCAGCTTCGTCGGCGTGGAAGATCAGGAGACCGCCAGCCAGACCGGCGCCTATGCACGCGAAATGAGCGATGCGTTCCGCCAGAAGCAGGCGGAGTTGATGGCCACCACCATCGCGAAGAACGACATCGTCGTTTGCACCGCGCTGGTGATGGGCCGCCGCGCGCCGGTGATCGTTACCGAACCGATGGTGCAGTCGATGCGCCCCGGCAGCGTCATCGTCGATCTCGCCTCTGACGCGGGCGGCAACTGCGCCGCCACGGTGCCCGGCGAAAGCGTCACCACTGCGAACGGCGTCACCATCCTGGGCTACTACAACTGGCCTGGCCGCATTCCGGTCGCGTCATCCTCACTGTATGCCCGCAACCTGCTGACCTTCCTGACCAATTTCTGGGACAAGGAGGCAAAGTCGGTAAAACTGCCGGACAGCGACGACATCGTGAAAGGTGTCATGCTGACCCGAGGCGGCACTGTCGTGCATCCCCAATTCCTGCCCTCGCAAGCCGCCTGATCCTGGAGACGCGATCATGAATCCGACCCAGTTGGCCGAAGAGGCCGATCGGCTTGCACAGCGGGCCAATGAACTCGCCCTGCATGCTCACTCCCTGGTCATGGGCAGCGGCGTCGTGGTTTCCGAGGTCGAGCCATTCATCTACCTGCTGGCGATCTTCCTGATGGCCTGCTTCGTCGGCTACTACGTGGTGTGGAACGTCACGCCGGCACTGCATTCGCCACTGATGTCGGTGACCAACGCGATCTCGTCGGTCATCGTCGTGGGCGCCATGCTGGCCACCGGGCTCGGCACCAGCGGCTGGGCGATGGGCTTTGGCTTCATTGCCGTCACGCTGGCATCAGTGAACATCTTCGGCGGCTTCGTTGTCACGCAGCGCATGCTGTCGATGTTCAAGAAGCGGCAATAGAGGCCCGCCGATGTCCGCCAACCTGACCGCGCTCGCCTATCTGATCGCCGCCGTTCTCTTTGTGCTGGCATTGCGCGGGCTTTCGTCGCCCGTCACCTCGCGTGAGGGCAATCGCTTCGGCATGATCGGCATGGCGGTGGCGGTGATCGCCACGCTGGCCCATCACGGTATGGACGGTGTCGGCTACGGGCTGATCTTTCTCGGCATCGTAATCGGCGGCACGGTCGGCACCTTTGTCGCGCTGAAGATCCAGATGACGGCGCTTCCCCAGCTTGTCGCGGCGTTCCATTCGCTGGTGGGTCTCGCGGCGGTGTTTGTCGCGGCCGCGGCGCTGAACGCACCCGAAGCATTCGGTATCGGCACGCTGGGCCACGTCCACACCGAGAGCCTGGTAGAGATGTCGCTCGGGCTGGCGATCGGCGCCATCACCTTCTCCGGCTCGCTGATCGCCTTTGCCAAATTGCAGGCGCTGATGAGCGGCGCGCCGATCACCTTCCCGGGCCAGCACAAGCTGAACCTTGGACTCGGCATCCTGCTGGTGGTGCTGATCGTCGCCTTCGTCGCCACCGGCAGCCAATTCCTGTTCTGGCTGATTGCGCTGCTGGCGCTCGGGCTGGGCTTCCTGATCATCATCCCGATCGGCGGCGCCGATATGCCGGTTGTCGTGTCAATGCTGAACAGCTACTCCGGCTGGGCCGCGGCGGGCATCGGCTTCACCATCCAGAACCTCGCGCTGATCATCACCGGCTCGCTGGTGGGCGCGTCGGGCGCAATCCTGTCCTACATCATGTGCAAGGGCATGAACCGCAGCATCTTCAACGTGCTGTTGGGAGGCTTCGGTAACGAGGGCGGCTCGGTCAGTGCGGCTGCCGGTGCGACGGATCGCACAGTGCGCAGCGGCAATGCCGAGGATGCCGCGTTCATCATGAAGAACGCGACCAAGGTTATCATCGTGCCTGGCTATGGCATGGCGGTGGCGCAGGCACAGCATGCGTTGCGTGAGATGGCTGACACGCTGAAGAAGGAAGGCGTGACGGTGAAATACGCCATCCATCCGGTGGCCGGCCGCATGCCGGGACATATGAATGTGCTGCTGGCCGAGGCCAATGTGCCGTACGACGAGGTGTTCGAACTGGAGGAGATCAACAACGAGTTCTCCACCGCTGACGTGGCGTATGTGATTGGCGCGAACGACGTGACCAACCCGGCGGCGAAGACCGATCCGCAGTCGGCGATTTATGGCATGCCGATCCTGGATGTGGAGAAGGCGGCGACCGTGCTGTTCGTCAAGCGGTCGATGGCGTCGGGCTATGCCGGCGTGGACAACGAGCTGTTCTTCCGGCCCAACACGATGATGCTGTTCGGCGACGCGAAGAAGATGACCGAGGAAATCGTTCAGGCGCTGGGGCATTGACCGGCGCTCGGGCATTGAGCCGATAGCCTCGTAGCCCGACTGACCGCTGGGAACGATCCAACTGCCGCTTTGTTGCGACTACCTGCACTGTTGCGACCACCTGTCGGGCGGCGGCAACCGTCGGCCTGATCGACCAGGACCCCTATCGACCACGACATCGATAAGCAACTCGGTGCCGGGGAAAGCGTAACGGCGCGCATCGCGCGCGGCGCATTCCGCCATTCCCGTTGCACACTCGGCGGAATGCGCCGCGCTTATCCGCCCTGCGCTACCGGACCCTGCGAACTTCAGATCCGGAACGCCGGCAAATCAATGGACTTGCGCCGGCACCATCTCGTGCTGGACGATCGCGGCAATTGCCACGTCGCGGTTGTCGGCGAGCGCCATCGGCGTGCCGTCGGCCGCGTGGATCGCAAAGCACTGCGCGCCGTTGGCGACGACCGGCTTCACATAGGCGATCTGCTGCAATCCCAGTTGCGCGAGCTGCTCTGTCGAAAGGTGGCGAATGTCCACCATCGCAGCCACTGCTCCCTGCTCTTCCGATTGCTGGATACTGTTCGTGTTCATCGTCTTGCTCCTATCCGGCGGCGGACTGCCGATGCAGCTCCGGCGCCTCGTGGTGGTCCGGCCCGCGTTCTGCGGCACCGTCAGTCTGGCCAAATCGGCAGTCTGGCCAAATCGGCCCCTTACTCCTGCTCCGGCTCGCTCTCGACCATCGTCGTCCTGCCGCTACCGTTGCCGGTTGTACGGCTGATCTGAATGGTCTTCACGCGCGCTTCAGGCTGCGGTCGGACCAGGTCGATGTGCAGCAGCCCGTTGTCGAGCCACGCACCCTTCACCTCGATGCCTTCCGCGAGCACGAACGCCCGCTGAAACTGCCTTGCCGCGATCCCCCGATGCAGGAAGACACGTCCTTGGCTGTCGTCAGTTTGACGCCCCCGGATTACCAACTGGTTGTCTTCCTGCGTTATTTGCAGATCATCCATGGTAAATCCGGCAACCGCGAGCGTGATGCGCAGGCCCGCTGGCCCGGTCTGCTCGATATTATACGGCGGGTAGCCGTCGGATGACGCCTTCGATGCCCGCTCCAGCATCTGTTCGAGATGGTCGAAGCCCAGAAACAGCGGTGACGTGAACATCCTCGTCGTCATGGCCCCCTCCTTAGAGCGAAGCGTCACCGGAACCCGTTCGCGGCATTCCAGCTCGTCGAATCTTGGCACCGGCAGCACTGGTTGCAAGGGGGCACGTTGCAAGGAAGGCCGGTCTCAAGCGGGGTCTCAAGCGGGTAAGCAGCAGCGGCGGTTGTTGATCGCGCCGACCGGCCCCGCTACATGCCCGCCATGCGCGATACGATCGAGCCCCTGACAATCCTGACGGTGCCGGAGCCGATCCTGAAAGCACGGGCGCGGACAGTGGCAACCGGCGATATGGACCAGGTGCGTGCGCTGCTGCCGCGAATGTTTGCCACGATGTACCGCGCACCCGGGATCGGCCTGGCCGCGCCACAGGTGGGCGTCGGACTGCGCTTCGCGGTGGTGGATCTGATGGCGAACGAAAAGCCGGCACCGATCGTGCTGATCAATCCGGAGGTGGTAGCCCGCAGCGAAGAGCTGGCGACGCGTGAGGAAGGCTGCCTGTCGCTGCCCGGCCAATATGCCGAGGTGACAAGGCCCGCCCGCGTTACGGTGCGTTTCACCGACGCGACGGGGGCGAAGCACCAGATCGACGCCGAAGGCCTGCTGGCCGCATGTCTGCAGCATGAAATCGACCACCTGGATGGCGTGCTGTTCGTCGATCACCTGTCGCCGCTCAAGCGCAACATGATCCTGCGCCGCCTGGCCAAGGAGCTGCGCCAGAAACGCGCCGAGGCAATGTAGCTATGCGCCTCGCATTCATGGGCAGCCCGGATTTCGCCGTCCCGGCGTTGCGTGGATTGCGTGAGGCGGGGCACCAGATCGCCGCGGTCTATTGCCAGCCGCCCAAGCCGGCGGGCCGCGGCTATGCGCTGCGTGCCTGCCCGGTCCAGATTGCCGCGGAACAGCTTGGCCTGGAGATCCGTTCGCCAGCCCGGCTGCGGAACGACCCGGCGGCGCAGGCAGCGTTTGCCGCGCTTCGGCTGGATGCGGCCGTGGTGGCCGCCTATGGGCTGATCCTGCCGTCCGCGATGCTGCAGGCGCCCCGCCGCGGCTGCCTGAACATTCACGCCAGCCTGTTGCCGCGCTGGCGCGGGGCCGCCCCGATCCAGGCCGCGGTGCTCGCTGACGACGCCGAGACCGGGGTCACCATCATGCAGATGGATGCCGGTCTGGACACCGGGCCGATGCTGCTGCGCGAGGCAGTGCCGATCACGGCTACCACGACAGCGGCGGCACTGCACGACGTGCTGGCGGAAATGGGCAGCCGACTGATCCTGCGCGCCCTGGCCGAGCCGCCGCCCCCGCCGATGCCGCAGCCGGCAGACGGCGTGACCTACGCGCCGAAGCTGACGCGCGATGCCGGCCGTATCGACTGGACTCGTGATTCGGCACAGATCGGCCGTCAGGTGCGTGCCTTCGATCCTTGGCCCGGCACTTTCACGACGTTGCGCGGCGCGGTCCTGAAGGTACTGGCGGCGGAGCCGGCGGAAGGCAGCGGCCCGCCCGGCAAGGTGCTGGACGATCGGCTGGCGGTCGCCTGCGGGAGGGGCGCCCTGCGATTGACCCGAATCCAACTGGCCGGCCGCCCGGCGATGGCGGCGGATGCCTTCCTGCGCGGGCATTCGGTGTCGGCCGACACCGTACTGGGTGCGCCCGCCGCACCAGGTGGCAACGACAACACGAATTCCTCCCCCTCCCCTTGTGAGAGGGGGTAGGGGAAGGGGTGCCTGAACCCACCGAAGCTGGAGGTCTCACCCCTCGCCCTACCCCCTCCCACGAGGGGACGGAAAGAATGGTGCCGGTGCCAGTCACCGTCGTAACGACCCACGGCCATAACGACCCACGACAGTGACGCGCTGGGCCATCCTGCTGGAATACGACGGCACGACCTTCGTCGGCTGGCAGCGCCAGGCCACGGGCATCTCCGTTCAGGAGATACTGGAAACCGCGGCCGCCAAGCTGACCCGCGGCGAACCTGTCGCCAGCATCGTCGCCGGCCGCACCGACGCCGGCGTGCATGCAGAGGGCCAGGTCGCGCAACTTGATCTGCCCGACGCACTCCCGGCGCAAAAGGTCCGCGACGCACTGAACTTCCACATGAAGCCGCATCCAGTGGTCGTACTGAAAGCCGCCGCTGCCCCGGCCGGCTGGAATGCTCGCTTCTCGGCGATCGGACGCGCCTACCGCTACCGCATCCTGAACCGCCGCGTGCGCCCAGCCCTGCTGGCCCACCGTGTCTGGCACGTGGTCGCCGACCTCGACACCGATGCAATGCACCGTGCTGCGCAGAGCCTGCTCGGTCGGCACGATTTCACCTCGTTCCGTGCCGCCGCCTGCCAGGCGAAGAGCCCGTTGCGCACGCTCGACCGGTTGGATGTCCGCCGCGATGGCGAGCTGATCGAGATTGTCACGGAGGCCCGCAGCTTCCTGCACCATCAGGTGCGCAATATGGTGGGGACACTGAAACTGGTCGGCGACGGAAGCTGGCCGGTGGAACGGGTGGCATCCGCACTGGCCGCGCATGATCGAGCCGCGGCGGGGCCGACGGCGCCGGCCGAGGGGCTGTGTTTGACCGGGGTGCGATACGGCGTGGATTTATACCACGCGCTCAACTGATCCTTTCCTTTTCGTCCGTGATCCTTTTCGTCCCCTGGCATTATTCGCTGAACAAGATGGCGGTCCGGTAGATGCCGTAATGGGCCTGCAGCGGAGCTGACGTTCCCTGCGGGTCTCTTCCAGAGTGATGGTTCAGCGCGGACCCGAGCGGTTCGGGTCCGACCATCAGGAGGACGGTCATGGAACACCATGTTGGGATCGAC
>DATKFJ010000205.1:0-5146 GCA_035511435.1 Acetobacteraceae bacterium | reverse complement strand
AGCGGGCGCCGCAATCGCAACCCGCCACGCCGCCAGCCAGCCAGGGACCGACGCAGCCATACAGCCCAGCTGCGACACCACCGGCAGCGCCCGCGGCTGCGCCAACGGAAGCACCCGCGCCAGCGCAACCAGCGACACCGGCGCCATCGCAGCCCTTCGCACCCAACGGTGCAACTGCTCCGTCACGCTAGTCGCTGTGCGGGCACGGCGATGACAACGACCGGACACTGCCTGTGCGGCGCCATCCAGTATGAATACGACGGCGCACCGAGCGAAGTGCTGCACTGCCACTGCGACAGTTGTCGCCGTCAGACATCTTCGCCCGTCGCCACCTTCGTGATGGTCCCACGATCCGCGCTGCGCTTCACCCGCGGTACGCCGAGGGAGTACGCGTCGTCGCCCGGCGTGCGTCGCAGCTTTTGCGCCGAATGCGGGTCGCCGATCGCCTATCAGACCGATCGGCGACCCGATATCGTCGATCTGTTTGCCGGCTCCCTGACTGACGCCTCGGCAATAGTTCCATCGTGCCATGTGCACGCCCAGGAGCAGCTTGCCTGGTTCGAGATGCTGGACGACCTGCCGCGCTACGCACAGTCGCATCGCAGGGCAGCGCCGATGCGCCGCGGCCCGCGCTGACCGCCGCCATTGCCGTCAGCCCGTCTGCTTTGCGAGGTCATCGAACGCCTTCAACCGGGCGATCAACGCCGGCATCTCGCGCAACGGTATCATGTTCGGCCCGTCGCTCGGTGCGTGATCCGGATCGGGATGCGTCTCGATGAACACCGCCGCCACACCCACCGCGAGTGCGGCGCGCGCCAGCACCGGCGCGAACTCGCGTTGTCCGCCGGATGATGTGCCCTGTCCGCCTGGCTGCTGCACTGAATGCGTCGCGTCGAACACCACCGGATAACCGGTTCGCGCCATGATCGGCAGACCGCGAAAATCCGTGACCAGCGTGTTGTAGCCGAAGCTCGCACCGCGCTCGCACAGCAGGATGTTCTGGTTGCCGGTACTGGCGATCTTCGCCGCGACATTCGCCATATCCCACGGCGCGAGGAACTGGCCCTTCTTCACGTTGATCGGTTTCCCCGTCTCACCCGCAGCCAGCAGCAGATCGGTTTGCCGACACAGAAACGCCGGGATCTGCAACACATCCACCGCCTGCGCCGCAATGCCGCATTGCTCCGGCGCATGAACGTCGGTCAGCACCGGCAGTCCGGTCGCTTCGCGCACATCGGCGAGAACACCGAGCCCCTCGCCGATGCCGAGGCCGCGCTGCGTAGCAACACTGGTACGGTTGGCTTTGTCGAAGCTGGATTTGTAGATCACCGGCACGCCGCTCGCCGCGGACATCTCGCGCAACGCGTGGGCAACCTCCAGCGCATGCGCGCGCGATTCGATCTGGCAAGGCCCCGCGATCAGCACGAAGGGCAGATGGTTGGCAATCGTTCCATTGCCCACACGGACGACACGCTGCATCATTCCCACCATGCGCGATCCTCGACATCGCCAGTCTATCACACCCGGCAGCGTCGCAAACCTTGCATCGACGCCAAACCTTGCATCGACGCCGGTGATCTGCACGGACTAACCCGCCGAGATGGGCGGGACACGCTGGACCAAGTCGTGCGGCATCCACGTCCCGGGCACGCTATTGAACCAGTTTTCAATCTCATCGATTATGCTTGCGATGTTCACGGCATTGGCACAGGCCGCTCACCGACTCAATCGGAACAGACGAGACCCCCCCATCCATGCCGCGTGGCCGAGAGCTAAGCCGTCATTCGGCCAAATCCCAGCCTGAAATCATTGCTCCCGATTGCCCTTTTGATGGCACGATGGGCGCACCCCTTGCCGCGCCCAGTGGCGTGGATAGCACGGCTTCCCCAGGTGACAATGCGTGGTCATCGCATATAGCCATCGGCAGCCAGGTAATGTCGAACCGATATCCAACATTATATTCGGCACCCGACATGTTTCATTGCCGCTGATCTGGCGAGCACAGCAACAACGGCAGCCTACACCAGCCGAGCCTGCCGCACCGCCGCAGCGATGAACCCGGCAAACAGCGGATGCGGATCGAACGGCTTCGATTTCAGCTCCGGATGATACTGCACGCCGACGAACCACGGATGCGCCGGCAACTCGATAATCTCCGGCAGCACCCCATCCGGCGACATGCCGGAAAACCGCATGCCCGTTCGTTCCAGACACTCTCTATAATGCGGATTGACCTCATAGCGGTGACGGTGACGCTCCTCGATGCTCGCCGCGCCGCCGTACATGTCGCGCACCAGGCTGCCCTCGCTCAGCACCGCCGGATACGCACCCAGCCGCATCGTGCCACCGAGATCGCCGCCCTCCATGCGCCGTTCGATCTCGTTGCCGCGCGCCCATTCGGTCAGCAGCCCCACCACCGGCTCATCGCACGGCCCGAACTCGGTGGACGACGCACACCGCAGCCCAGCCAAATTCCGAGCCGACTCGATCACCGCCATCTGCATGCCGAAGCAGATCCCGAAGAACGGCACATTGCGTTCGCGCGCGAACCGCACCGCCTCGATCTTGCCAGGGGTACCCCGCTCGCCGAAGCCGGCCGCCACCAGAATGCCATTCACCTCTTCCAGCCGGTGTACCGCACCGTCCTTCTCGAAGATCTGGCTGTCCACCCAGTCCAGCCGCACCTTCACCCGGTTGGCGATTCCGCCATGCGCCAACGCCTCCGCCAGCGACTTATAACTGTCCAGCAGGTTGGTGTACTTGCCGACCACGGCGATGCGCACCTCGCCCTCCGGCGCACGGATCGCATCGACGATGTCCTGCCAGCGCGTCAGATCAGGCTCGCCATCGAACGGCAGACCGAAATGCCGCAGCACTTCGCGATCCATGCCCTCGACATGATAGCTGATCGGCACCGCGTAAATCGTATCGACATCCAACGCCGCAATCACCGCCTCCGGCCGCACGTTGCAGAACAGCGCGATCTTGCGGCGCTCGTTTTCCGGAATCGGCCGATCGCAGCGGCACAGCAGCATCTGCGGCTGGATGCCGACATTCTGCAGCTCCTTCACCGAATGCTGCGTCGGCTTGGTCTTCAACTCGCCCGCCGATGGAATGAACGGCACCAGTGTCAGATGTACGAACATCGCCCGCTCGCGGCCAAGTTCGTTGCCCAACTGCCGGATTGCTTCCAGGAACGGCAGGCTTTCGATGTCGCCGACCGTGCCGCCGATTTCCACCAGCACGAAATCCACGTCGCGCGTGCCGCGAACGACGATTTCCTTGATCTCGTCGGTGATGTGCGGAATCACCTGCACCGTGGCGCCCAGATAGTCGCCGCGCCGTTCCTTGGCGATCACCTCGGAGTAGATGCGCCCGGTGGTGGCGTTATCCAATTTCGACGCGTGAACGCCGGTGAAGCGCTCGTAGTGCCCCAGGTCCAGGTCCGTCTCGGCGCCGTCGTCGGTAACGAACACCTCGCCATGCTGGTACGGGCTCATCGTGCCCGGATCGACATTCAGATAGGGGTCGAGCTTGCGCAGCTTCACCGTATAGCCGCGTAACTGCAGCAGGGCGCCGAGAGCCGCCGAGGCGATGCCTTTGCCAAGGGAGGAGACCACGCCACCGGTAATGAACACAAACCGCGTCATGGGCGGACAGTATAGGGACCCGAATCGGGCGGGGGGAAGCCCACATCCGCACCGTCACGCATGCGCCAGGCGCGGGCCGTCAGTTGGTCGGAACTGCGGGGCCTTTCGGCGCGGCCGGCGGGGCCGGAGCCGGGGCCGTCGACGGCGGCCCCGCGGGCAGTGGCCCAGCGGGCAGAGTACCGGCGGGCGGTGGCCCGGCGGGCAGAGTTCCGGCTGGGCCCGGGATCGCACTCGTCGGCCCATTCTCCAGCAGCGAGCCACCAACGCCGGTGGTGCCGCGGTTCATCAGCGCCAGGGTCAGCGACAGCAACATGAATATCGTCGCCAGGACCGCGGTCAGCCGAGTCAGCAGGTTGGCCGTCCCGCGACCGGACATGAAGGCGCCCATGCCCTGCGAACTGCCGATGCCCAGGCCGCCGCCCTCACTGCGCTGGATCAGTACAACGCCGATCAGCGCGAGCGTGACGAACAGGTGGATGATCAGCAGCACGGTGGTCATCGAAGCTTCCAGGGACAGTGGAGACGCAGCGAACAACAGGAAAGTACGAAAGCAGGAAAGTAAGTTCCCCCTCCCCTTGTGGGATGGGGCCAGGGGCAGGGGCGCGCACCAACCAAGGCACACCCCACCCCCAACCCCCTTCCGACAGGGGGAGGGGGAACTCAACGCGCGCCAGCCTACTACCCGCCTTGGGCAGCCCGGGCAATCGCCAGGAACTCCTCCGCCTTCAGGCTGGCACCGCCGATCAGCCCGCCACCGACATGCGGCACCGCCAGCAGTGACGCGGCATTCGCCGGCCGCATCGAGCCGCCATACAGAATGCGGATCCCCTGACCCGCGTCGGCGAACTGCCGCACCAGCTCCTCACGGATGAACGCGTGCATCATCGCCACGTCCTGCTCGGTGGCGGTATCGCCGGTGCCGATCGCCCATACCGGCTCGTAGGCCACCACGCCGGTGAACGGCTTCGGCAAACTGCCGGCGAGCTGCCAGCCCACCACCTCGGTTTCTTGACCGCCGCTGCGCTGATCCTTCGTCTCGCCGACACAGACGATCGGGGTCAGCCCGGCCGCGACCGCCGCCAGCACCTTCTCGCGCACCAGTTCGTCGTTCTCGCCATGGTTCAGCCGGCGCTCGGAATGCCCCAGGATCACCCATGACGCACCGGCATCGCGCAGCATCGGCCCGGAGATGTCGCCGGTATGCGCGCCCTGCTTCGCCTGGTGGCAGTCCTGCCCGCCGACCGCAACCGCAGACCCGGCCAACGCCTGCGCCACCGCGGGGATGTGCACGAACGGCGGACACACCAGCAGCTCACACGCCAGCCCAGCGGCGCCGGCCGCCACGCCACGCGCCAGCGCCACCGCATCCGCGCTCAGCCCGTGCATCTTCCAGTTGCCGGCAATCAGATGCGGCATGGCGTGTCTCTCCCATTGCATGGACGCCCATTGAGCCGTGATGCCGACTTGAACGCAAACCGCGCGTCGCTGCGCCCCAT
>DATKFJ010000204.1:0-16427 GCA_035511435.1 Acetobacteraceae bacterium | reverse complement strand
GACCGGCTTCACGAAAGGCGGCACCGTCACCCAAGCCATCTCCGGCGTGGCATGGGGCAACGAACTTATCGTCGATACCGCCAACTTCGCGGCCGGTGATACGGCGACGCTTAGCGGGGCTGCGCTGACCGTCAAGACCAGCGGTGGCAGCACGGTGTTCACGTTCAGCGATGTGACGGCGCTTTCATCAGCCCATCCGACCTTCATCGTCTCCGGCAACGACATAATCGCCGTCTGCTACGCCCGCGGCACCATGATCCGCACACCCGAAGGCGAAGTGCCGGTGGAACGGCTGCGGGCCGGCAGGCACGTGACAACTGTGGTCGATGGCGACGAAATCGCACGACCGGTGAAGTGGCTCGGCCATCGCCGCATCAACCTCACCAACCATGCGCGGCCGGAAACCGTGGCGCCGATTCGGATCCAGCACGGCGCCTTCGCGGAGAACATGCCGCATCGCGACCTCGTGGTGTCACCGGACCACGCGATCTTCGTTGACGGCAAGCTGGTCTGCGCCCGGCAACTGGTCAACGGCACGACCATCCGGCAGGAGACCAATTGGACCGCGGTCGATTACTACCACGTGGAACTCGACCGGCACGCCATCCTGCTCGCCGAGGGCCTGCCGGCGGAAAGCTATATCGATACCGGCAACAGCGGCTTCTTCGGCAATTCCGGCAAGCCGCTGGTGCTGCATCCCGACCTGACCGACGAGTCCGACTACCCGACGCGGGAAGCCGGCTCTTGCGCGCCCTTCGTGTGGGACGCGGCGAACGTGCAGCCGATCTGGCAACTCCTGGCGGATCGTGCGGCGGCTCTTGGCCAGCCGGTGCCGGTTCGCGATACCTCCACCGACGGCGGTCTGCATCTCGTGGCCAAAGGCCGGACCATCAAGCCGATCTACGACAACGCCGACCTTGCGATCTTCGCGCTGCCGCGTGGCGCCAGCGAAGTGCGCCTGGTCTCGCGCGCCGCGTCGCCGACCGATGCGTCCCCCTGGCTGGAAGACCGCCGCAGGCTTGGCGTGCGGGTGGCGCGCATTGTGCTGCGCAGCGTCGACGATGTGCGTGAGGTTCCGGTGGATCACCCGGAACTCGCCAGCGGATGGTGGGCGGTCGAATGTGACGGGCAGACCATGTGCCGCTGGACCAACGGCGAGGCGATACTGCCCCTGGCGGCGATATTGCCGCTGGCGGCGATGCATGGCGACGCGATGCTGGAAATCCACCTGGCCGGCACGATGACCTATGTCGTCGAGGCGACGCCTGGGAAGCAGGCTGAGCGTCGGGTCGCCTGAGTCGAGCGAACGCCTGCGGTGAACGAAGGGGCCGGCATGTAGCCGGCCCCTTTTCATTTGACCGCCGCTCCGCCGGCCGGCAGGAGACGCGCCATGCTCTGGTGCCTTGGCATGTATGCGAGCGGTTCCACCTGGGCGTTCAATGCCGCGATGAAGGTGGCTGCCATCGTCGTCCCGCGAACGCCCGCCGTCGGACGCTTCGTCACGGCCATGACGAACTGGAATTCCTGGACGATCCCATGCGGCTGCCCATCGTCAAGTCGCACGACACCGACGCGGCTGCGGCAGCCTGTTGGCGTCTCGGGCTGATACCTTGCTGGCATCGATCCGCGATCCGCGTGACTGCATTACGTCGCTGATGCTTTACCAGCACTACGGCTTCGACCTCGCGCTGGCGACGATCGAGCGAACAGCGCGCTTCTGCGCGCGCTTCGTGTCACATCCGAACGCCGTGCTGCTGCGTTACGAAGCTGGTTTCATCGATGATCCGGCGACATTGGACCGGATTGCCACAAGCCTCGGGGGCAGCCTGACCGCGGTTGACCGGGACCGCATCTTCATGGCGACGCGCCGCCCCGCGATCGAGGCGCATACACACGGCTTGACGCACTGCCATCCGCGGTACGTCACGAAAAGTCCGGTGACCTGGTCGACATGGCGACGCTATGGCACAGTCACCACTCGCATCGCTCCGGCGAGATCGGCCGCTGGCGCCACATGCTGACCCCGCGCCAGATTGCTGTCGTTGAGCAAAACATGCGGGACTGGATGGCAGCCTTCGGCTACGCAGCGTCGGCGGCACCCTACACGCTCACCGTTGGATCAATGACCATTGAGGGTGGCTGACGATTGCCGCCGCGCGACGTCCGTCAGTCCGACTGAGATCGCTCCTGGCGCGAACCCAGCCCCTGCAATTCGGCTTTCATCGCCTGCAACTCCGCCGCCATCGCCTCCTTCTCCGGGTCGGCGATGACGAACATATCGAAGCAGTTCGGTGGCAGTCGGAAATGCGGCGCCAATGCCGCGTGCTTCTCCTGCGCGAGATAGAAGCGATTAAGACCGTCGAACCAGACGAAGTGATAGTCGGCGGCAAACAGGATGGGTTCCCACGCCGCATGGTTTGCCACCTGGGTGAGCGGCACGGTGGCTTCCGCCAGCACGATCCACGGCCGGTAGGCGCTGAAGTCGGCACCCTGAATAACCGCGCCCTCGGCACCCTCCACGTCAATTTTCAGAAAGTGAATCTCGGACGGGGCATACCGGCGACAAACGTCCGCCAGTGTACTGACCGCAACCTTCGTTCGCCGCACATCCAGCCCACGCGCGCGATGCCGGAAGGCGGTTGCCGAGTCGAGCGTCGACAGTCCTGGCACCGATATCAGATGGAAGCGGCGTTCCCCCGGTGCCTCGGCCAGCGCGATCGGCAGGTTCAGGTCCCGGTCGCGTCGATCGGCGAGCTCGGCAAAGCGTGCCGGATCGGGCTCGATGTTGATGCCGTGCCAACCGCGTTCGTAGAAGGCGCGCGTGACCGTGTGCAGGTCTGGGTTGCCGGCGCCCACATCGATATAGAAGCCTTCACGTACATCCGAGAGCGCGCGCCACAGCATCAGGTCCTCGAAATTCTGTGCGTATGACACGAATGCCATCGGCGTCGGCAGCCGCTGGACCTTTCGTCAGCGGATCAAGCCAGTCAGCGGGCTGGACGGATCGGCACCCAGCCGGCGCGGCATGCGGCCGGCCAGAAACGCCTGCCGACCCGCTTCGATCGCCAGCTTCATCGCACGCGCCATCCTGATCGGGTCTTTGGCATGCGCGATCGCCGAATTCAGCAGCACCGCGTCGCAGCCAAGCTCCATCGCGATCGCAGCGTCCGAGGCGGTGCCAACACCGGCATCCACCAGGAACGGCACCTTGGTCTGTTCGCGGATCATCCAGATCATCGCGGCATTCTGGATGCCGAGGCCGGAGCCGATCGGGGCACCGAGCGGCATGATGGCGACGCAGCCCATCTCCTCCAGCCGCTTGCACGCCACCGGATCGTCGGCCGAGTACACCATCACCTCGAAGCCGTCCTTGATCAGTGCCTCGGCTGCCTCCATCGTGCCCGGCATATCCGGATACAGCGTCGGCGGCGGGCCGAGTACTTCCAGCTTCACCAGATTCCAGCCGCCCGCCTCGCGTGCCAGACGCAGTGTGCGCACCGCTTCGCTGGCGGTGTGGCAGCCGGCCGTGTTGGGCAGGTAGGTGTATTTCTTCGGATCGACGTAGTCCTGCAGCATCGGCGCCTTGGGGTCGGACAGGTTCACCCGCCGCACCGCCACGGTGACGATCTCCGCGCCGCTGGCTTCGATCGCGGCGCCGGTTTCCTCCAGGTCCTTGTAGCGGCCCGTGCCGACGATCAGGCGGGAGCTGAAGCGGCGGCCGGCCACCACCCAGGTGTCGTCTTGTCGCAGTGTTGCATCCATCTCAACCTCCCCCGATGAAATGCACGATCTCCAGGGCGTCGCCGCTCTCGAGCGGGGTATCGGCGTAGCGTGAGCGTGGCACGATTTCCGCGTTCCGCTCCACCGCCACCTTCCGCATCTCCAGCCCGAGCGTGGCGAGCAGGCCGGCAACGGTCATCGGCCCGTCGAAGGCACGGCTTTCGCCATTCAGTGTCAGAGTCACGGCGGTCTCCATCCCGCAAGTATGGTCACGCGGGGCCAGCGCAGCAAGGAAGCCCATTTCGGTAGTCGGTTGCCAGTGGTCAGGTGCGGTGGTCAGGTACCAGTGGTCGGTGGTGGGTGGTCAGTGATTGCAGTAGCCGCGACCGCGTAACCTGCTGGCCACAGCCCGCGCATTGGACCGGCGCGGCCAGCTATGCTACGCGCGCAGCCATGTCACAATCCGCAACACCACCACTGGTTGCCGTGCTGAACGGTCCGAACATGAACATGCTCGGCCTGCGCCAGCCGCATCTGTATGGTAGCGCAACGCTCGACGATGTGGAGCAGCTATGCGCCGAGACGGCGGACCAGCTTGGCCTCGCGATCGACTTCCGCCAGACCAACGGCGAGGGCGAGCTGGTGTCGTGGGTGCAGGAATGCCGCGGCCGCGCCCAGGGCATCGTGATCAATCCCGCCGGTTACACCACCACATCGATCGCGCTGATGGACGCGCTGCTGGCGTGCGACCTGCCGGTGATCGAAGTGCACATCACGAACATTCACCGACGCGAGGAATTCCGTCAGCACTCCTACGTTTCCAAGGCCGCGGTGGGCGTGATCGCCGGCCTCGGCGTGCGCGGCTACGCTCTGGCGCTGACCGCCATGGCTGATCTTCTGCTCGAGGCAGGTGCATGACACGCATTCCGTTCGATCCCGACGCGATACGCGCGCTGGCCGCCGTACTGAACGAGACCGGGCTGACCGAAATAGAAATCGCGGAAAAGGATAGCCGCATCCGCGTCGTCCGCGCCGCGCCACAGGCAGCAATGGCCGTCGCGCCGGTGGCGATTGGCCCAGGCGGGCCCGCAGCCTCGGCGGCCGTGGCAGCCGAGCAGGACGAAGCAAGCCATCCCGGTGCTGTGGTCAGCCCGATGGTCGGCGTTGCCTATCTGTCGCCCGAGCCAGGCTCGCCGCCCTTCGTCACACTCGGCCAGAGCGTGGTTGCAGGTCAGACATTGCTGATAATCGAGGCGATGAAGACGTTCAATCAGATCAGGGCTCCGAAGGCCGGCACCGTCGCGCGCATTCTGATCGCCAACAGTACGCCGGTGGAGTACGGTGAAGTTCTGCTGATTCTGGAATGATGTGTTGTTGTTCCAGAAGATCCTCATCGCCAATCGCGGCGAGATCGCGCTTCGTATTCAGCGAGCCTGCCGCGAATTAGGGATTCCCACCGTCGCCGTGCATTCCACCGCTGACGCCGACGCGATGCATGTGCGCCTGGCTGACGAAAGTGTCTGCATCGGACCGCCGCCGGCGAAAGACAGCTATCTCAACATTCCCGCCATCCTGTCGGCCGCGGCGATCACCGGCGCAGAGGCGATCCATCCCGGCTACGGATTTCTGTCCGAAAATGCCGGGTTCGCCGAAATGGTGGAGGCGCACGGCCTGACCTTCATTGGTCCGTCGCCGGCGCACATTCGGATGATGGGCGACAAAGTCGCCGCCAAGGCCGCAATGGCACGGCTTGGCATACCTCTTGTGCCCGGCTCGGACGGCGTGGTGGGGGATGTCGCGAAGGCTCGCATCGTCGCCGACCGCATTGGTTACCCGGTACTGATCAAGGCCGCTGCCGGTGGTGGAGGGCGCGGCATGAAGGTCGCGTTGAATGCTGCGATGCTGGAGGAAGCATTCCAGATCGCACGCACGGAGGCGCGCGCCGCGTTCGGCAGTGATATAGTATACATCGAGAAGTATCTCGATCATCCGCGCCACATTGAACTGCAGATCATGGCCGATGCGCACGGCAACGTTGTGCATTTTGGCGAGCGCGACTGCAGCCTGCAACGGCGACATCAGAAACTGTTGGAGGAAGCCGGTTCACCGGCGCTGAGCGCGGCCGCCCGCGACGCTCTGGGTGCCACGGCCACGGCGGCGCTGACCGAGCTTGGCTACCGCAACGCCGGCACGCTGGAGTTCCTGTATCAGGACGGGCACTTCGCGTTCATCGAGATGAACACGCGCTTGCAGGTGGAGCATCCTGTCACCGAGATGGTTTGCGGCATCGATCTGGTACGCGAACAAATTCGCATCTCCGCCGGCGCACCGCTCGGTTATACGCAGCGCGACATTCGCTTTACCGGCCATGCGATCGAGTGTCGTATCACGGCTGAGGACCCGGTCAGTTTCATACCCACACCAGGCCGGGTGGCGGCATTTCATGCGCCCGGCGGTTTGGGTGTTCGTATCGATTCGGCGTTATATGCTGGGTATTTCGTGCCGCCGTATTACGACAGCATGATCGCCAAGTTGATTGTCCACGCGCCGACGCGCGAGGATGCGATAAACCGCCTGCGCCGCGCGCTTGATGAATTCGCCATCGTGGGAATCCAGACGACAATCCCATTGCATCGACGTATCGTCGACGACCCGGCATTCCAGGCTGGCGACTACACAATTCATTGGTTGGAAAAATTCGTCTCGTCGTGATGACGACCGGATGCGGTATTTGCTGGCGCTCTAAGGCAACACCACCGTCCTGCCACGGCTGATGACAAACGCGTCGGTGCGTTCCAGGAAATCCACCACGACCTCGGCGAACGCTTCGGGCCGTTCGGCAGCAATCGCGTGCCCGGCGTCGTAGACGAAAACGAGATGCGCGTTGGGCATAAGCTCCTTGTAGATGCGCCCCATATCCGGTGGAATGACGCCATCGAGTGTGCCGAACACCACCAAAGTCTGCGTCGCCAGATCGCGCAGCCTCGCCTCCAGCTCCGGATCGCGATTCGGCCCACGCAATCGCCGCACCAGCAACAATGTCCTGGCAGCTTCGAGCGGATTGCGCATGGGGACCGGTGGCATGCGCTCAGGATGGGCATAGATCCGTCGCGCAATCTCTTCAGGTGTGCCCGTTGGGGTCACGTTACCCTGCGGACGAATTGCCGCGGGCGCTTCCAACACCAACGCAAGCACTCGCTCCGGCTGCTGCAGTGCGAGCCACAGCGCAGTCTTGCCGCCGAACGACGTTCCCATCAGGTTGAATCGGTCGACGCCAAGTTTCTCCACTGCCGCTGCCATCGTTGCAGCGAGTTCAGGCATGGTTTGCGTGCGCTGGTTGTCGGCCGCCCCGAATCCGGGCATCTCGAATGCAAGGACGCGGAACTTGCGGCAGAGCAGTTCATGCGCCGGCGTCAGCCGCAATCCGCCCGCGCCGTGCAGATGAACCAGCGGTGGTCCTTCTCCGGCCGCCTTGTAGCGGATGCGAAATCCATCCGCCTCGACCCAGCCTTCACAGAATTTGCTATTCGCCTCCGCCATGCTGCCGTCTCCCCTCAAATATCGCGGATATGCGGCAGCACTTTTTTGCCGAATAGATCAAGCGCTTCCATCAGCAGATCAGGATCGGAAGAACCCGGCGTCTGGAAACCCAGGTCGATGATGCCGGCACCGGTCTCGTCGCGGCAGCGCCTGATCTGCTCGACGACCGTGTCCGGACCGCCGGCGAAGTTGATCGGCAATGCACGGTTCACACTTGCGGCCCGCACCTCGCCTGCGATGTTGCGGGCATCGAGTTCCAGTAGCGCGCTGGCGACACCGGACCGCAGTGTAAACGCCGGCCGTGCCGGATGCGCCTCCATCGCCCGCTGCGCGGCTTCATCCGTCTGCGCCAACACAATGTTTGCGCGGAAAATGATCTGATCCGCGGTGGGTTCCCAGCCATGGCGCGCACACTCGTCGCGGTAATATCCAGTCGCCTTCCCCATCACTTCGAACGGCCCGTACGAAACGCCGAGGCCGATATGGGTGCGTGCTGCGAACTCGCCGGCTTCGCGGCTGGTGCCGAGTGCGTAGGTCGGTGGATGCGGAATTTGCGTCGGGCGCGGCCAGACGGACACTGTGCGATACTGGAAATGCCGGCCCTGCCAGCCGAACGGTTGCGGCTCGGTCCACGCCTTGAGGATCAGCTCCATCCCCTCGTCGGTGCGGTCCCGCGACTCCTGTGGATTGAGGTCATAAGTCAGTGCTTCATTGCTCGTGCCGCGCAGCAGACCGACGACCAGGCGCCCGTCCGCCATTGTGTCGAGCATCGCCAGCTCTTCAGCAAGGCGCACGGGGTTGCTATGCGATACGATCGGACCAAGCAGCGCGATTTTTATCGTGTGCACTCGCGCTGCGATGTAGGCGGCGGCGAGCGGCGGCGACGGCGTCAGGATGCGCGGCGAATAGTGATGCTCGGACAGGCTGACCCAATCAAAGCCGAGACGCTCGACGAATTCGATCCGCTCGACCATCCCTTGATAAACCTGCGCGCCGGCATCCGAGTCATAGGCGCCCGATGGCATTGGCCATTGGCCAGGGAGTGTTTCCGGTGCGCGATAACGCCCGGTTTCGAAATACGAGATCTTCATGGCGGCACCTGGCGTGCGTTAGCTGGTCCGACTGTACTGGTAGTCCTCACGCTCCGAGCCCGCCCGCAGGCCCGGTGCCATCGGTGGGCGTGTGGTGTTCACTTTTGCATGCACGTCGAGCGCGGCCTGATCCTTCCACAACTCGAGCAACGTCAGCCTGTCGGGGTTCAACGCGCTCTGGAATACCTCGAATTGCTCGCAGCCTGGCTCCTTCATGACCTCGGCACAGCGCGTCCGATACGCCTGCGCGAGTTCCGAGCCCTTTCCCGGAGCCGCGGTGATCGTGACAACCAGCCGGACCGCCATGTCATTTCCTCCCATCTGCAAACGCCGACCATGAGTAACAGCCCCGCACCGCCGCGCGTCAAGCGGCCGTCGCCGCACAGTTGGCTGGCATCGGCGGTCCGCGATACGCTGTCCGGACGACGGCGGATACTGACGTCTGGGAGGCCACAATGATCATCGACTGCCATGGGCATTACACCACGTCGCCGCGCCAACACGAGGCCTGGCGCACCGAGCAGATCAAAGCCCACGGCGAGGGCAAGGCAGCGCCACCGCGTCCTACCGTCACCGACGATGAGATCCGCGCCAGCATCGTCAACGGCCAGTTGAAGCTGCAGCAGGAGCGCGGCACCGACCTGACCATCTTCTCGCCGCGCGCCGCCGGTATGGGGCACCACCTCGGTGACGCCAGCACCAGCGAGGCATGGGCGACAGCGTGCAACGAGCTGATCCACCGGGTGTGCACGCTGTTCCCGCGCAATTTCATCGGCGTCTGCATGTTGCCGCAATCGGCCGGCGTATCGCCGCGCAACTGCATCGCGGAGCTGGAACGCTGCGTGCTGCAATACGGCTTCGTCGGCTGCAACCTGAACCCCGATCCGTCGGGCGGTTACTGGAAGGATCCGCCGCTGGGCGATCGCTACTGGTATCCGCTGTACGAAAAGATGGTCGAGCTCGACGTGCCGGCGATGGTCCACGTCAGCGCCGCCTGCAATCCGGCTTTCCACACCACCGGCTCGCATTACCTGAACGGCGATACCGCCGGCTTCATGCAGTGCATGACGTCCGATCTGTTCAAACAGTTCCCGACGCTGAAATTCATCATCCCGCACGGTGGCGGCGCCGTGCCGTATCACTGGGGACGATTCCGCGGCATCGCGCAGGACATGAAACTGCCGCCGCTCA
This sequence comes from Acetobacteraceae bacterium, assembly GCA_035511435.1. GTDB lineage: Bacteria > Pseudomonadota > Alphaproteobacteria > Acetobacterales > Acetobacteraceae > JAMXLO01. The sequence continues at coordinate 6,885 of DATKFJ010000204.1, read as the reverse complement.
CCGAGCATGTGCTGCGCAACATATTCTTCGACACCTGCGTCTATCACCTGCCGGGTCAGGAGCTGCTGGCCAAAGTCATCCCGACCCAGAACATACTGTTCGCCTCCGAAATGCTCGGCGCGGTGCGCGGCGTCGATCCGGAAACAGGGCATCATTTCGACGACACCAAACGCTACATTGAACAACTGACGCTATCGGCCGAGGCTAAGGAGAAGATCTACGAGGGCAACGCGCGACAGGTCTACGGTCGGCTATCGGCTCAGCTTGCCAGGCAGTTCACCGCGGCTGGCTAGCCGGTGGGATGTCTGTGCGACCATCGTCGATGTCCAATTCCAACCGCGTAGCGACGCGCAGCGACGAAGAACCACAGGCGCGTAGCGACGAAGAAATCGAAACTACAGGTGCAGACTGATCAGATTTGACGACACATCTCGCTCGGACCTGGCTAGTTTGTTGCTGATCTATCCCTGCGGATCGGTGTGCATCTGCGGTTTCAAATCCTGCCCGGCTGATTCGCCAGGCAGCGGCCTGTCGTCCTCGACCGCGAAACCATCGTGCAATGCATCGGCATCTTCGACGATCCAGGTGGCGGTGCCACCATAAGCCGCGGTTCCCGACACGCGAACGCGGAACGCTGCCATCGTGCCAAGCCGCTCCTCCTCCAGCAACTCGCCATGGAACGGCACGCCCGACGCGCCGGCGAAAGCGCGGCGCTGGCCTGGCGCGATCAGCCCGCGTGCCGCATCGACAGCCATGCGTGCCGTGACGCCGCTGCCGGTGGCGCTGCGATCGATCTGGCCCTCACCGAACACACAAAGATTGCGCGTGACCAGCGGCGACCCAGGCGGCGTGTCGTCGATCAGGATGGTGCCGTAGAGGAACGACAGATCGGGCTCGGTCGGGTGGCGGATGTCGCCGCGAGCGCGGATCGCATCGGTGGTCGCGCGGGCCGCCGCACGCAGCCGCCCGACCGGCGTCGCCCGCAGATCAAGGCCCAATCGCGACGCCGGCAGGATCGCATAGAACGCACCGCCATAGCCGATATCGCAGGTGACACGCCCAAAGCCGGGAACCTCGACGACGCTGTCCAGCGCTGCGGCGAAGGCCGGTACGCTGTCGAACGCCACAGACGATCCGCCATCCGATACATGCATCGCGACCGGCCCGCACGGGCACTCCAGCACGAAGTCCGCGTGTCCATGGTGCATGGGCACCCGTCCGGTATCGACCGCCCAGCGTCCGAGCGCGATCGTCGCGTGTCCGCACATCGTGCTGAACCCGGAGTGGTGCATGAACAGCGCGCCGAACGCAGCACCCGGCGCGGACGCCTGCACCGGCAGCGCGCCGTACATTTCGGCATGACCGCGCGGCTCGAGCATCAGCCGGCGACGGTGCACATCCAGCCTTGTGGCGGCGTCGTTGCGTTTTTCCAGCACCGTGGCGCCGCGCGGCTCCGGGAAGCCCTCCAGCACCAACCGCACCGGTTCGCCGGCCGCGTGCATCTCGACGGTGCGGTATGTTGAGGTCGCGTGGCGTAGCAGGTCGGTCATGGGCACCATCGCTTCGTTGACAATAGTAGTGATTTGGCCATAGAGCGCCTGCTCGCTGCGCGGAGGGGTGCCCGAGAGGCTAAAGGGGACGGACTGTAAATCCGTTGGCGCACGCCTACGTTGGTTCGAATCCAACCCCCTCCACCAGCAGACCCCCTCCAGCAGCAGACCCCCTCCACCAGCAGAAAGGCGCTGATAGCGCATATGAGCATGACCAGGCACCACGCCGAGGTGGCGCCTGCGCGCGAGGGGAAGGATCCCAAACGGGCACCCCGCCCCACATTGTAAGCCACCTCGACAAAAAGCCGCACCGCCCGGGCACCACGGCATTGCTCGGGGACCGCCGCCGGAATGGCAGCAAACCGCTGCTTTACTCGGCGCATCCGACATAATCATCGCGCCACGTTGCGATACCCGATCGGCGGGACCATCCGCCATACTGGACAAGAGCGCTCCGCTCGCCTTCAATTTCCGTCCCGAGGCAAAACCGGTCGTGCCATGGCGGAAAATTACTCCAAGACCACCCGCGGCGTTCGCATCTCTGTCCGATCCTTCTACCTTGAGGATCAGTCGCAGCCGGACGACAGCCACTTCGTGTGGGCCTACCGCGTGAAGATCGAGAACCACGGACGCGAGCCTGTGCAACTCATGCGCCGCACCTGGCAGATCACCGACGCCCGCGGCCGCACCCAACACGTCCACGGCGCCGGCGTGGTGGGTGAGCAGCCGTTGCTCGAGCCGGGCGAGAGCTTCGAGTACACCTCGGGCACACCGCTCGATACGCCATCCGGCTTCATGGTAGGCGCTTACCACATGGTGGTGCCCTCGTCCGGCGAGAACTTCGACGCGGCGATCCCAGCGTTCAGTCTGGACAGCCCGCACCAGAGCGGTAGGGTGCATTAGTCGCTCTCAGGGTTGCGTCCCTTGGCGCGGGCCTTATATCCCGGGCAGCGGCGTCAAGCTTGATCGCCGCAGCCCTCCATCCCCGTCTGGGAGGAACCCCCGCGGTGAATATTATCACGTCCGTTCCCGGCTTTGTCGCGGGGAACGCAGCCACGACTGACCGGCCAACGCGGCAGGAGGCCGAACAGGCGATCCGTACCCTGCTGCGCTGGGCTGGCGACGACCCCGCGCGCGAGGGCCTGATCGACACGCCCGCCCGGGTTGCGCGCGCCTATGAGGAATTCTTCGCCGGCTACGCCGTCGATCCCGTCGCGCTGCTGGAGCGCACGTTCGAAGAGACCGACGGCTACGACGAAATCGTGCTGCTGCGCGACATCCGCCTGGAAAGCCATTGCGAACACCACATGGTGCCGATCATCGGCCGGGCGCACGTCGCGTATCTGCCGCATCGCCGGGTGGTTGGCATCAGCAAGCTGGCACGGGTGGTTGAAGCCTATGCGCGACGATTGCAGATCCAGGAGAAATTGACCGCACAGATCGCCAACACGATCCAGCAGGTGCTGGAGCCACGTGGTGTCGCGGTGGTGATCGAGGCGGCGCATCAGTGCATGACCACGCGCGGCGTTCACAAGCCGGGCGTCACCATGGTGACCAGCCGCATGCTGGGTGCCTTCCGAGACGATCCCACGACGCGCCGCGAGGTGCTGGCAATGATCGGCAACGACAGGACACAGCCATTGTAGGGCGGACAAGCGCAGCGCATTCGCCATCCACCGTACGCATCCGGCGGAATGCGCGGCAGTTGTCCGCCCTACGGACGCGCGGGCGGTGCCTGTTGGATCAACGGCTGCTGCTGCACCGGTATCGGCACGGCACTGTCGGGCAGCAACCAGTCCCGTAACGAACGCCGAAGCTGAAATTCGAACTCGACGTTCATCGTGTCCATCATGTCCTTCGTCATGTCGTACAGCGTCGCACGCAGATCATCGACATCCCCCGAATGCGTCCGTGACACCCGGGCCTCGGCGAAGCCGGCGCGCGTATTGGCAGATGTATAGATGTCAAGTTCTACCGCCATGTTGCCGACTATCGTGTCCTTCTGTCGAACCAGCGACGCGTCCTGGATAATGAACGCCGCCTGACCCGAGCTGCCCAACGCCTGTATGCGGTCCGCCGCCATGTTGTGCAGTGCGTCCACCGGCGGCATCGGATCAAGCTGGCTGACGTCCGGTTCAACCCCTGACGGAACGAAGCGCTGCTCGATCCGCACCGCGGCGACGTTCAGCCGCAACGGCGTCAGATAGCTGTAGTGCAGCGGCGGAAACAATCGATCCGAATCGCCCCCGCCGCAGGCCGCCAGCAGCCACGGCAGCAGAAGGGACGAACGGCGGGTCAGCGCGCGGGTGGTCATGCGGAACTCCGGAGCGACGTTCAGACGATCAGGACGCGGCACTGCGGCCATGCACGTCCTGGCGGGGAAATCGGAAGTCGTAATTGCAGAATTCGCACGTCATGACGATGTCCCCGCCCACCGCCATGTGGTCCAGGTCATCGGCCGGAAAGCCTTCCAGGATGCCCACCAGCCGCGCGCGCGAGCAGCGGCAGCCGTACGACAGCGCACGCGCGCGATCCGTCGCCACGCCTTCAGTGTGGAACAGCCGATAAAGCAGACGTTCGGCTGACAGAGTATCATCCAGCAATTCCGCATCGGTCAGCGTCGCGGCCAGTATGGTCGCGGTGCGCCAGCTTTCCTCCTGTGCGTCGCTATCGAGATCGGGATCGATGCCCCCCGCGGCGGCGATCTTCTCCAGCACCAGCGCGCCGGCACGCCAGCCATCCGCGGTTTCCTCGCAGGCGAGATGCACGAAACAGCGGAGCTGTTCGCTGGTGCGGAAGTAATGCAGCGCCATCTCTGCCAGGTTGCCGCCCTCGATGGTGACAATGCCCTGGTGGCGATTTTGATCCGGACCCTGGTCAACCGTGAAGGCCAGGTAGCCGCCACCGACCAGCTGGGCAGCCGATGGTGACGGATCGATCTGCAACAGCGCGTCAAGCCTGTCGGCGTCGCAACGGGCATAGCCGCGAAGCGCCCCGGTGTTGGTGCAGTCGGCCAGCAGCATCGTTACCGGCCCGTCGCCCTTGGCCTGCACGCTGAACGAGCCGCGGAACTTCAGCGCGGTGGACAGCGCCGCGGCAAGCGCCAGCGACTGGCCGGCAAGTCTCGTGACGACAGGGTGGTTGGGACGCCGCGTGAGCAGCGCATCGGCCAGCGGACCCAGCCGGACGAGCCGGCCGCGAACCGGGCGACGTGGCAGGTAGAACGGCATGACGCCGCGCGGCACGACAATGTCGGGCACCGGCGGACGATCGCCGTCGAGAAAGGCAGGCGTTTCGGACATCGTCCCAAGATAGTCACGCTCCGCCGCGCGGGCTACCTTCCGCTACATGACGCTGCGGCAATCTGGTATTTCGCTCCGTCCGATGGAGGCGCGGGATGCCCCGGCCGTCGCTGCCCTCATCCGCATCGCCTTCGCCGCCCAGTCGGTCGCCACTGACCCGCCGCCCTCGGCGGTGCGGATGACGGAAAACGATGTTGCGGCGCATCTGCGGACAGGCGGTGGTGCCGTGGTTGAGGCGGACAGCGCACTGGCCGGCTCGGCACTATGGATGGAGCAGGGGATGGCGCCGGACTGGGGCCTCTATCTGGGCCGGTTAGCGGTGGCGCCGGCCTGGCGTGGCCGCGGCATCGCCAAGGCGCTGATCGCGGCGGCGGAAGCAACGGCGCGGGAAATCGGCCTGTCTCGCATTCATCTCAGCACGCGCCTGGTACTGCTGGAAAACCGCCACCTGTTCGCCGGGTGCGGCTTCGTCGAGACAACGCGCCATGCGCATCCCGGCTATGCCGAACCGACGTTCGTCAATATGGAGAAGCGGCTGGATGGAGAAGCGGCTGGCCCCATAGCGGGTCTTCGCCGGGAGGAACCATGGGTGTGCGGCGCTGGCTGATTCTTGCCGTGGTGGCGCTCGCCCGCATCGGCTTCGGCTATCAGTTCCAGACCGTCGCGACGCTGGGCCCGGTCCTGGTGCGGCGATTTCATATCGACTACGCAACGCTAGGAACCCTGATCGGCGCCTACATGCTGTTCGGCGCATTCCTGGCGTTGCCTCTCGGCTTGCTGGGCCGTCGGTTCGGCGATCGGTTGGTGGTGGGTTGCGGCCTCGCGCTCATGGTATTGGGCCCGCTGGTCAGCGCGGCGGCCGCCGGACCGGCCGGCATCGGTATCGGCCGCAGCGTGGCAGGCGTCGGCGCGGTGGCGATGATCGTGCTGCAGAACAAGATCATTGCGGACTGGTTCAGCGGCCGGCACTTCATGCTGGCGATCAGCATCTCCGTCGCGGCGTATCCGATCGGGGTTGGCACTGCGCAGCTTGTCCTGCCACCGCTGACGCTGGCGTATGGCTGGCCGGCCGGCTTCCTGTCCGACACGGTGCCGATGGCGGTTGCCCTGGCATTGTTCCTCGCCAGCTTCCGGCCCGCGCCGCATGCGGCGCCGGTGCCCCGGGCGTTCTCTCTGCCGGGCGGCCGCGAGTGCCTGCTGCTGATGATCGCGGGGCTGATCTGGACCGCGTATACCGCCGGCTATTCGGGCTACACCTCGTATGTTCCGTCGGTCATGGCAGTTCGCGGCGAGGGGTTGGTGCTGACCGGACTGGTACTGACTATCGCGACCTGGGGGAACGTGCCGGCCACCATGGTCGGCGGCGGGCTCGCCGGTCGCTTCGGCGCGCTCCGCATATTCATGCTGGGCACGCTGGCGTTGGTGGTCGGCATCGGCGGTACGGCGCTGGTGGACTGGCCAGTTTCGTTGGCGGTGCTGATCGGCATCGTGGGGTCGTTCCATCCGGGGGTGATCATGGCGGTCGGCACGCTGTCGGCGCGGCCGGAGAATCGAGCCGTCGGAATGGGGCTGTTCTATTCGATGTACTACGCCGGGGGGACTGTGGTGCCGGCGCTGTGCGGTTGGGCAGCCGATCTGTACGGCGGACCGGAGGGCGCGTTGCTGGCTGCGGCGGGCGTGTCGGCGCTGGCGATGCCGATGTATCTGTTGCACCGGCGATTGGCCGCGCATGAGATGATGCTGGTTCGGGCATAGGGCGGAAAAGCGCAGCGCATTCCGCCGGCGCCGCGGAGGCATGCCAGGCTTTGCCGCCTACGTCCCGGACACGATCTCCCGGTCCTTCTTCGGGATCAGGTCGTAGGGCAACGCATATCCCGGCATTGCCGCAAGCCGGCGCGACCACGCCGCCACATTGGACCAGCGATCGATCTCCAGCCCGCCCTCGGCCATGAACACCATGCGGCCCCAGCAGCCTATGTCGGCAATCGTCGGCGCGTCACCGACCAGCCACTCACGCCCCGCGAGCGCGGCAT
>DATKFJ010000203.1:0-11919 GCA_035511435.1 Acetobacteraceae bacterium | reverse complement strand
GCACCGGCAGAACCAGGCTCAGCACGACCTGGCTGAGCACCAGCGCCCAGGTTGAATCGACACCCATGGCGACCACGACCACCGCCGGAATCATGGTTGCCAGGCGGCGCACCCAGAGCGGGATGCGGAAATGGACGAAGTCCTGCATGATGGTCTGGCCGGCCATCGTGCCGACCACGGAACTCGACAGGCCGGACGCGAGCAGCGATGCCATGAACACCGCCGCGGCGCCGATGCCTAGGAGCGGGACCAGCGTGTGATAGGCGGTCTCGATTGCGGCGACGTCGGCGTGGCCTTCGTGGAATACCGTGGCGGCCATCGCCAGCATTGCCATGTTCACCAGTCCCGCGATGCCGAGAGCGATCAGGACTTCGCGGTTGGAGTAGCGGATGATCTTGCGGCGCTCGGCGTCGTTGCGGGCGGGCATACGGTTCTGCGTCAGACTGGAATGCAGGTAGATCGCATGCGGCATTACGGTTGCGCCGATAATGCCGACCGCCAGGGTGACGCTCTCCGGTCCGGCCAGCTGGGGCACCGCGGCATGGAAGGCAACGGCGGCCCAGTCGGGCGGGGCAACAAACAGCTCGATCAGGTAGCAGACGGCGATCACGCCGATGAACGCGGCGATCACCATTTCGATCGGCCGGAAGCCGCGGCCTTGCAACAGCAGCATGAGGTAGGTGGCGCCGAAGGTGATCAGCAGGCCGGTCAGCAGCGGCAGTCCGAACAGCAGTGACAGGCCGATGGCAGCGCCGAGTGATTCGGCCAGGTCCGTTGCCATGGCGGCGATCTCGCTGGTGACCCACATGGCGTAGACCAGGGGGCGCGGGAAATGCGTCCTGCATAGCTGCGCCAGGCTTTGGCCGGTGACGATGCCGAGCTTGGCCGACAGGGCCTGAAACAGCATGGCAACGACGTTGGCCAGGACGACGACCCAGAGCAGCAGGTAGCCGAACTGCGCCCCGCCCTGGATGTTGGTGGCGAAGTTGCCGGGGTCCATGTAGGCGATCGAGGCGATGATGGCGGGTCCGGCGAACGGCAGCAGCGCGCGCATCCCGCGACGGCGGCCGGCCATCACCTCACGGCCGGCGGCGACCGTGCTGTCCGACAGGGTGGAGCGCTGGACCAGGCTCTGGCTCATGCAGCCGTGACCATACTGTGAAACCACTCCCACATAATGTAGCCTAGGCTACACTTCCGGGGTGATAAATAGCACGAGCGATCGGCGGGTCAAGTGTATTGCGATGGTTGGTGCAGCAGACCTTCTTCCATCGTAATGGATGGGCGCGCCCCGGCCAGCAGTATGCTGCGGCAACGGCATGCGGGTGCGCCCGACACACGAATGCATGCAGCGATTGACGCGTATTCGCCCCGGAGTTATTGCCAAACCAATCCGTGCTGCTTGCTCCGATCGCACTCACAGGGGCCGCCATGGCAGTTAGGTCCTATGTCGACCTGGCCTTCTTCATCTGCGTTATGCACGCCGATCCGGCCGACGTGCCTGCATCCCTGCGTACGACGTTCGAGACGGGAAGCGATTGCTCGCTGCAACGCCAGTTGGCCGATCGCGCCAGGTCGCTGCTGAACAAGGACACCTACCTCCACGAGTGCATTCACCTCTGGCAGGGATTGAACCTTCCGTTCGTTTACTGGTCGTCGTTCCGCGCCTTCCAGGGCGTGCTGAAGACGTTCAGGGCGCTCGACCATACATTCCCGGACCTGCACGACTGGCAAGGCCGCACTCCCGGCATCTTGCGGCTGCTTAGCGAAAAGCTGCACCCGTACGTCTCCACGCATTGTGTCGAACTGCACATGCGCGATAAGGGGCAGATCGCGGGTTACCAGCAACTGCCCCCCTTTAGCCCACTCGCACTGCTGGAAACCGCAGTCTCCGTCACGCAATGGAAACTGTTGCGATCAACAACGCCGTCGCCAACCGTGAGCTTCAGCCGATGGTCGAAGCGGGAGGGTGGCTACCGCGTGATGATCGACTACCTAACCAGGCTCGTCGGCGACGAGGAGTTGGCACTCGACATGTACCTGCCGCTTTGCAACGCTGCCTTCTGCACACTCAATCCGGTCAGCGCCTTTGTGACGGGCGCCTATCAATACGTGGCCAAGCACAAGCCGGATTTGCGCGCGGCGACAAACACATATCGGAACAGGATAAAGCGCATCTTCGACGAGACCACCGAACACCTGCCCAATTCGGAGCGGTTCAGGGCACCGCGGCAACTCAGCGAGCTCGAGGTCAGTCTGGTGGACCTGCCTCCCCTGAAACTGACCATGCGCGAGGTAGTGGACATAACGTTCGGCGAGAGCAGATGGCCGCACCCAACTCTCCATACGCTGGCGAAACGCTGGATCGGCGAGGCGACGACACAGCCCGAGATGCGCAACCTGCTCGATGATCCCGCGCAAACGTCGGACGCGACGATCGAGCGTCTGCTCGATGCCTATCAGCCGATGATTCTGGTGCGCTACGCCTCACCGACGCGCACGCGTGCCGTTCCTGTCCTCAGGGAGGGTGACTACGACTACGTCGAGCGCGTTGAGCGCGTCGCACCGGGCGTGCATGGGCCGACCGCATTGCGCGACCTCTATACGATGTTCGGCGCCGTCAGGCGCGCCGTCGGAATCTACTACGACGAAAGCACCAGGCTATGCAGCCACAAGGCTTGCCCCGAGTACAGCTTCAATTACTGCAACACGTGGATGTTTATCCCGGAGCGACACCAGGACTGTAGCTTCCGCGACAACATCGCCTACATTCGAACGTCGATCCGCCAACTTGAGGAGACAGAACGTGGAGCACAGGATAGTCCGCATCGATGCCGGTGAACACACCGAGGAGTTGGCAAAATTCATCGCACAGGGGCTAAGCGACGATGAGCTCGATCTCATTGACCTAGAGCGCGAGAGAAACGAGGTCCCGGGTGTCGCGCAGGAACCGATCACGATCGCGCTGATCATCGGCGCCAAGTTCGCTGCCGATGCAGGGGCCGCCGCGGTGGCGACGGCCGCGGTCGTGGCGGCCGGAAAACTGATCGAGAAGTGGATGGACCAAACCTATCACACCCGCCAGTTGAAGCAGGCGATCAAGATCTGGGAAACTGACCGTGAACTCGGGAAGCTGCTTCTGAAGGACATCGGGTAGTTCTCGCAGGTCTCCGTCGAGCACGAGATGCAGCCCTCGGCGAAGGCGGATTAATTGCCCATGCTGTGGGACAGCGACTGAGCGCTCCTTAATATGTCATGCCCGGACGTGTCCCTGCTATCCGCCGCTTCTCGCAATGACAGTTTGCCATGGTTACATGCCGCCCGACGATGCAACATAACCCGTTGGCACGCGCTCAGCTTCCCGCCAGGGACAGAATGGCGGATTCGTAGCGTCCCGCTCCCATCTGGTCCCTTGCGAAGATCTCGCGATCGGCAATCCAGTTGAATGCCTGTTCGAACACATCCTTGGTGTAAGGCTCGAACACCAGACGTTCGCCCGGTCCCCAGCGCCGCGTGTCCATCAGCGCATGGAAGCGCTCGGGGAATTCGTTCCGGTAGTGCTTGGTGTACAGCTCCGGACGCAGATCGATATCGCGTTGTGCACGCCGCAGAGCACCGAAATAGCGGCGTACATCGCCCATGTCCGGATTGCCGGTGATCATCGACGCCATCATGAATGTGGTGTCGATCACCTTCCGGAAGCCTAGCTGCTCGGCGAAGTAATATGGGCCGCTGAACAGTGATACCGCCGGCACCTCGCGGTCGATCAGCTTTTCCATGCGCCGAAACAGCAAGCCGTCCGCGAAGGACAGGCTGATGTCGGCATGTGGCATGTACTGTTCCAGCGCCTGAATTGCCGAATAGTGGCTGCCCGACTGGTAACCCACCGAGATTGGCACGCCGGCAAGCTGCTCAGGTGCGGTGACCGGCGAGTCCGCCGGCACGAAGATCCCCGCCGGCGCCACGGAGTAGCAATCGGCGTACAGCTTGCCGTGTCCTACCGAGGCGGCGACGTTAACTGTCCAGTGGCATGCACAGCTCACGTCGGACGTGCGGCCCTTCTCGATGGTCTGGTAGGCGCCTACCCGATCGCCCAGGTCGTGTCGCCGCCCGCTCGCGGAACGCAGCTCATCGCGGAATTCGTAATCGAGACCCGCGTCGGCGAAGTAGCCCTTCTCCTCGGCCACCCATTCGTGTAGCCGCATGTGTGGCGCGATCACGAACCTTGCCATGGATGGTCTCCTGTTGCGGGAATGCCCCTACGGATACGTTTCCGCCAGACACGCGTGATCGGTCAGCCAGCAGTGACCGTGTTGCCTCACCAGCGCAAGTGAATCAAGTAGTGCGATCGCGCCGTACGGTCGGCCGAAAACATGCGCGTGCACGGTGATGTCCAGGCATGCGAACGGACTGCCCAGCCGATTCCAACCTTCGACGATGCGCGCCAGCGTGCGGGTGAACGCGTCCGGCTCATTGCCGTAGCGCACATAGAGCGGCATGTCGTTTACCTCCATGGTGAACGGCACGCCAAGCAGCGAGCCTTCGCCGGTATCGATCCGGTACGGCAGATCCGCATCGAACATATCCGCGTGCCAGCGAAACCCGGCGCGTGCCAGCAACCGCGAGGTCACCGCACTCGGCGTACAGCGTGGGCTCAGCCAGCCACCCGGATGCCGGCCAGCGGTCCGCGTCAGCACATCGACACAGCGCGCGACGTCCGCCTGTTCTGCGTCCGCGGTCAAATACGGTGGCAGTGTGCCCTGGCTCCAGCCGTGCGCCGCCACGGGATGCCCGCGTGCGGCGATTGCGGACGGCAGGTCGGGGTAACGTTCCGCCACCACGCCGCTGGTGTAGAACACCGCACGAACGCCCTCGCGGTCCAGCAGATCGAGTAATCGCCACGTGCCGACCTTTGGCCCGTACTCCGCCCAGGATAGGGCCTGCAAGTCCGTCACGCCCGGCTTCAGCACATTGCCCATCGGGCCGATGCCGGGTGCGCTGCCCTCGGCCCAGCCCTCCAGCATGACGCTGACCGAGACGGCGAGCGGCCGTCCCGACGGCCAGCCGGACGGCACCGTCGCTGCGGTCATGGCCAGCCGAGCCATTCGCAGATCGCGCGGCCCATCACCCATTCCCTGTCCGTTTCGGACAGAAACGGCAACTCGATGAAGTAGCTGATGCCCTGGCGATAGCTGCAAGGCAGACGGGTCAAATCGGTGCCCCAGAAAGTGCGCTGCGGGCCGAATGCGTCGAATACCTGGCGGATGTACGGATGCAGGTTGCGATACGGATAGCTGTCGGACGAATAGCAGGGCAGGGCGGATGCCTTCGCGGCGACGTTCGGCCGTTTTGCCAGTGCCAGCAGGTTAGGCAGGTCGACGAAGGCCGCGGCGTCCTTGGTGCGGGCGAGTGCCAGGTGGTCGATCACCAGCCGCAGCTTCGGATGGCGTTCGGCAATTCGGTCGATGATCGGCAACATGCCGGGACACGACAGCATGATGGGCAGTCCATGCTGCTCCGCGCCGTGCCACAACCATTCGCCGGATCCATCGGTCAGCCAGGTATGGTGTGGCCGCAGGGTGAAGCGCAGCCCAAGCATCCCGGGCTGCGTGCGCCACGTCGCCAGCGCCGCGGCGTTTGCCGGATCCACATCCAGCCTGCCCATGATGGCGAACCGGGCGGGATGTTGCAGACAGGCTTCCAGCGCCAGGTCGTTGCGGTCGCCTTCCCACGATGGCGGCACGAGCACCGCGCGGTCGACGCCGGCGGCATCCATCTCGGCCAGCAGGTCAGCGGCGGAGAACGGTTCGCTGCGATGCGGGGAACTACGCCCGGATGCGGGCCACGGCCGGTCGGCCGTATCTGCGGCCCAGATATGTACCTGCGCGTCGACAATTCGCATGCAACGTCCTCCGCCCCTGGACGCGCTTCTAGCAGCGGTGCGAACCTGTGGTCACGCCACGGAAACCCGCTCAGGTGTGACGTAGGTCAACGACATCGCGGCATTTGCCGACAAAATGCGCGGGATTGCATGTTGGACCGGGGGAGCAGTGTCATGTCGAATATCAGTCACCGAGATGCACCGGACGTTGCCAGGCAGGAGCTTCGATTGTTTCTCCAGACGGCGGAACAGATCGGCATGGATACAGATCGACAATGCCGTTCCCTGCGTCTGTCGCGGGATGACTGGCAAAACTGGCTCGGTATTCTGCATGACGCGCCATTGCCGCGGCATCCAGAATTGCCATTGCTCCTGCGCCGTCTCGGCTATCTGACCAATCAGCTGGATCGTGGCGTGCCCTTTGCTGACGGGCACGAAATGCCGGGCAATCGCATGGACGCGTGAGCAATCGCGCGTCGCCTCGGCTTTTGTAATGATCGTGTGCTGAGCGAAAGTCCACCGGCTGCGCAGCAGCCTGCAATGACAGTAAAACCGCAATCCGCCATTCACCCGATTGCTCCGGCTCCCCGATCTGCGTCACTGTTCCGCTTCGCGGGAGGGATGGCGATGCGGGCGATGTGGCGTGTGGTAGCATTGTTCGCCGTCGTGCTCGGTGTCGCCGCATCGGCGGCTGTCGCCCAACCCGCGGCGCCACCGTTGTCACAAGCCGTGCCACCCGGCGTAAATCCGGAGACCGGTGCGCGGCCGGGCAACGACATCGGCACGGGCGAGTCACTGCCACTGTCGGATAAGGCGGGTAACATCGCACCGGGCGACACGACGTCGGTACTGGCACCCAATCTGCCCTCGCCGACCGTTGGTGAAAATGCCACGCCGCGTGACTATCTGCTGGCAGCGCGCGCCGCGCTGGTACTCGACCAGACCGGCGAGGCGCAACAGGCGTTGGAGATGGCGGAAACCCGCGTGCTCGATCGTTCGGTGCCGCTGTTCAAGACTGATGTGCGGATCAATGATCCGCTGATCGGTGAAATCGAGCAGGCGCTGCACGCGTTGGGCGAGGGCGATCGGGTTCGCGCCGTGCAGATCATCGAGGCGGCGTTGCCGCATGCGGAACAGCCGGTTGCCTAGTGAGAGGATCGGGTCATGGATGCAGCAAAGCCGAGGATGGTCGGGATCAATCACGTTGCCATCCAGGTTGGTGATATCGATGCCGCGTTGGCGTTCTACGGCGAAATCTTCCAGTACACCTTGCGCGGGCGGGGCGAGCACAATGCGTTCATCGATCTCGGCGACCAGTTCATCGCGCTGATGCAGGGGCCGGCTTCGGGCAAGTTGGAGCAGCGGCATTTCGGCATCGTGGTGGATGACCGGTCGAGCGTCCGCGCACGAGCCGAGGCAGCTGGCGCCACGGTCCTGGACGGGCGCTTCCTCGATTTCCTTGATCCGTGGGGCAACCGAATCGAAGTGGTGGAGTACGCCAACGTCCAGTTCTCCCAGGCGCCGCACGTTTTGCGTGGTATGGGACTGGCTCTGTCCAAGAACGACAAGGCACGCGGTGAGCTTGCGGAGAAGGGAATGGAGGAAGGATAAGGGCGCCACCGCCAGGCGCGGCGCTCCTCGCAATGACAGCTATGCGTATGGGCGTCGCTACACCGGCTTAAGCGGCGGCAAAAGCTCCGCGGGATCCAGCTCCAATTCGTGCACCCCCATGTTCCACAGACAGAAATCCGCTGATGGTGGCTGGATCGGCGCCAATGCGCCATCGCGAAACAACTGCTCCAGACGCGAGCCTTTGAAGATGCCGTGCGCGCCGCCCAGTGTCAGTGCCGCACGCGTGATGCGACTTACTGCTTCGCCCACCATGTATTTCGCGCGGTACAGCGCCGCGGTGGTTTCCGCGCACGGTCCCTGCGTGTCGCTGAGCCACGCCGAGTGATATGTGATCAGCCGAGCTGCCGCGAGATCGGTGCTCATCGTCGCCACATGACGGCGGACGTCCGGATGATAGGCCAGCGGTTGCGCATAGCCCTGCGGTTGTCGCGCGTGCATCACCTTGCGTAATTCGTTGTACGCCGCGACGGCCACGCCGAGATAGACCGCGGTATATGAACCCCAGAACCAGTTCAGATAATCGTGACGGAATTGCCTCGTGTCATCCGACGCGTACAGCATCGCGCTTTCCGGCACTCGGCAGTCCTCCAGAATCAGTGAATCGCTGCGGGTCGCGCGCATGCCAAGGACATCCCAGTTGGCGTTGACGCGCCGTCCCTCCGCCCCGCCCGGCACCAGCAGCAGCATTCCGGCAAACGGGCTCCTAGCCGTGTCGGGGTACGCCATCACCATGACGTAATCGGCGGCTTCCAGCATCGAGGCGAACATCTTCCGCCCGGTGATGCTGTAGCCGCCATCCACGGCGCGGACGCGCGCACTCAGCGGGCGCTCACCGAGCAACGATGTCGTGCCTGGCTCGGAGAAATTTCCGCCGATGAGCTTGCGTTGCCGCACCACAAGGTCTGCCACGCGCACCTTGGTTTCATTGGTAACTTCCGCGGTTTGCAGCACGGGCATGACCACCGAGGCATGCATGTTGAATGCGAGTGCAGTGGACGGACAGCCCTGACCCAAAGCTTCGTAGGCGATCGTGTGGTCCAAGAAGCTGGCGCCCGATCCGCCCCACTGCTTCGCAATCGTGAGTTCCAGAAAGCCCTCGGAGCGGAGGCGGTCGTAATTCTCGATCGGGTGCGATGCATCACGGTCGTGGTCGGACGAACGGGTGGCAAAGTCGGACGCCAGTTCCAGGCAGCGTTGTTGCAGGCTTCGCTGATACTGGGTTAGCTGAAAATCCACCCGTGCGTTTCCGTGACGTGGTCAGCCTCGCGCCAGCGCGTAAATCTGGGTCCCGCCCGGCGGCGGCTGATGCGTGGTCCAGCTCTCGCCGCCATCTTGGCTGCTGTAGACCTCGCCGCCATTGGTGGCGCACGACATCAGTGCCGGGCGACGTTCATCGAATGCGAGCGCGAACATCGTATGCGGTGGTTGGACACCCATGTCGACCCGGCTCCATGTGTCGCCACCATCGCCGCTGTACAGCAGCACGCCCTGATCGCTTTGGAAATTGGCGCCCGCCGCGACAAACAGCTTGCGCGGGTTGCCCGGCACTTCGTGGATGTCGCGGCAATAGATCTGACCCTTGGGGTTCAGCGGCTCCAGTGTCACGTGCCGCCAGTGGTCGCCGCCGTCATTGCTGTGGAACATGCCGGCGCGGCCGATGCCGAACACGGTGCCGGGCCGCCAGCGGCTGGCCAATACGCCGTGCATGTCGACCGCATCGTCATTCAGGTATTGGCCGTGGCTCAGGTTTTCCCAGTGCTCGCCGCCATCGATCGAGCGGATCGTGCCGCCGACCTCGATCGCGGCATAGAGGTGGTCCGGTTCATTGACGCTCGCATCCAGCATCAGCACCCGCTTCGCCGGGTTGGCGCCAGGTGCGGTGGTGATTTCGGGGAAGCGCACGCTGACGGGCAGGCGCAGCCAGCGCTCGCCGGCATCGTCGCTGCGGTAGATTTCGCAATTCTCGTAACCGACGAACATCACGTCGGGATCGTAGGGGTGGAACAGGAATGACCAGACCGGCAGGTTGTGGTCCGGGATATTGACTTTCTCCCAGTGCTCGCCGCGGTCGGCACTGCGATACGGGCCGGATTGCGTGCCGGCGTAGACGATGTCGGGGTTCGATGGATGAACTGCGAGCGCACGCACTGCGGGCGCTTCGGGAAGGCCGCGTTGCAGGGTCTCCCATTCGTCGCTGCCGTCGGCCATGCGGTAAAGCCCCGACTGCACAACGCGGCCGCGGCCGGTTTCACCGGCGAGGCCGAGATAGATGTGGGATCGCTGGTCGTTCGTACCGCTGATTGCCATGGGGTCGCGCTCCCGTACTGTTGTTGGTGTCATCGCGGCCGATCGGTTTCGACCGATGGTTGCTGGCTGGTCGGCTGGTTCAGGCTCCGTTGCGCCATGCCATACCAGGATAGTGCACGATTTACGCCCCTGTTGTCATGCCGCCTGCATGACGCTTGCCCCTCAAACTCCCGCTGCTACGTTGTGGCGGCAGTCATCCCTGGCGCCGAAGGAGCCACTCCATGCAATCCGTCGAAACCGAGCGCCACGGACAGATCCTCGTCGTCCGCATGAACCGCCCCGAGCGGCTCAACGCGCTGAATCACGAAATGCGCACGAGGCTTGCCGAGACCTGGACCGAATTCCGCCACAGCAACGAACTCGAGGTCGCCATCTTCACCGGCACCGGCCGCGCGTTCTGCGCCGGCGAGGACATGAAGGAATCGCTGGAGAACGGCGCACCCGGCGGACGGCGTCCCGCCATCGAAGACCCGTTCATGTCGGGCGCGCTGGAGAAGCCGGTGATTGCCGCGGTCAACGGCTTCGCCATGGGCGGTGGCTTCATGCTGGTCGAACGCACGGATTTGCGGGTCGCGGCGCGCGGCGCCATCTTCGAGGTCTCGGAAGCCAAGCGCTGGCTGCTCGGCGGCTACAATCACGGCCACGTGGCGAATGTGCCGTATCCTATCGCGATGGAGATGGCTCTCGGCTTCCGCTTCACCGCCGAACGTTTCTTTGACATCGGCTTTATCAACCGCCTGGTCGAGCCTGCCGAAGTCATGCCGGCGGCGCTGGCCATGGCCGAACATCTGCTGACGCTGCCGCCGGCGTCGCGCGTCAACACGGTGCACATGATGCGCCAGATGCGGCCCGTTCCGTCGCCCGAGCAGCAAAAACTCGCAGATGCGCTGCACGAACACGGCGCCAAGAGCGACCTGATGGAATCGCGCGCCGCATTCGCGGAAAAGCGACCGCCGAAGTTCAAGGGCTGGGACGATCCGCAGGATCGCTACCGGCTGCCCTCGCTCGACACGGCGAAGCGCTGAAGCGTCAGCGAAGTTCGACGTCTTCCCAGAAGCCGAAGCGCCCCTTGACCTGCGCCAGCTTCGGTTGCGGTGATTCGTAGGACCAGGCGTTGCGCGCGTGGCGCTTGCCGTCGATCACCACGTCGTAGAACTGCACGCCGTGCGGGCAGGCACGGTCGGAGTCTGTCTTCTCGACTTTCTCGAGCCACTCCATGCGAACCGTGGACGGCGGAAAATACTGGTAGCCGCCGGCTTCGACGATGTCGTCGCTCGCCGCGATCTCATGGCCGTTCAGGACTGCCTTCATTGCCGGTTCCTCCGTTGGTGACGGGTCGATATTTGCTACCGCCACCGGCCTTCGGCGACAAGACCGCTGCCGAGCCGGCTGAGGACCAAGCCGCATATTGTGGTCCGTCAATTTCCTTGTTATTTTTATCACGATCTCTGAAAAAGGGATTCGGGTATGAGTTTTGACAAACCCGGTCGGCGGATCGCGCGGTGATCATGCCAGCACCTGCATCGCTGACGCCGTCCCGCAAAACGGTCCTGCGCTCGCTCGGCCGACTGCTTCTTTGGCCAATCCGCCCGTTGCTGGACGGCGCAGAACTGCGGCGGCTGCGGCGCAAGATGCCAAACGCGCACCGGTCATGGGTCACCGGGCAACACGGGATCAGACCCGAGAAGGACTCGGAATACCTGGTGCGGCTACGCCGGTTGGCCGCCGAGCGGTCGGGCCGCTGACAGCCCCAATTTTGTGCAACGGGTGTGAGTTCAGGGCTAGCGGCGTGCGATGGCGGCGGCACTCGCCCGGGCACGGTTCTTGCTTCACGATTGCGGCATGGTCTTACTATCAGCCGGGGCAGGCGATCATGGCCCGACAAACGGCGCAATCAACAGGGGACAGCATCATGCGAAAATCGCGAAACATGGGACAACGGCACGGGAATGCCTCCTGGCCAGCACGGTCGGCGCGGTTGGCTATTGCCGCCTGCCTGGCGCTGGGACTGCTGGCGCTCCCGGTTCGCGCGCAGGAATCCCAGATGGACGTCGTGCTCAAGCGTGACAAGCTAATCGTCGGGCAATACAGCACCTCGC
>DATKFJ010000202.1:0-3587 GCA_035511435.1 Acetobacteraceae bacterium | reverse complement strand
GCCCGGCGACGTGAAGGATACCGGTGGCAATATCCGCCGCACCGGCCAGTTCGTGGTGAACCTCGTTTCGAACCGTCTCGCCGAACAAATGAACATCACCGCGATCGACTTCGGCAAGGGGGTGAACGAACTGGCCGAGGCGGGGCTGACCACCGTGGCGTCGTCACGCGTGAAGCCGCCACGCATCGCGGAAAGTCCGGTGTCGTTCGAATGCGAGCGACTGGTGATCGTCGAGGTTTGCGTGGACCGCGCGGTGATCCTCGGGACAGTGGTCGCGATCCACGTGGCCGATGAATTCGTGTTGGATGCCGACAAGTGCTACATCGACACGCCAAAGCTCGATCTCGTCGGCCGCATGCACGGTCGTGGCTGGTACGCGCGCACTACCGACCGCTTCGATATGCCGCGCATCGATGTCGCCGATTGGCCGCGGCGCGCAAAGGCGGCGGAGTAGAACTGCCGGTGGCGATGCTGATCGCTCACGGGTACTGGATGCGTGTCATACCCGCGATCATGGCGTGCGGCACTTTCGTGGCGATGATCGCGCTCACGCGACTGATACGGCTTGCGATGATCAGCACCGCGGCCGCAATGTTGGTCCTTTGATCCAATTGTCGTGACCACACGCATCGCATTAGCGCGCGATGCGTTCCTAGTGCTCGTGATTCACGACCACAGGAGCAACGGATGAAAAAGACATTATATACGCTGGGTATGGCGACCATTCTGCTGACGGGTGTTACTGCCACCAGCTTCGCCACGGGCGCTGGCGCCGCTCCAAGCCAGGCAGTGACGGGAGCCCAGACGGGCAGCCAACAGCTCAGCACGCCGGCGACCGGCGCGCAGGACCCCACGAATACCTATGGCATGAACGCCACTGGCGGCGCGAACACGAACGCTGGTCCGGGCGGCCCCAATACCGTGCCACAATCCAGCCCGGATGCGGCGCACCCAACGGTCGCCAAGCCTAATAACGGCGACGGCAAATAACACTGCCGCTACCTGACAGGCGCTTGGCGCTTTAACGTCGGGCGTAATTAGAACGAGCCGGCAAGATCCACCTCGCCGGCTCGTTTCGTTAGGAGGTCGCGCCGATGAAAGGTTACAGAGCGATCAGGGATCGGGCTGGAGAACGCCACTGCGCGGCGTTGCCGCATGCTCCTTCAACACGGCGTCTGTAGCCGGATCGACTTCCTTCAGCAGCACGTCGTAGCCCCAGAGGTCGGCCAGGTGCTGAAGGACGAAGCGCGCATCGCGTTCTTCCAGCAGGACGCGGTTGAGCGCGCGGTGGTTCAGGATCAGGCGCCTGTCGCCTGCCAGATTGACGTCCACCACCTGAATGTCAGGCAGTGTCCAGGCGATATCGTACTGCCGGGCCAGAGCGCGCTGGATCTTGCGATAGCCGCGCTCGTCGTGGATGGCTTCCACGCTGAGGTTCGACTCGTTGGCATCATCGAGCACATGAAACAGGCCGAACTCACGAATCAGACGCGGGCTGAGGAACTGCAGAATGAAGCTTTCGTCGCGGTAGTTGGCCCATACATCGCGCAGCACTGCCATCGGATCGTGCTTGCCGGCGATTGCGGGGAACCACTGCTCATCCTCCGCGGTCGGTTCAGTGCAGATGCGTTCGATGTCGCGCATCATGGCGAAGCCGAGTGCATACGGGTTGATGCCTGAATAGCGCGGATCGTCGAAGTCCGGCTGGAACACCACGTTGGTGTGGGAGCGGAGGAATTCGACCATATTGCCGTCGGTCAGCAGGCCCTTTTCATGGAGGCGCTGCATGATCTGGTAGTGCACATAGGTGGCACAGCCCTCGTTCATCACCTTGGTCTGCGATTGCGGGTAGAAATACTGGGCAATCATGCGGACAATCCGGAGAATCTCGCGCTGCCAGGGCAGTAGGCGCGGCGCGGTCTTCTCTAGGAAATACAGCAGGTTTTCCTGCGGCAACTGCAACAGCGCGCGACGGCGGTCCTCGGCCGTCTGGTCGACCTTTTCCGTGCCCTTGCCCGGCAGGGTGCGCCACAGATCGTTGAATACCCGCTCATCGTGTTCGCGGCGTTCGCGCTCGCGCAGTTCCTCGGAGCGCAAATCTGCGGTGCGAGGGCGCGGATAGCGGTGCACGCCGTGGCTCATCAGCGCATGCGCGGCATCCAGCAGGCGTTCCACCTGCGCCTCGCCGTAGCGTTCCTCGCAATGTGCGATGTAACCGCGAGCGAACTCCAGATAGTCGAGGATACCGTTGGCGTCGGTCCACTGCTTGAACAGGTAGTTGTTCTTGAAGAAATGGTTGTGGCCGAATGCAGCATGCGCAATCACCAGCGTCTGCATCGTGGCCGTATTCTCCTCCATGATGTAGCTGATGCATGGATTGGAGTTGATCACGATCTCATACGCCAAGCCCTGCATGCCGGCGCGATACATCGCCTCGTTGCGCGCGAAATGCTTGCCGAACGACCAGTGCTTGTAGAACAGCGGCATGCCGATCGAGGAATAGGCATCCAGCATCTGCTCGGTGCCGATGACCTCGATCTGGTTGGGGTAGACATCCAGCCCCAGTTCCTCGACCGCGATCTTCTCGATGGCGTCGTGCACGCGCTGGACGGTGCTGAATTCCCAGTCCGCACCCTCGAACAATGGGCGTTCCGCGCGGACACTGATGCCCGTGCCGCTGAAGTCGTTCATTCGGTGTCAGCTCCCGCAGTCGCCTGCTTCTTGGCGAACAGTTCGCGAAATACCGGGTAAATATCACGCCGGTGACCCACCTTGCGCATCGCCATCGGCGCGCCCGACTTGCAGATTGCGGTGTAGGTCTGCCACAGGTCGGAATCGCGGCGAATGAAGCCTGGCGGGAAGTGCTCGGAATCACGGCCGACTTCAAGATAGGCATAGTACTGACAGACCGGCAGGATGGTATCTATCAGCAGCGAAGCAGTCTTGTCGTTGTCGGACGCGGTGTTGTCGCCGTCCGAGGCCTGCGCGGCGTAGATGTTCCACGCATCTGGATTGTAGCGTTCCGCGATGACGGACTGCATTTCCTCGAGCGCGGTCGATACCACCGTGCCGCCGGTCTCCGGCGAATGGAAGAATGTATCCTCGTCGACTTCCTGTGCCTGGTGTGTGTGGCGGATGAAGACCACGTCGACGTGCTTGTAGCGGCGCTTCAGGAAGATATAGAGCAGAACGTAGAACCGCTTGGCGAGATCCTTCATGTGCTCGGTCATCGAGCCGGACACGTCCATCAGGCAGAACATCACAGCCTGCGCCACCGGCTTCGGCTGCGGCGTGAACATCCGGTAGCGCACGTCCAGCGGATCGATATACGGGATCAGGCCGGTACGCCGCTGCTTGCGCGTGAGTTCTTCTTCCAGTTCCAGCCGCCGGGCAAGCTGCTCGCCGTCGGGACTGAGTGCGGCAATTTCGTCGCGCAGCCGCTGAAGTTCGCCTGCCTTGGGCAGTTTCAGCGCAATGCGGCGCGACAGGCTGTTGCGCACGGTGCGCATCAACGCGAAGTTCGCCGGCGAGCCGGTGACCGAGTAGCCGGCGCGATGCCAGCTTACACTTTCGGTATCCACCACCCG
>DATKFJ010000201.1:0-3670 GCA_035511435.1 Acetobacteraceae bacterium | reverse complement strand
CGTTCATCTCGATGGCTACAACCAGATCCCCTACCTCACCGGCGAGGCGAAGGAGAGCCCGAGAAATGAAATCGTCTACTTCAGTGATGACGGCGACGTTATCGCAGTCCGGGTTGGCGACTGGAAGTTCCATCTGGCGGTACAACGCGCCAATACGATGCGGCAATGGGCCGAGCCGTTCGTGAAGCTTCGGTTGCCGTACATCATGAGCCTCCGACGCGACCCGTTCGAACGGGCCGAATTCAATTCCAATACCTACCTGGACTGGATGGTCGATCACGTGCCGCAACTGTACCAAATGCAGGCGGTGATCGCGTCGGCAATCGCGGACTTCGTGAAGTTCCCGCCACGGCAGAGACCTGCGTCGTTCAACCTGGACGCAGTGCTGGCGCAGGTGTCGGCACCCCATACCTGAACCTTGGTATCTGGGATGCAGAAGGACGGTGGCGTTCGCCGTCCGGTATCTAAGCGGCCCACGCATGGGACCTTCTCATGCATGGGCCGCTGTTTTGCGGCTGGCGTTTAGTCGGCAAGATAGGGGAATTGGTTTGGCAGGCGGGACGCGCACTTGATGTTTGCGAGAGAGCCGATTCTTTCCCTACCGAGCTGATAGAACTCGGTAGGAAAAGGCCCCAATCGGTCATGAACGACGACAAGATTCCCGCCGCGAACGACGCCTCCATCGCCAGGCAGGTGAGCGCGTTTTACGAAAATCATCCTTACCCGCCGCCGGTGGATGATCTGCCAGCCTACCGCAAGCTCTGGGACGACCAGCGCCGACGCGCCGATTCCCATCTCTTCTGGCCGGCCGAGCCCTACCGCGACGACCGGAGCATACTGGTGGCCGGCTGCGGCACCACCCAAGCCGCCCACTATGCGCTGCGCTGGCCCCGCGCGCAGGTCGTCGGGATCGACGTCAGCGCCAAGAGCATCGCGTTTACGCAAGGGCTGAAACGCAAGTACGCACTCGCCAACCTCGAGGTACGCCAGCTCGCGGTGGAGCGCGCCGCCGAACTCGGCCAGCGCTTCGAGCACGTGGTCTGCACCGGCGTGCTGCACCATCTGCCCGACCCAGACGCTGGGTTGCGGGCCCTGCGCGACGTACTTGAGCCGAATGGCGCTCTCAATGTGATGGTGTATGCGCCCTATGGCCGCGCGGGCATTTACATGCTGCAGGACTACTGTCGGCGCCTGGGCATCGACGCGACGGCGCCTGAAATTCGCAACCTTGCCGCGAGCCTCAAGGCACTGCCGCCGGACCATCCGATTGCGCCTCTGATGCGCAACTCGCCCGACTTCGCCGATCGGGCCGGGCTGGCCGATGCGTTGCTGCATCCGCGTGACCGATCGTATTCGGTCCCGCAGTTGCTGCACTTCCTGGGCCGCGCCGACCTGACGTTTGGACGCTGGGTGCGCCAGGCGCCTTATTTGCCGTGGTGTGGCGCGCTGGCGGCCGCGCCTCATCACTCCAGGCTGGCTGGCCTGGCAGCCGATGCGCAGTACGCCGCCATCGAGCTGTTCCGCGGGACCATGGTCCGCCATGCCGTCGTGGCCTACCGGAAGGACCGACCGGCGCCGGGTGCGGCGGTCGATTTCGATGGCGAGGCCTGGCTCGGCTATACGCCCATTCGGTTGCCCGATACGCTGACGGTGCGGGAGCGCCTGCCACCGGGCGCCGCGGCGGTGCTGATCAATCGAAATCACACCTATACCGACATCTACCTGCCCATCGACGCGCGGCAGGAGCGGCTGCTGGCAGCCATCGACGGGGAACGCACCATCGCGGAGATCTGCCGCGAGCCGGGCGATCGGAGCCTCGCGCGCGGCTTTTTCCAGCAGCTTTGGCGGTGGGACCAGGTCGTGTTCGATACCTCGCGCGTGTCGCGACAGCGCCTTACGCAGGCGGATGGAGGCGACGAGACGAGACGAAGCTGACGAGGGCGGCTGATGTGCGGCCCAACGCGCAACCAGGTCCGATTTCCGGCGTGCCGACGCACGCGGTCTGAGTTTCAACGCACGATGGGTGAGACCCGGGGGACGTCGTGCAGTCCAGTCCTGCGCGAATGCGCGCGTCCCACACCCAATGCGAACATGGCGACTGCACGGACCACCCGCCAAGGGAGGCGGTTGGAGACGCGGCGCTGTGTCGCCTAGGTTATGCGGGTATGATCGATTTCACTCAGGCGCCCGCGACACTGCCGACCGGCCAACGGGTCTATGCCGTCGGCGATATCCATGGCTGCCTGGACCGACTGGAGGCGTTGCACGGGCTGATCGCCGAAGACCTGGCGGAGCGGCCCGTAACGGAACCGCTGCTGGTGCATCTGGGCGACTATGTGGACCGCGGGCCTGACAGCGCCGGGGTGGTGGCCCTGCTGGCCGGCGGTGCGGCATTGCCGGACGTGCCGACCGTCAATCTGATGGGCAATCACGAGCACATGATGCTGGCGGCGGTGGCGTCCGGGGAGACCGAGGCGGCCGATCTGTGGCTTGCCAACGGCGGCGCGGATTCGCTGCTGAGCTGGGGCGTGCCGCATTCGGCGCAGACAAAGGACTGGTCCGGCTACCTGCCCTGGCAGCATCTGGTGTTTCTGCGAGACCTGGCATTGCGCCACGCGGCCGGCGGCTACCTGTTCGTGCATGCGGGGATCCGGCCAGGCGTGCCGCTGGAACGGCAGAGCCGGCACGACTTGATGTGGATCCGCGAACCGTTCCTGTCGTCGAAGGAATCGCACGGCGTGGTCGTGGTGCATGGCCATACGCCGCGGCAGGAGCCGTCCGTGCGGCCGAACCGTATCGGCATCGATACCGGGGCCGTGATGGGTGGCGCACTGACCTGCGCGGTACTGGAAGAGGACCGGCTGGGGTTCATTACGGCCTGACGACTTTCGCGCGGCCGACGCCACGTGACTTCACCGGGGTGTGCGGCCAACCTGCGATGACACGGACCGGCCGGGCCTTAATGACCAGGAGCGGGAGCGGCAGCATGGATGAGAATAAGATTCGAGAGGCACTTAATCGCCACTGGGCCGCAGCGTGCGCAAATGACTTCGACGTTGAGCACGGATGAAGTCGACACGACAATAGCGCGCGCCAGCGTGCTGGATCGGTCAGAGATTCCCGTCGATACCGCCCAGCTTGCTCATTTTCTCATCGGCAAAATGCTCGTGCGGGTATTGGCCGAAGGCGTGGCGGGCGGCCGCATCGTCGAGACCGAGGCATATGACATCGGCGACCCCGCGGGTCATGCCTATCGTGGCATCACCCCGCGCAATCGGGCGCTGTTCCTCGAGCGCGGGCATGCGTACGTCTATCTCGCCTATGGCAGCTCGTTCATGCTCAACGTCTCCAGCGAGGCATCAGGTGTGGGCGCGGGCGTCTTGATCAGGGCGATCGAGCCTACCGACGGCATCACGATCATGGAGCGAAATCGCGGCACCGACCGGTTGCAAGACTTGGCACGGGGCCCGGGACGGTTGAGTGCAGCCCTGCAGATTGATCGCCGATTGGACGGGGTCGACCTTTGTCAGGCCGGTCCGCTGTGGCTCGGATCTAGCAGTCGAGCGTCAGGCGAAATCGGGCAGAGCAAACGCATTGGCATTACGCGCGCGGCCGACAGCCTGCTGCGATTCTACGTTCGCGGCAATCGATTCGTCAGCGGTCCGCAGGC